>CANJRL010000088.1 GCA_947476675.1 Phycisphaerales bacterium
ACGACCTCTCCGGCCACACCTCGACGTGGACCAACGCGTGGCCACTCGAGGGCCGGTGCAGCGAGTGCGGGCTCACCTTCGAGTGGCGCGACGTCATGGACCCCCGGCGGCGCCGCCTGCGGTGGTTCTACGAGCACAGCCCGTGGTGGCGATTCGACAAAGCCTTCGGCACGGCGCTCCGCGCGCTCGCGCCCTGGTCGTTCTGGCGGCGGGTCACCGTCGAGTGCGAGGTGAAACCGAGCCGGCTCGCACCGTTCCCGTGGGTCGCCTGGCTGTGCGTGCACGCGATGCTCGCGGCGATTCTCGTCGGCGGCGTTGCCGCACTGGCTCACTTCGCCCCCTTCAACTACGGCAATCGACCGGGCTGGTTCTCCAAGCAATTCAGTCCTGACGCCCAGACATACATCGCGCTCGCGGCCGACGATCTTCTCCCCTTCCGGCGTGAGTTCCTCTCCAACCCGATGCGCGTTCGCATCGCGTCCAGTGACGTCGCGCCGTTTCTCTGCGCGTTTCTCGGCTGGTCGCTCACGGTCACCGCGGTGCTGCTCGCGACCCCGTCCGAGTGGCGGACCGTCCGCGTCAGGCCGGTCCTGGTTGCGAGGATCGGCGTCTATTCCCTCAGCCCTGCGCTGATCTTCGTGCCCACACTCGGCTTCCTCTTCGCTCTGAAGCAGAACGAATGGATCACCGCAGAGATCATCGCACGGGTAGGGATGCCTCCGCAGACATTCCAGGCTGTTGGCTCTGCCATGTCGCATCTTCCTCGCATGGCGCACTACCTCTTCGGCGCCGCGCTCCTCTGGATGCCCTTCTCCCTTTGGTACGCCCTCCGCCGAGGGATTCGGCTCTCCTCCATCTGGCGGCTGTACCCCCTCCTTGTCGTCGTAGGCCTCCTCGGCGCCATCGCCATCGGCATCTCGCTCGGCAACCGCTGGTCATGACCGAGCCGCCTCCCCCATCCGCCCGATAGCATCCCGCCATGGCCCACGACCGCATCACCGACGACGTGCTCGCCCTGCTCCGCGCCCAGGACCCCGAGGTCGCCGATCTCATCGCCGCCGAAGGCAACCGCCAGGCGACCACCATCGAACTGATCGCCTCGGAGAACCACGTCTCCCCGGCGGTGATGCACGCCATGGGAACGTGCCTCACCAACAAGTACGCCGAGGGCTACCCCGGCGCCCGCTACTACGGCGGGTGCGAGTTCCACGACCGCGTCGAGCAGATCGCCCGCGACCGCGCCTGCGCGCTCTTTGGTGGCGGCTTCGCCAATGTCCAGCCCCACTCCGGCGCCCAGGCCAACACCGCCGTCTTCATGGCCCTCATGAACCCCGGCGACACCTTTGCGGCGCTGGTCCTCAAGGACGGCGGGCACCTCTCCCACGGCATGAAGATCAACTTCTCGGGAACCTTCTTCAACCCCGTCTTCTACCCCCTCCACGCCGACCCGGCCCACCCCGACTTCGAGCGCATCGACTACGACGCCGCGCGCCGCCTGTGCCTCGAGCACCGTCCCAAGGTGCTCATGTGCGGCTACTCCGCGTATCCCCGCGTGATCGATTTCAAGCGGTTCCGCGAGATCGCCGACGAGGTCGGCGCGGTGCTCGTCGCCGACATCGCGCACATCGCCGGCCTGGTCGCCGCCGGGGTCCACCCCTCGCCATTCCCCCACGCCCACGTCGTCACGACCACGACCCACAAGACGCTCCGCGGCCCCCGCGGCGGCCTGATCGTGACCAACGACGAGGAACTGGCCAAGAAGATCGACAAGGCCGTGTTCCCGGGCGTCCAGGGCGGGCCTCTGATGCACGTGATCGGGGCCAAGGCGGTGGCCTTCGGCGAAGCGCTCACGCCCGAGTTCAAGGCGTACTCGCGGCGGGTGGTGACGAACGCCCAGGCCCTGGCCTCGGAACTCACCCGGCTCAACTACCGCATCACCACCGGGGGCACGGACAACCACCTCATGCTGGTCGACCTGCGCAAGCGGAGCGAGACGCTCACCGGCGCCGACGCCGAGAAGTGGCTCGAAGCCGCCGGCATCGTGTGCAACAAGAACGCCATCCCCAGCGACACCCGCCCCCCCAAGGTGACCAGCGGCGTGCGCCTGGGCGCGCCCGCCGCGACCACCCGCGGCTTCGGCCCCGGCGAGATGGCCGCGGTCGCGCAGTGGATCGACCGCGTGCTGGGCTCGGGGGGCGATCAAGCCGCCACGCGCCAGGTTCGCGCCGAGGTGGCGGCACTGTGCGAGCGGTTCCCTCTGCCCGGGCACGGACGCGCTGCCACTCGGGCTCCCGAGGTGGCCGGTCGTCGTTGACGAGGGATTTCCACGTTCCGCGGCGCCACGGGCCGATACTGTCGGCGTGGAGCGAGAACAAGCCGCACAGGCGGGCGCAATTCCGTATCGCGTCACCGGCGAGGGGTCGATCGACGTCCTCCTGATCACCACCTCCGCCGGGCGCTGGTCGATCCCCAAGGGGGGAATCGACCCCGGCCACACCGCCGAACACACCGCGGTGCTCGAGGCGCTCGAGGAAGCGGGGGTCATCGGGGTGCTGGAAAAGCCCGCGCTGGGGACATTCGAGCGGCGCCGCGTCGATCAGGATCACCACGTGACCGTCTTTGCCCTGCGCGTCGAACGGGTGCTGGAGCGATGGCAGGAGCAGGACATCCGCGAGCGTGAATGGCTGCCCGCGACCATCGCGGCGGAGCGCGCCGGGCTGGAAGAAGTCGGCCGGCTGATCCTGCAACTGGCACGGCGCAAACGCCCCCGGACCAAGGGCCGGAAGACCGGGTGAGCGGCGGGGCGGATGTCAGGGAATGATGAATCTTCCGTCGGCCCCGAGGGCGATTTCGCCCCTCGCCACGCATTGCCGAAGGCCCTCGTAGAGCGCGGCGCAGACCGCGGTCGCGAGGTTGAGGCCCCGCTCTCCGGGAACCATGGGGAACATGACTAGGCGATCGGGGTGCGCCGCGAGCAGGCGTTCGGGCAACCCGCGCGTCTCCTTGCCGAAGACCATCGCGTCGCCGGGGCGGAGATCGGCCTGCCACGGAGGGCGCCCGCCCAACGCCGAGAAAAGCCAGAGTCTCGGGGCCGACGCGCCGGTTTGCGCGCCGGCGAGGGCTTCCGCGAAACCGTCGTGATAACGCACGTCGAGCCGCGGCCAGTAGTCGAGACCGGCCCTGCGCACCGCGTGGTCGGACACGTCGAACCCCAGCGGACGGACAAGGTGGAGCGCGCAGCCGAGGGCAACGCAGGTCCGCCCGATGTTGCCCGTGTTGTTGGGGATTTCCGGCTCGTGGAGGATGACATGGAACAGGGAGGGCATTCCTGCGAATCTTCCCGTGGATGGGTTGCGGCGCCACCTCGAGGCCCTCGGAACTTTCAGACGGCCGTATCATCAAACCATGCACGGGCCCCCCGCGGGGCCGGATCGGTCGGGAGTGAGAGACCTCATCTTCGCGGCGATGAGTGGCCCCAGCGCTCGAGGAGCGCCGGCTGCCTCCGAATCCTGAAGGATCACCCGTCAGGCCGATAAGGGATCGAGAGAATTCTGATGACCGGCGAACCGGACACTTCGGGCCTGACGGACGGGGCGGACCGCAACGAAGCGGCGAGGCAGGGAAAGAGCGCGCTGCGCGACGCGATGCGGGAGATGCTCCGCGACCTCGTGCCCCAGGAGGCGGCCGCGATGTCCGCCGCCGTGTGCCGCCGGGTAAGCGCGATGGAGTGTTTTGTGGCGGCGCAGACGGTGCTGGTCTACATGCCGATCCCCGGGGAGGTGGACGTGTGCCCGCTGGCGCTCCGGTCCTTCCAGGCGGGCAAGTCCGTGTGTGTTCCCCGGATGGACTGGAAATCCCGCCGCATGCACGCGGTGGAGATCCGGGGCTTTGACGATCAGTTCGAGCAGCAGCGTCACGGCGTGCGCGAGCCGATCGGGGGGGCGCCGCTTCCGGTCGGGGAGATCGACCTGGTGATCGTGCCGGGCCTGGCGTTCGACCCGGAGGGCAACCGGGTGGGTCGGGGGGCCGGGTTCTACGACCGGTTCCTGAGCGATCCGGGCCTGCGCCGGGCGGGCCGGGTGACCGTCGTGGGCGTCGGGTTCGATTTCCAGGTGGTGGACCGCGTTCCCACCGAGCCCCACGATGCAAAAGTCGAGGCGGTCGCGACCGATCGCCGACTAATCTCCGTGTGGGCGTCGCGCAACTCCGCCAGAGGTTGAAGCCCTAGCATGGCCTTCGGATGAAGCGGCGTGTGCGCCAGCAGGCCCCGCAGAGCGCGGCCCCGGCGCAGGGTCTTTCTCGCCGTCGGCACGGACGCCGACCAGCCCCCACCCCGGCCATCCGCGCCGGCGCCCCGTCCGCGGGGAAGCCCCGGCCTTGGAGAGAACGCTCATGGCGCTCGCGTCGCAAACATCGCATCAGACAGACATGGCCAGGACGAACATGGCGGCGGCGCCGCGTTTCCGCCGCGGGCCGATCATCGCCACGGCCGGAACGGTGGTCGCGCTGGGCGCGCTCGCCGGGGGGTGGTGGCTCTGGACCTCGCGCGAGCCCAAGGCCGCCCAGGCGGCGCAGACGCCCCCGGTTGCGAGCAGCGCCTCCCCGGCGACCGGCGTGCAGGCAGCGCCGCCGACACCCTCCGGTCCGGGTGTCGGCAGCGCGCAGGTGACGCCCCCGCCGCCCGAGCCGCTGAGCGTCATCAACATGGGCGCGCCGAAGAGCCGCCCCGGCGCGCAGGCGGTGGTGCCTCCGACGACCACCCAACCGACTCCGGTGGCGGCGGTCCCGGCGTCGCAGCCGACGTTGCCGGGGGCGGACGTGCCGAGTCCCGCGCAGCCCGGCTCCTCGGCGGGAGCGAGCGCGGATTCACCACTGGTCAACGAGGCCGAGCGGCTCGTCGCCTCGGGCAGGCTTGTCGAAGCCCGGGCCCTGCTCACCCTGGCCCTCACCGACCGCGGCACGAGCGAGACGGCGCGGGCGGTCGCTCGCCAACGGGCCGGTGAGATCAACCAGAAACTTCTGTTCTCGAGCACCATCTACGCCGGCGATCCGCTCGTGGAGGCCTACTCCGTGCAGGCCGGCGACAGTTTCCGCCGCATCGTCGCGAACAAGAGCCTCGCGATCGACTGGCGGCTGATCCAGCGCATCAACGGGATCGACCCCAAGAAGCTCTCGGTCGGCCAGAAACTCAAACTCGTCAAGGGGCCGTTCCACGCGGTGGTCACAAAATCGGCCTACCGGCTCGACTTGTACGTCGACGTGCCCCCGACGAGCGAGGGCGCGGGCGGGCGGCTGTTCGTCCGCTCGTTCACCGTCGGCCTGGGCGAGAACGACTCCACGCCGATCGGCAACTTCGTGGTGCGGCCCAACTCGAAACTGGTCAACCCGGCGTGGGTCAACCCCCGCACCGGCGAGAAGTTCGCCGCCGACAACCCGCTCAACCCCATCGGCGAGCACTGGATCGGCCTCGATCCCGCGGACGCGGCGAGCGCCAAGCACACGTCCTACGGCCTGCACGGCACGATCGACCCCGGCTCGATCGGCAAGCAGGCGAGCATGGGGTGCGTGCGCCTGCCGGCCGATGAAATCGCCCTGCTGTACGAACTCCTGGTGGACAAGGTGAGCACGGTCAAGATCGTGCCCTGAGACCCGCTCAGAGATCGCCCCGAGCCCCGCGATCGCGGGGCTTTTTCGTTGCGGGGCGCACACCCCCGTTTTCCCCTTGTTTTGCTGCGATTTTGCGGTACGGAACCGCGTGCGGAGCGGCGCCGGAACGCCTATACTTGAGGACGCGAGTCGAGGCCCAGGGAGGGGCCGATTTCCGGCCTGTTCCGAGCCTGGTTCTTCACCACGAACTGCTGATGACGCAAGCCCCCGCCGCGACGCCCGGAACCCCCGAATCCGCCCCTGCCGGCGGTCAGTACACCGAGTCGAGCATCAAGGTGCTCGAGGGTCTGGACGCGGTCCGCAAGCGCCCGGGCATGTACATCGGCGACACCGGGTCCGGGGGGCTGCACCACCTGGTGTACGAGGCCGTGGACAACTCGATCGACGAGTGCATGGCCGGGCGCGCCACCACGGTGTCGGTCACCATCCACGCCGACGGCTCATGTTCCGTCGCCGACGACGGCTCGGGCATCCCCGTCGGCCCGATGAAGCACGAGAACCCCCAGTTCGACGGGAAGCCGGCGGTCGAGATCGTCATGACCGTCCTGCACGCCGGGGGCAAGTTCGGCGATGAGGGCTCGGCGTACAAGGTCTCGGGGGGGCTGCACGGCGTCGGCATCTCCTGCGTCAACGCCCTGAGCGAGTGGCTCGAGGTCGAGGTGCGGCGCCAGGGCAAGGTGTGGGGCATCGGCTTCGAGCGGGGCCGCGTCGAGAAGCCGCTGCACGTGATCGAGGCGCTCACCGGCCCGGCCGCGTCGCGCACGGGGACGAAGGTCACGTTCAAGCCGGATCCGGAGATCTTCCCCGACACGTCCTTCTCCGCCGCGACGCTGAGCAACCGCCTGCGCGAACTGGCCTACCTGAACCCGGGCGTGGCGATCCGCTTCGCCGACGAGCGGGTGGGGGCCGACGGCAAGCCCCGCGCGGACCTCTACCGCTACGACGACGGGATCCGGGCCTTCGTGGACCACCTGAGCGAGTCGAAGACCGGCCTGACGCCGACCATCTTCCTCAAGGGCGAGACGCCCGGGTCGGGTTTCGCCGCCGAGGCCGCGCTCCAGTACAACGACGGCTACAACGAGGTGCTGCTCTCGTTCGCCAACAACATCAAGACGGTGGACGGGGGCACGCACGTCTCGGGCTTCAAGACCGCGCTGACGCGGACGCTGAACAACTACCTCAAGCAGTCCGGCGTCGTGAAGGACAAGGACCCGATGCCGAGCGGGGAGGACCTGCGCGAGGGGCTGGTCGCGGTCATCTCCGTCAGGCTCCCCCAGCCGCAGTTCGAGGGGCAGACCAAGGGCAAGCTGCGCAACACCGAGGTGGACGGCGCGGTGGCGGCGATCGTGAGCGAGAAGCTGGAGGCGTGGCTGGAGGAGCACCCGGCGGACGCCAAGCGCATCTGCATGAAGGGCATCATCGCGGCCCAGGCCCGCGAGGCGGCGCGCAAGGCGCGGGAACTGACCCGCCGCAAGAGCGCCCTCGACAGCGGTTCGATGCCCGCGAAACTCGCCGACTGCAAGACCAAGGACGTCGATTCCTCCGAGCTGTTCATCGTCGAGGGCGATTCCGCGGGAGGGTCGGCCAAGCAGGGGCGCGACGTGGTGACGCAGGCCATCCTGCCCCTGCGCGGCAAACTCCTCAACGTCGAGAAGGCCCGCATCGACAAGGTGCTGGCGTTCGAGGAGATCCGCGTCCTCATCCAGAGCCTCAAGTGCGGCATCGGGGCGGAGTTCGACATCGCCAGGCTGCGCTACGGCAAGGTCATCATCATGACCGACGCCGACGTCGACGGCTCGCACATCCGCACCCTGCTGCTCACCTTCTTCTTCCGCCAGATGCCCGAACTGATCAAGCGCGGGAAGGTGTTCATCGCCCAGCCCCCGCTCTACCAGTTGCTCCGCGGCAAGCAGTCGTCGTACGTGCTCAACGACGGGCGCCTCGCCGACGTGCTGACCGACCAGGGCCTGATCGGCTCGGCGCTGCTCGTGCGCGACCCGGAGAAGATCGACCCGGCGACCGGCGAGCCCGTGGTCCTCCGGACCATCGAGGGCGAGACGGCGCGGCGCCTGGTGCAATCTCTCAGGCGCCTGCGGGCCCTGGCCGAGATCGTCGAACGCCGCGGCGTGCGCTTCGCTGACCTCATCGCCTCGCGGGCCCAGGACCCCTCCGGCAAGGGCCGCCTGCCGACCCACCGCCTGACCTGGCGCGAGCCCGACGGCATGCGCGAGGCCTTCGCGTGGTCGGAGGAGCACGTCCGCCGGGTGATGGCGGACAGGAACCTTCGCCTCGCCGAGATCGCCGAGCACGGCGCGGAGCCCGTCGGCGAGCCCGAGGCCGGCGCGCACGCGGCCGAGGCGCCGGCCGACAGCGGCGCGATGGTCGTGGTGGACAAGCGCCACGTCGCGGTGGTGCGCGACCTGCACGAGAACAAGGAACTGGCCGCGATCTTCGAGCAACTCGGCGCCGCGGGCATCGACATCAACGACTACGCGGCGCGGCGGCGCGAGGCTGTCACGGGCGAGCCGGTCCCGACGAAGTACGCGTGGCGGACCCTCCCGCGGGCCGCGCCAAGAGACGCCCGCCGTGACGACGGGGAGGGCGACGCGGCGGCCGACGGTTCGGCCCCGGCGTCCGCGCCCGCACGGAAGGCCGAGCAATCGCGGCAACAGTCGAAGTTCGTCGAGGCGGTGAACGTGCCGGGCATCCTGGAATCGCTGACCGAGGTCGGCAGGCGGGGCCTCGAGATCAAGCGGTTCAAGGGCCTGGGCGAGATGGACCCCGACCAGCTGGCCGAGACGACGATGCAGCACGCCCGGCGCACGCTCCTGCGCGTGACCTGGGACGAGGCCGCGGCGGCGGAGGAGATGTTCTCGACGCTCATGGGCGAGGACGTGGAGCGGCGGCGGAAGTTCATCGAGGACCACGCGCTCGAGGTGAAGACGATCGACGTGTGATGATGCCGGCGGCGCTAGTCGATCGCCTCAACCCGCGCATCGATCCGCGCCCCCACCACCTCAGCCAAGACCCCCCGGTGGCAGATCTCGTGCTCGCGCTCGTAGCACAGCAGGGCGATGGTCCGGTGCTTCGCCATGTCAGCGAGCCGCGCGACCTCGGCGTTGCAACTCCGCCTGATGCGGGCGCGGTACAGGCGGCGGAAGGCGGGGATGTCGCCCTCGGCGTGGATCTCCATCTGGCGCTCGGTCGCGCCGAGCGTGGGGAAGGGCTCGTACGCGATCGATGCGGCTTCGCAGAGTGCCCGCAGGGGGCCGGCGTTGAACTCGGGGCGTCGCGACTTGGGCTTGGCGCGGACGTCGGCGAGCGTGTCGACGCGGGCGGCGCGGAGGGCGGCGATGAGGCCGGCGCCGCTGCGCTTCTCGTAGCCGATGGTGTAGAGACGGGGGCCGGCGCCCTCGCGGATGGTGCGGACGGGCGGGGGCGGTGCGTCGGCGTTGCTTGGTGCGCGGGCCATGCGGGGTTCGATTCCGCCGGCTGGTGTGGACCGGCCTGAGAGCTCGTCTTTTTTCGGTTGATCCCGCCCGGTGTTCGTCGTATGTTTGGTCATGGCGCGGCGCGATGAGGATGGGATTGTCGACGGCGTAACCGGGGCGGGGGCCGCCGGGGCTGCGCGGGGGCGGGGCGCGGCCGTCAACCCCGGCAATCGATTCGAGACGACGCGGCTGACCGTGCTGGGGGAGTTTCTTGAGCATGACCTGGCGGAGAGAAGGACGGAGGCACACCCTCACCCGGCGTCGCTGCGCTCCGCCACCCTCTCCCGCGAGGGGAGAGGGGACGAAGGCGGCGGTCCTGCGTGGGACGACGAGGCGCTGCCGCTGCCGGTGCTGCCCACGACCGTGTACGACGATTCGACAAAGTCGGTGATCAACCGAGTCGACTCGCCCGACCTGCACTTCCACTGGACGATCAACCCCTACCGGGGATGCGAGCACGGGTGCGTGTACTGCTACGCGCGGCCGACGCACGAGACGCTGGGGTGGTCCTGCGGCATCGACTTCGAGACCAGGATCATGGCCAAGCGCGACGCCGCGGCGCTGCTGGCGCGGGAACTCGACGGCCCGTCGTGGAAGCCCGAGACGATCATGATGAGCGGGGTGACCGATCCGTATCAGCCGCTCGAGCGGGAACTGCGGATCACGCGGGCGTGCCTCGAGGTGATGGCGGCGAGGAACCAGCCGGTGGCGGTCGTGACCAAGAATCGGCTGGTGACGCGCGACATCGACCTGCTCGCTTCGCTCGCGAAGGTCGGCGCGGCGGGGGTGGCGGTGAGCCTGACGACGCTGGACCGAGGGGTGGCGCGGAAGATGGAGCCCCGCGCCAGCACGCCGCAGGACCGGTTGCGGGCGATGCGGGAACTCTCGGCGGCGGGGATCCCGGTGACGGTGATGACGGCGCCGGTGGTGCCCGGGCTGACGGATCACGAGTTGCCTCGGCTGCTGGAGGCGGCGGCGGGCGCCGGCGCGACCAGCGCCGGGTGGGTGATGCTGCGCCTTCCTCATCAGATCAAGGACGTGTTCCTGGACTGGCTGGCGCGCGAGTTTCCGGAGAGGGCCGGGCGGATCGAATCGGCGGTGCGCGGGATGAGGGGGGGCGACCTGTACGACAGCCGGTGGCGTTCGCGGCAGCGCGGCGAGGGTCCTCTGGCGGAGCAGATCGGGGCGCAATTCCGGGTGTTCGCGAGACGGCACGGGCTGGACAGGCCGAGGCCGCCGCTGTCGGGAGATGCGTTCCGGCGCGGGGATTCCAGGCGGCCGGTCCGAGAGCGCGCGCAACTCGGGCTCTTCGGGGAGGGCGCGCCCGGGCTTTGCGCAACCTTGACGATGCGGGCGTCGACCGGCCCTCGAAGCGGCGCCTAGCGTCGAATGCCTCGCGGGGGTTGGCACGTACTCGGCCTCGGGCTCGCGGCGGCGTCAGGAGCGCTGCCCCGATCCCGGGCCTCCGGAAATCATGTCCCGGACATGTTCCCGCAACCCCGGGCTCTCCGCCCGGGGCTTTGCCATCGCCGCCGTGTGCCGCGCGGCGGAAATGTCCAGTTGGGGCCTGACCAATGCCGACGTCGGCTCCGGTGGATGGGCGCGCCGCCCCCAGGAGGTCGGTTCCGATGATGAGGTTTGCCGTCTTGATCGCAGGGTTCGCGGGTGTAGTTGGGTCCGCCGTCGCTGCGCCCCCTGCGCAGCCAAGGCGCGAAGTGCTCGAGGGGTTCGTGGAGATCGACCCGCACGCGCCGGCCCTGCCGCCGGCGGAAGGCGGGACGCGAAGCCGGAGCGTTGATGAGCGCTGGGCGCGGGCGCAGATGGCGATGCCCTCGGGCGCGCGGGCGCGCGAGGCGTACGAGCGGGGGCTGGACCTGGTGGCGGGCGGCGACGACCGGGGCGGGATCGAGGCGTTCACGGCGGCGTACGACCTCGACCGCTCCTTCGCGCCCGCGCTGCGCGCGCGGGCCGAGGCGAGGCTCCGGCTCGGCGAGTGGAACCCCGCGATCGCCGACCTGTCGACTCTGCTCCGCGCCGCGCCGAACGATGCGGACCTGCTGGCCATGCGCGGCAGGGCGCTGCTGCGCGCGCAGGATGCCGACGCGGCCTGCCGCGACCTGACGGCGGCGGCCTCGATCGATGGGGGTGACGCGTCGCTGTGGGCCGACCTTGCCTTGGCGTCGCTCCTGCGCGACGACCGCTACGGCGCCGTCGACGCCGCGGGCCGAGCGCTGCAGATCGACCCCGGCTGCGCCCCGGCGCTCCGGGCCCGAGGCATGGCGCTGGCAGCGCTGGGCAGGCACCGCGAGGCGCTGGCGGATCTGTCGCTGGCGCTCGAGCACGGGGGGCCCGATCCCGCGGCGCTGGCGGCACGGGCGAGGGCGCGCGAGGCCACGGGCGACATCCGCGGGGCGATCGAGGACGCGACGGCGTCGTTGGGAGCGGACCCGTCGCAGACGCTGGTGCGGATGCAGCGGGCGCTGAACTCGATCCGCATCGGCGAGCACGACGCGGCGCGGGCGGATTGCGAGGCGATCGCCGCGTCGGCCTCGGCGTCGCCGCAGGCGCGGGCGGCGGCGCAGCGCATCCTCGACCGGCTGAGCCGGACGGTCGCGTCGGTGGAGGAGATCGAGCGTTCGGGCTCGGCGCCCTGAGGGCC
>CANJRL010000089.1 GCA_947476675.1 Phycisphaerales bacterium
CGTGCAGCCCCAGGCGGTCGGCGCGCCAGCCCACGATCGCGGCGACGTCGACGACCGAGCCCATGGCCCGGCGGTGGCCTTCGGCGGTTGGGTCGTGGTCGTGAGGGCGAGCCGCGGCGGTGTTCGAGGGCTTGGGCTGGCTCGGGCCGACGAGGGCGAAGGGGTCACGTCCGGCGATGATTCGCGTGCGGATGTCGACAATCATGAATCTCTCCGCGGTGTTCCCGGTTGGCGGTGGGCTCCGCGGTTCCGGGGGGTCGTCACGCCCGTTCCTTGGGCGTGGATCGGCCGGGGCCTGTGTCACGGGCGCCTCGTCTGGGGACGCCGTCCTTGTCGTCCGTCGCCGGTGGGGAGTCCCGACGAATCGGCGTTAGGGTAGCAGGCTTTGCAGCCTGCGGCGATCGGGGGAGGCGAGGGGGCTACCCGGGATCTGGGCGGGCTTGCCTGCCGCGGAGTTCCCGCTACACTCTCCCTCCCCCCGTGCGGCGAACCCGCGGGCGGGGAGACAAGCCAAGACCGATTGACTACCGAGTCTCGCCGCGCTCCTTGGCCGGAAGCGGCAGACCGAGCAGCCCGCCGTCGCGTGTGCGTCGGAGGTCTCGGGAGCCGGTGGGAGGTGGAGCAGCGATGGCCAAGGCGAAAGAAGTCGTCAAGAAGTTCAAGATCATGGCGCCGGCCGGGAAGGCGACGCCTGCGCCGCCGCTCGGCCCAGCGCTGGGCGGGAACGGCGTGAACCCGGGCCAGTTCATCCAGCAGTTCAACGCGGCGACGGCGAAGCTCGGCGGGAAGGTGGTGGGGTGCGTCATCACGACGTATTCCGACAAGTCCTTCACGTTCGAGATCAAGGCCTCGCCTGCGGCGGTGCTGATCAAGGACGCGGCCAAGGTCGAGAAGGGGTCGGGCAAGCCCAACTCGGACAAGGTCGGCAAGATCACCAAGACGCAGGTGAAGGCGATCGCGGCGGAGAAGAAGGCGGACCTGAACTGCGGGACGGAACTGGCGGCGATGCGGATCATCGAGGGCACGGCCCGCTCGATGGGCATCGTGGTGGTGGAGGGCTGAAGCCATGGCGAAGAAGGACCCGCTCCTCAAGCTCAACCGCCGCCAGCGCGAGAACCACCGGAACAAGCCGAAGGACGCGCTGCTCCCGGCCGAGGCGATCGCGGCGCTGAAGCAGTTCAAGGCTCCCAAGTTCGACCAGACGGTCAACGTGGTGATGCACCTGGGCATCGACGTGAAGCAGGCGGACCAGACAATCCGCGGGGCCATCGCCCTGCCCAAGGGCATCGGCCAGTCCAAGCGGGTGGTGGCGTTCTGCGGCATGGACAAGATCAAGCCGGCGCTGGACGCCGGCGCGATCAAGGCCGGCTCGGACGAGCTGGTCGCCGAGATCGAGAAGGGCTGGATGGAGTTCGATGTCGCGGTGGCGACGCCGGACATGATGCGCGTGGTGTCGAAGCTGGGCAAGGTGCTTGGCCCCAAGGGCCTGATGCCCTCTCCCAAGGCCGGGACGGTCGCCGCGGACATCGTGCAGGCGGTGAAGGAGTACTCGGCGGGCAAGCTGGAGTACCGGAACGACAAGGGCGGGAACGTGCACGGGGTGATCGGGAAGATGTCGTTCAAGGACGCCGACCTGGTGGAGAACCTGACGCACTTCATCGAGGCGATCGAGAAGACCAAGCCCAACACCGCCAAGGGCGCGTACATCAAGCGGATCGTGATTTCCGGCGCCATGACCCCCGGCGTGCAGATCAAGCACGTGACGGCGGTGGAGGAGTGAGGCCATGTCGGCGACGACCAAGAAGTACCTGATCCGCGACTACAGGGCCCGCGTCGGCGACGCGCAGGACGCCGTGATGGTGTCCATCCGCGGCGTCGGCGGGATCGACAACAACCGCATCCGCGTGGCCCTGGCGCAGAAGAACGTCAGGATCACCGTCTTCCAGAACAACCTGGCTCGCAAGGCGTTCGAGGGCACCGGCCTGGCGAAGCTGACCGAGATGATGACCGGCCCGTCCGCCCTGGCGTACGGCAAGAGCGGCGCGACCGTGGTCGACGTGGCCCGCGAACTGCTGAAGTGGGCCAAGGACGTTGAGAAACTCGAGCTCCGTGGGGCCGTCCTCGACGGCCAGTTCTTCGAGGGCAAGGCCGGCGTCGAGGCCCTGAGCAAGTTCCCGACCAAGGACGAGGCGTTGGCGACCGACGTCACCCTCATCCTCAGCCCCGGGCGGAAGTTGCTGGGGGCGGTCAAGGGCCCGGGCGGCCGGGTCATGGGGATCATCAAGTCGGTCGAGCAGAAACTGGAGAAGGGGGAGGCGATTTCCAAGATCGCCTGATCGAGCGGGAACGGACCTTTGCACCCGTCGACGACTGGCCCCTTCGGGGGTTAAACGCCGAGCGTTTCGGCGCCTCTCGGAGACAGTGACACAAGCGAGCAGAGCATGGCGAACGAGAAGGTGACGAAGCTGGGCGACGAGATCGCGACGCTGACCCTGAAGGAGGCGGTCGATCTCGCGGAGTACATGAAGACGACCTACGGCATCGAGGCCGCCGCGGGCGGCGCGGTGGTGATGGCGGGCGGCGGCGGCGGCGCTGCCGCGGCTGCGCCGGTCGAGGAGAAGACGTCCTTCGACGTGATTCTCTCCGCGGCGGGCGAGAAGAAGATCCAGGTCATCAAGGTTGTCCGCGAGGCCACCGGTCTGGGCCTCAAGGAAGCCAAGGACCTGGTGGACGGGGCGCCGAAGCCGGTCAAGGAAGGCGTCTCGAAGGATGAGGCCGAGAAGCTCAAGAAGCTGCTCGAAGAGCAGGGCGCGAAGGTCGACATCAAGTAATTCTGCTCGTCGGATTCGACGAGCCGTCGAGGCAAGAACCTCGGGCCCGGCTGACGACAGCCGGGCTTTTTCCTGCGCTCCGGGGCCGGGGCTGCACCCTTTCATTTGCCGTACAACCAGACATGGGCGGGTAAAAGTGGCGGCAATCTCTCAAGTTTGTGGTTGCCAACGCGCTTGCGTTCGGTTGCGGCCTATGGACCGGGGTGCTACACTGCTGGGCTCGAATCTCCCTGGGTGCGACACGGCTCACCTGAACGCACATCCCCTGCTCCACCATCACGCGGCGCGTTGACGGAACTCCCTCACTGCCTGCGGTTGTTTTTACCATCGCGAGGAACTCGATGGCTGCGATGAACGTGCGCAACTTTGCCAAGCGCGGCGACGCGATCCCTGTGCCGGACCTGACGAAGGTGCAGGTGGACGCGTACGACCGCTACCTGCAACTCGACAAGGCGCCCGGCGAGCGCGATCCCCGCATCGGTCTCGAAGGCCTGCTGCGCGAGGTCTTCCCGATCGAGTCGTACGACCAGACCATGGCGCTGGAGTACTTGTACTACACCCTCGAGCAGCCGCGCTACACGCCGGACGAGTGCCGCGAGCTGAGGCTGACCTACGGCCGGCCGTTCCGCGTGTGCGTCCGGCTGCGCCGGCAGAACCACCCGGACCTCCCCGAGGAGGAGATCTATCTCGGGGAGATCCCGATCATGATGGGCGGCGGGGAGTTCGTGGTGAACGGGGCCGAGCGCGTCATCGTGTCGCAGCTGCACCGCTCCCCGGGCGTCGACTTCTCGGTGGCGTCGATGGAGGCGGACCGGCCGCTGCACTCGGCGCGGGTGATCCCCGAGCGCGGCTCGTGGATCGAACTCGAGGTGACCAAGAAGGACGTTCTGGCGATGCGGATCGACCAGAGCACCAAGATCGCGGCGACCACGTTCCTGCGGTGCCTGGACGAATCCGTCGCCTCGACCGAGGCCCTGCTGAGCATCTTCTACGCGGTGGAGGAGATCGCGGTCGACAAGCTCCGCGCCGACCATTGGGCGGCCGCGTCGATCATCGACACCGACACCGGCGAGGAGCTGGTGCACGTCGGGCGGCAGATCGGCGAGGCCGTGGAGACGGTGCAGAAGAGCGCGCTCAAGAAGGTCCGCGTCATCCAGAACCCCTCCGACCCGCTGCTCCTGAACACGGTGGCGGAGGAGAAGCTCGAGCAGTTCCCCGGCGACAACGATCACGAGCGGGCGCTGGTGAAGATCTACACCCGCCTGCGGCCCGGCAACCCGCCTCAGGTGGACAAGGCGCGGGCGCTCTTCAAGGAGAAGTTCTACGACGACAACCGGTACCGGCTGGGCAAGGTGGGGCGTTTCCGCATCAATCGCAAGTTCGACCTGAACGTCCCCGAGACCGAGATGTTCATCCGGGCCGAGGACTTCCTGCGGGTGATCCAGTACATCCTCGACCTGCGGAGCAAGCGGCCCGACCCCAAGACCGGGCGGCCGGTGGCGCAGGTGGACGACATCGACCACCTGGGCAACCGCCGGCTGCGCACGCTGGACGAGCTGGCGTGCGAGGAGATGCGCAAGGGCTTCCTGAAGCTGCGGCGGACGGTGCAGGAGCGCATGAGCGTCAAGGAGCCGAGCGAGCTGGCGAAGATCTCCGACCTGGTCAACAGCAAGTCGATCTCGTCGGCGATCGACTTCTTCTTCGGGCGGTCGGAACTCTCGCAGGTGGTCGATCAGACCAACCCGCTCTCCTCCCTGGTGCACGAGCGTCGCCTGTCGGCCCTGGGCCCGGGCGGGCTGAACCGCAAGCGCGCCGGGTTCGAGGTGCGCGACGTGCACATCTCGCACTACGGGCGGATCTGCCCGATCGAGACGCCCGAGGGCACGAACATCGGCCTGATCGCGTCGCTGGGCATCTATTCGTCGATCGATGAGTACGGCTTCCTGCGGACCGCGTACCGCGAGGTGAAGAACGGCCTGCTGACGGGCAAGGTGGTGCAGCTCCGCGCCGACGAGGAGATGAAGACGGTCCTCGCGCCCTCGGACTCGCTCGACGAGAGCGGCAAGCTGCGGGGCTCGAACATCCTCGCGCGCGTCGACGGGGAACTGGCCGAGGTGCAGGCGACGCAGATCGACTTCGTCGACATCGCGCCGAAGCAGATCGTGGGCATCTCGGCGGCGCTGATCCCGTTCCTGGAGCACGACGACGCCAACCGGGCGCTGATGGGCTCGAACATGCAGCGGCAGGCGGTGCCGCTGATCCGCGCGGATCCGCCGGTGGTGGCGACCGGGCTGGAGAAGGACGTCGGGAAGCACTCGGGGATGGTGGCGCGCACGCGTCTGGGCGGGACGGTGACGTACGTCGACTCGCAGCGCGCCGTGGTCGACAACGCGGAGGAGATCGTCTTCCGCAAGTTCGTCGGTCTCAACGAGAGGACGTGCCTGAACCAGAAGCCGGTGGTCAAGCCCGGCCAGAAGCTCAAGAAGGGCGACCTTGTCGCGGACGGCGCGTCGACCGCGCAGGGCGAGCTGGCGCTGGGGCGGAACGTGCTTGTCGCGTTCAACACCTTCGACGGCTACAACTTCGAGGACGCGATCGTCATCAACGAGCGGCTGGTGAAGGACGACGTGTTCACGTCGATCCACATCGACAACTTCGACGTGGAGATCCGCGAGACCAAGCTGGGGCGCGAGGAGTTCACCCGCGACATCCCCAACGTCTCGGAGAAGATGCTGCGGAACCTCGACGAGACCGGGGTGATCCGGCTGGGGGCGAGGGTCGGGCCCGGCGACATCCTGGTGGGCAAGGTCAGCCCCAAGAGCAAGAGCGAGCTGACGCCGGAAGAGAAGCTGCTGCACGCGATCTTCGGCCGCGCCGGCGAGGACGTGAAGAACGATTCGCTCGAGGTCCCCGCGGGGGTCGAGGGCATCGTGATCGGGGCCTCGCGGTTCAGCCGGCGCCTGCACCTCTCTGAGGATCAGAAGAAGAAGCTGAAGAAGGACATGGAGTCGTTCTCGGCGGAGATGGACCAGAAGGCGGTCTCGCTGTTCCGCCAGATGGTGAGCCAGATCAACGAGGCGACCGGCTCGCCGATGGTCGACCCGTCGACGCGTCAGAAGGTGGGCGCCTCGGACATCCCCGAGGTCATCATGGAGCAGATCGCCAACTTCGACATGAAGTGGGTGAAGGGCTCCAAGGAGGCCCGGGCCGACGCCGAGACGCTCTACGGCCAGTTCTGGCCTCGCATCAAGGCTGTCGAGACGGAGAAGCAGCGGCGCCTGGCCCACATGAAGAGGGGCGACGAGCTGCCCTCGGGCGTGCTCGAGATGGTGCGGGTTTACATCGCGACCAAGCGCCACCTCTCGGTGGGCGACAAGATGGCCGGCCGCCACGGCAACAAGGGCGTCATCGCCCGCATCGTGCCGGAGGAGGACATGCCCTTCATGGAGGACGGGACGCCGGTGGAGGTGCTGCTGAACCCCTTGGGCGTGCCCAGCCGCATGAACGTCGGGCAGCTGCTCGAGACGCACCTGGGGTGGGCGGCGCGGGTGCTGGGCTTCCAGGCCGTGACGCCGGTGTTCGACGGCGCGGCGGAGGAAGAGGTGCACGGCGCGATCGAGGAGGCGAACGGCCACGTGAGACGCCGCCTGGCCGAGGCCGAGGAGACGGGCAGGGCGCCGCACTGGAGGGAACTGCTCGCGGTGATGCCCAACGGCGGGAAGATCCAGCTGCACGACGGCCGCACGGGCGAGCCGTTCAAGCAGAAGACGACCGTGGGCTACATGTACCTCCTGAAGCTTCACCACCTGGTGGACGACAAGATCCACGCCCGCGCCACCGGGCCCTACTCGCTCATCACGCAGCAGCCGCTGGGCGGGAAGGCGCGGACGGGCGGCCAGCGCTTCGGCGAGATGGAGGTGTGGGCGTTGGAGGCGTACGGGGCGGCGTACATCCTGCAGGAACTGCTCACGGTCAAGTCGGACGACCTCGAGGGCCGCACCAAGATCTACGAGAGCATGGTCAAGGGGGCCAACAAGCTCGAGGCCGGGATGCCGGTGGCGTTCGACGTGCTGTGCAACGAGATCAAGGGCCTGGGCATGAACATCACGCTGGAGAAGCAGCGGCTGGAGAGCGGCGCGCTGCTCTGAGCCCGGTCGCGCCGGCGGCGCGGCCCGACCTGGCCCGCGCCCTACGCGTTGGAATGGGCGGCTAGCGCGCCCGGTCATCATTCGAGACACCATCCGCGGGACGGGCGAACGAGAGCCGCCCGACCGCGCCGGAGGCTGAGTCACCCATGGCCGAGACCGTGTACGACCGGATCAATGACTACGGGTCGGTGAAGATCACCCTGGCGTCCCCGAACGACATCCGTTCGTGGTCGTTCGGCGAGGTCAAGAAGCCCGAGACGATCAACTACCGGACCTACCGGCCGGAGCGCGACGGGCTGTTCTGCGAGCGGATCTTCGGCCCCGAGCGCGACTACGAGTGCGCCTGCGGCAAGTACAAGGGCACCAAGTACAAGGGCATCATCTGCGACCGCTGCGGCGTGAAGGTGACGCACTCGCGCGTCCGCCGCAAGCGCATGGGCCACATCAACCTGGCCGCGCCGGTGGTGCACATCTGGTTCTTCAAGGCCCTGCCCAGCCGCCTGGGCACGCTGCTGGCGATGAAGACCGGCGACATCGAGAAGATCGTGTACTTCCAGGATTACGTCGTCGTCGACCAGGGCGACACGGAGCTGAAGTTCAAGCAGCTGCTCACGGAGGACGAGTACCGCGCCGCGCTGGACAAGTACGGCAGCGCCTTCCGCGCTCTCATGGGCGCCGAGGCCCTTCGGGAACTGATCGACCGGACCGACCTCGACGCCGCGGCCCACGACCTGCGCGAGGAGCTCAAGACCACCCGCTCGAAGCAGAAGACCAAGGACCTGGCCAAGCGGCTCAAGCTGATCGAGCAGGTCCGCGGCAGCGAGAACGACGCGGCGTGGCTGGTGATGGACGTCATCCCGGTGATCCCGCCGGACCTGCGCCCCCTGGTCCTGCTCGAATCTGGCAACTTCGCGACCAGCGACCTGAACGACCTGTACCGCCGCATCATCAACCGCAACAACCGCCTCAAGAAGCTGATGGACCTCAACGCGCCCGAGGTCATCATCCGCAACGAGAAGCGGATGCTGCAGCAGGCGGTGGATGCGCTCTTCGACAACGGCCGGTGCCGCCGGCCGGTGCTGGGCTCGAGCAACCGCCCGCTGAAGTCGATCACCGACATGATCAAGGGCAAGCAGGGCCGCTTCCGCGAGAACCTGCTGGGCAAGCGCGTGGACTACTCGGCCCGCTCGGTGATCGTGGTGGGGCCGGAGCTCAAGCTGAACCAGTGCGGCCTTCCCAAGAAGATCGCGCTGGAGCTGTACCAGCCCTTCATCATCCGCAAGCTGAAGGAGCACGGGCTCGCGGACACCATCAAGAGCGCCAAGCGGATGCTGGAGCGCCGCGACCCCGAGGTGTGGGACATTCTCGAGGAGGTCATCTACCAGCACCCGGTGCTGCTCAACCGCGCCCCGACGCTGCACCGCATGGGCATCCAGGCCTTCGAGCCGGTGCTCGTCGAGGGCAACGCGATCAAGATCCATCCGCTCGTGTGCACCGGGTTCAACGCCGACTTCGACGGCGACCAGATGGCCGTGCACCTCCCGCTCTCGATCGAGGCCCAGACCGAGGCCCACGTGCTGATGCTGAGCACGCACAACATCTTCTCTCCCGCCAACGGCAACCCGATCATCTCGCCCTCGCAGGACATCGTGCTCGGGGTGTACTTCCTGACCACGGCGCAGCCCTTCGAGAAGCCCGAGGCCGAGATGCGGCGCTTCAAGGACCGCCGCGAGGCCATCCTCGCGTACGACCACCGCAAGATCGACCTGCACGAGCCGATCGTCGTGCGGCTCGACGGCTTCAGCGAGCAGGTGAAGGACCAGAAGGGCCAGCCCGAGAGGCTGCCCGCCCACCGCCGCGTGGTGACGACCGTGGGCCGGGTGCTCTTCGCCGACATCCTGGAGCGGGGGATGCCCTTCTACAACTGCGCCCTGGGCAAGAAGGGGTGCGCCCGGGTGATCGACGACGCCTTCGCGCGCTGCGGCCGCGCCCCGACCATCGACCTGCTGGACAGGATGAAGGAGGCGGGGTTCAAGCAGTCGACGTTGGCGGGGCTGTCGATCGGCATCGCCGACCTGCGCATCCCCGAGGCCAAGCAGGAGATGCTCGACCAGGCGCAGAAGCTTGCCGACCGCATCGAGAAGAACTACGAGCGCGGCATCATCACCGAGCGCGAGCGCTACAACCAGCTGCTCGACATCTGGGCCCACTGCCGCGAGCAGATCACCAAGAAGCTGATGGAGACCCTCAAGAGCGACCGGCGCGACCCCTCGACCGGCGCGTACCTGCCCATCGACACGAGGACCGCGGGGACCGCGTACCTCAACCCCGTGTACCTGATGACCGACTCGGGGGCGCGCGGGAACGTGTCGCAGATGCAGCAGCTCGCCGGCATGCGCGGGCTGATGGCCAAGCCCTCGGGCGAGATCATCGAGACCCCGATCCGCGCCAACTTCCGCGAGGGCCTCCACGTCCTCGAGTACTTCTCGTCGACCCACGGCGCCCGCAAGGGCCTCGCGGACACCGCGCTCAAGACCGCCGACTCCGGCTACCTCACCCGCAAGCTGTGCGACGTTGCCCAGTCCGTCATCGTGTCGGAGATCGACTGCGGCTCCAAGCGGGGCCTGATGAAGCGGGCCATCTACAAGGGCGAGCAGATCGACGTGGCGCTCCGCGACCAGATCGTCGGCCGCGTCTCGCGCAACACCATCGCCAACCCCGTCACCGACGAGGTCATCATCGCGGAGAACGAGCCCATCACCATCGAGAAGGCCCGCAAGATCGAGGAACTGGGCATCGACTCGGTCATGGTGCGCTCCGCCCTCACCTGCGAGCAGTCGATGGGCTGCTGCACGCTGTGCTACGGCATGGACATGTCCACCGGCAAGATGGTCGAGGAGGGCATGGCCGTCGGGATCATCGCCGCACAGTCGATCGGCGAGCCGGGCACCCAGCTCACCATGCGCACCTTCCACACCGGCGGCGTGGCGACGACCAAGCTCGTCGAGACCGACATCCGCGCCGCCCAGGGGGGGACGGTTGAGCTCCGCGACTGCAACGAGGTCCCCGTCCGCGACGACGAGGGCAACGAGGTGCTGACCGCCCTCAAGCGCAACGGCGAGATCGCGGTCCTCGACCCCAAGGGCCGCGAGATCGAGAAGTACAAGGTGCCCTACGGCTCGTTCATCCTGGTGCGCGGCGGCGACCAGGTGAAGAAGGCGCAGCAGCTGGTCCGCTGGGACCCGCACCGCGTGCCCATCCTCGCCGAGAAGCCGGGCAAGGTGAAGTTCGTCGACATCGAGCTCGGCGAGACCGTGCGCGAGGAGGAGGGCGGCAAGGGCAAGGCCGGCTCGCTGGTGGTCATCGAGCACAAGGGCGAGAAGCACCCCCAGATCGTCATCGAGGACGACGCCGGCAAGATCCTCGACTTCCACTACCTCCCCTCCAAGGCACGCATCGAGGTCAAGGAGGGCGACCTCATCAAGGCCGGGCACATGCTCGCCCGCCAGCCGCGCGGCGCCGGCTCGACCCAGGACATCGTCGGCGGTCTGCCCCGCGTGACCGAGATCTTCGAGGCCCGCGAGCCCAAGGACCCCGCGGTGATGGCCGAGATCTCGGGGACGGTGGAGCTGCACTCCGACATCCGCAAGGGCAAGATGACCATCCGCGTCATCTCCGAGGCGGGGCTCGAGAAGGACCACCACGTCCCGCAGGACCGGCACCTGCTGGTGCACGCCGGAGACCCCGTGTCCGCGGGCGACCC
Source organism: Phycisphaerales bacterium (assembly GCA_947476675.1). Taxonomy (GTDB): domain Bacteria; phylum Planctomycetota; class Phycisphaerae; order Phycisphaerales; family UBA1924; genus CANJRL01. Next base: position 10,743 of record CANJRL010000089.1, read on the forward strand.
CCTCACCGACGGCCCGATGGTGCCGCACGACATCCTGCGCATCAAGGGCGAGGAGGCGCTGTGGCTCTACATGCTCGACGAGGTGCAGAACGTCTACCGCGCCCAGGGCGTGACGGTGAACGACAAGCACATCGAGGTCATCCTGGCCCAGATGTTGCGCAAGGTGCGCGTCGAGACCCCCGGCGACACGGACCTGCTCCCGCACGAGGTCGTCGACCGGTTCTACTTCCAGCGCAAGAACAAGGAGGTCACCGAGATGGGCCGCGTCAGCGACGCGGGCGACACCTCCCTCCCCTTGAACGCCCTGGTCACCAAGGCGGAGATGAAGGAGGCCAACGCCAAGGCAGAGGCGGCGGGCAAGAACCCGGCCAAGGCCAAGAAGGCCAAGCCGGCCACGGCCCGCACGCTCCTGCTGGGCATCACCAAGGCCTCGCTCCAGTCCGAGTCGTTCCTCTCCGGCGCCTCCTTCCAGGAGACCACCAAGGTGCTCACCGAGGCCTCGCTCAAGGGCGCGGTCGACACCCTGCAGGGCCTCAAGGAGAACGTCCTGCTCGGGCACCTCATCCCCGCCGGCACCGGCTTCACCCTGCACCAGCGCCTGCGGCCGAAACTCCTCGCCGAGCCGCCGGCCAGCTTCGAGCAGGACGAGGACGAGATGCTCGCCGAGGCCTCGGCCGCCGCCGAGGCGCTGGGCGCGCAGCGGCACGAGCCCACCGGCGTGCTCCCGATCCAGATCGGCGACACGCTGATCGGGGAGACGAACGTGCCGAGCAGCAACTGAGCGACGCGAGACCGGCCGCTTCCTGAACCACTCCCCAAGCCCATGGACTCCGGTCCGTGGGCTTTTTCCTTGCCCGGGACGCAACCCGGGCGCGCCCGGTCTCGTATACTATGGTACACATAGTATGCGACGCCCATCGTGAGAGCAGGGGCGTC
>CANJRL010000090.1 GCA_947476675.1 Phycisphaerales bacterium
AAGAGAATCCGTTCGGCGAATGGAACAGCGTGGTGGTCGTGCGGCCCGCCTCCCCGGCCCCGATCGGCACGCTCCCGGAACACGCCCAGGCACGCGCCGGCTGAGCCAGCGCTCGACCCCACGCTTCGGAGGAAGCATGCCCCCCACGGCAGGCCCGCAGGACGCCCCGGCCGACATCTGGTCTCCGCTCCAGCCCATCCCGGCGGAGTACGACGCGCTCGCCGACCTCTTTCTCAGCGACGACCGGCGATCGATCCCGGAGGCTCCCCCCCTGCCTGCGCCAGTTGAGAGAGCCCCGTATCAACCGGCTCGCGAGGCGGAGGTGGAGTCGTCGCGCGCCTTCTGCTCGGGCCCTCAGACCGAACTGCTCATGCTCGGCCATCTGCCGACCTACGCGCCGGCGTGGCCGCCCCAGTACGCCCGAGCGCTCGCCGCGGACCTCGCCGGACCGGTGGCTCTGGTGCGGTCTTCCGCGGGCGACCTGTCGGTGGAACTCTTCTTCGGCCGCGGCCGACCGACGGTCGAACCCGCGGCCAGCGCGGGGGCGGCGCTGACACAGGCCTTCTCGGCGGCGTCGCGCGTGCTGGTGCGAGTGGATGAGATCGATGAGCCGTTGGTGGCGCGGGGCGGGCACGTCGGCGCTGTGACCCTGCTCTGCGGCGCCGACGGGGCGGCTGTCGTTTCGGCCTATCGGGCGATCAAGGGTCTGATGACCGAGACGGGGACGGGATGCGATCACGCCCCGCCCGAGCCGCGCATCGCGTTCATGGGGGCCGAGCCCGCGCAGGCGCAGGCCGCGTTCGCGCGGATCGAGCGTGCGACGAGGGCGTTCCTCGGGCGTGCGCCGGCGTTGGCCGCGATCGTCGGCCGGATCGCGCCGGCTCAGTCGGCGACGCTGTACCGAGGCCGCGGGCCCGACGACCTGATCCGTGCGCTCGGCGAAGCCCGGGAGCATTCGTCCGCGGAATCAGCGCCGGCGACGGAAGCGCCGGTCTTCGAGCAGCAGCGACCGGCCGCCCCGGCTCACGCCGAGCCGGCGCCGCCCGCGGCATCGCGCCCCGCCGCGCCGAAACCGGCGTCGGTCCCCGCCCTCGCGGCCTGGTTGGAAGGGGTGACGTCGACTCGCTTCCGATGCCCTGAAGCCCCGGGCGTCGAGGTCGGCATCGACCATCGAGGCGCCTTGCGGCTGCTTATCGAGGCCGGCCCGGCGGCGGCGCAATCGCTGCTCGTGGCCCGCGCGTGGGCCCTGCGTCACGCGGATCTGCTTGCCGCGGCGCTCGCGTCCGAGTCGAGCGTGCCCGTCGACGTCTCGGCCCCCGCGATGCACGTGTTCTGCCGCCGGGTCGAGGAGGCGCGGGATCTGGCCCGCGTTGATCTCCGCGTGCACGTGATCTCCGCCGGGCGCCGGAACCCGGCCGAGCCCTCGGCCGTGTGTCTCGACATGAACTGACGCCAAGGAAAACGCCCGGGCGGGCCGGGCGTTGGAGGTGCGACGGGAGCGGGCCTCCGGCTTACGCCGATTCCTTGCGCTTGACGCGCAGGTCGGCGAGACGAGGAGAGCCGTCGAGCGAAGCGGCGTCGATGACGTATTCGACGCCCTCGTTGTCCGCCTCGGGCAACTCGTACATGAGGTGGAGCATCGACTCCTCGCAGATGGCGCGCAGGGCGCGGGCCCCGGTCTTGCGCTGCATCGCCCGGTCGGCGATCTTCTCGAGCGCCTCCTGCGTGAAGGTCAGCTTCGCGCCCTGCAGGCTGAAGAGGTGCTGGTACTGGCGGGTCAGCGCGTTCTTGGGCTGGGTGAGGATGTTGACCAGCGCGTCCTTGCCCAGGGGCATGAGCGGGGTGATGACCGGCAGGCGGCCGACAAACTCGGGGATCATCCCGAACTCGATGAGGTCCTCGGGCTGCACCTGCTTGAGGATCTCCGCGGCGCGGGTCGTCTCCTCGTCGCGGGCGGCCTCGGAGGTGAATCCGATGCGGCCCCGCCCGATGCGGCGACGGATGATGTCCTCGAGCCCCACGAACGACCCGCCGCAGATGAACAGGACATTGGTCGTGTCCATCTGGATGTACTGCTGCTCGGGGTGCTTGCGCCCGCCCTGGGGGGGGACGTTGGCGACGGTGCCCTCGAGCATCTTGAGCAGGCTCTGCTGCACGCCCTCGCCGGAGACGTCGCGGGTGATCGAGACGTTGTTGGAGGTCTTCCCGATCTTGTCGATCTCGTCGATGTAGATGATGCCGCGCTGCGCCGCCTCGAGGTCATAGTCGGCGGCCTGCAGGAGTTTGAGGAGCAGGTTCTCGACGTCCTCGCCGACGTAGCCGGCCTCGGTGAGCGTGGTCGCGTCGCCGATGGCGAAGGGCACGTTGAGGATCCGCGCCATGGTCCGCGCCAGCAGCGTCTTGCCCGAGCCGGTGGGCCCGATGAGCAGCACGTTGCTCTTGTCGAGTTCGACGGGCGAGGCCTCGGCGTCGATCTGCGTCAGGCGCTTGTAGTGGTTGTGCACGGCGACCGAGAGCCCGCGCTTGGCGATCTCCTGGCCGATGACGTACTGATCCAGGAACTCCTTGATCTGCCGGGGCGAGGGGATCGCGCCGAGCGAGGTCTTGGAGCCGGAGACGCGGCGGCGCTCCTGCTTGAAGATGTTCTGGCACAGGTCCGTGCAGTTGGAGCAGATGTAGACCTCGCTGGGGCCCTCGACCATGGGGCCGACCTCGCGCGATGTCTTCCCGCAGAACGAGCAGGTGGTGACCTTGCGCCCTCGGAACCCGCCGTCTCCCCCGCCCCCTCCCGGCCCGCCCGGACCAGCCGGGGAACCGCCCCCTGCGTGGTTGTGCGGGTCCCCTCCGTCGAGTCGGTCCTTGGCCATTGATCCCTCTGTGCGGGCGAAAACACCAGCGAACACGCGCGGCGAGAACCGCGCAGAGTGAAGAGTCTATCGGCTTGGCTTCGCGGGATCCTCACCCCGAAGCAGAGGCGGCGAGGAATTCCTCGGACGCACGGGGATTTTTCCTCGGTTCGGGATCGGTTCTCCCGGCGCCGCGCGGGCTCTCGCGGCTCAGCCCCCGGCGTCGCTTGGCGAGCGATTTCCGGGCGTGCGCTGCTTCCCGGCGGCGCTCGGCAGAGGCGCGCCGGTGAGGTCGCGCCCCGGCCTCGAGCCCGTGCCGTCGGCCGCCTCGCGCGCGACAGCGGATTCGCGCACGGCGTGGATCACCATGGCGCGGGTCCGCTCGAACTCGGCCTCGGTGATCTCTCCGGCGGCGCGCATCTCACGCAAGTGTTGCAGGGTGAACGGCTGTCGGGTCGGCTGAGCATCCTCAGCGCCGACCATGGAACGCCGCAGCATCCAGAGCGCGTAGATGCCCCCCCCGATCAGCAGCATGGCCCCCAGCGCGGGGGCCACCAGCGACACCGCGGATTGGCCGAGGAGTGCGGGGGGAGGCGTCATCCCGCCCAACCCTAGCCCGGAGGCGGAGCCGGCGGCAACCGCCGCGCCGCGTCGAGTCAGCGCTGGAGCGACTTCTCGTAGGCCTCGCCCTCGACCTCCTCGACCTTGCATCGGCCGAGCAGCGCGTCCATCGCCTTGTGCTCGCGGATCTGCTGGACCAGCATCGAGGCCTGATTCCGCTGGATCAGTTCGGCGCGGAGGCGCTCGGGCCTCACGCCCCGCTCGGCGGCGAGCTGCGCGATGCGGCTGTTCACCTCGGCCTCGGTCACCTGGATGTTGAGGTCCCGCGCCACGCGATCGAGGATGAAGAACAGCTTCAGCTCGCGCCTCGCATCCTCCTGGGATGCGTTGCGATAGTCGGCGACCTGCTCGTCCACCTGCACCGGGTTGAACCCACGATACATCAGCTCCATGCGACGCCGGTCGACGTTGCGCTCGGCCTGGCGATCGGTGAGTTTCTCCGGCAGGTCGACCCTGGTGTGCTCGATCAGGTAATCGGCGATCTGGCGGCGCATGTGCGACTGCTGCCGCACGAGCAGGCGCTGGCGGAGCCGCTGCATCATGATGTCGCGCAGTTCCGACTCGCTTCCCAGGCCGATGCGCGCGACCAGGCTCTCGAGCGGCAGGGGGACGATGCGGTCGACGCGGGCAACATGGAACTCGATCGAGATGGGCTTGCCGCGGATCGATGCCACCTCGTGGCCCGAGGGGCCCGTCGCCGTGATCTTCAGCGTGTTGCCGGGTTTGGGCAGGCCGACCTGCTTGGCGAAGTCGTCCACCATCACCCCGAGGACCGCGCCTTTGCCGCCCTTGTCGGGGGTGGGGACCTGGATCACCGCTCCGTCGATCTCGAGCACGTTCTTGCCGGAGTCGTCGAGGATGACGCCGCGGCCGATGCAGTAATCGCCCGGTTCGGCGCTGTCGCGCTCGGCGAGCTCGCCCTCCTGCACCGCGATGCGGCCGATCTCTTCGGTCACCAGCCCCGGAGTGGCCTCGAACGTGGGTTTCTTGACCGGGATGGCGTCGAGGCCGGGCAGGGTGAACTCGGGCGCGACCTCGACCTCGACGGTGAACCTGATGGGCTTGCCCGCTTCGAGGCTCAGGCCCTCCAATTCATCGCCCCCCTCCGGCTCGCCCAGGACGCGGAGCTGGTGGTCCTGCACGGCCTTCTGGAAGGCGGTCGAGATGAGCTTCTGCTTGATCTCCTCGCGCGCCGTCTTGCCGAACACACGCTCGATGAGTCGAGCCGGCGCCTTGCCCTTGCGGAAACCCGGGAGCTGGGTGCTGCCCGCGAGCATCGACATCGAGCCGCTGATCTCCGAACTCACCATCGCCCCCGGGATCTCCACCGCCAGGCGCTTGCGGCATGGGCCGATGTCGCTGACGGTGATCAGGGGCTCGGACGCGTCGGAAGGTGCTTGTTTGGGAATGGCCATATTGGATGGGTGCAAGAGTCGTTGAGGGTGCCGGCGCTGTTTTCAGGCACGGTGGGCAGCGCGGCGCGCGGCGGGGAGGGAACGATAGCCCCATCCGGCGGCGAGCGTCCATCCGCGCGGGGGAAGGACTATGGAGGGACTGCCCTCGTCTCGCCCCAGACCGACGCGTCCCTTCAGGTTATGTGATGATCCCGATTGTGCGGGATCATCGCGGGGGTACTCTTTCGGGGTCGTCCTTCGATTCGCCGACGGCGTGTTGAGCCGCTGGTTTCTGGCGGGCGAGGGGAGTGAGTCCGATCGGTCCCAGAACGCGGAACAGCCACAGATGAGCGCCAACCCGAATCTCCGTCGGTCGATGTCGTCGTGCCTCGCCCTCCTCGCCGGCCTCGCGGCCGGGACCGGCGCGATTGCGCAGGGTTTGCAGGGCGCCGGCGGCCGGAACAACCTCGTCGTCGACCCGCTGGCCGGCCCCGACGCGCGCTCGCTGGTGCTGAAGGGCGCAACGATCCGGACCGAGGTGCGAAGCGGCCGTGCGGGCACGGCGCTGATGCAGGCGCTCCCGGCCAACGCCGCGGCGGGCGAGGGAGCGATCCCCGGGCGTCACGTCATCCAGTTGGACGGCCCGATGACCCCCGCTCGCCGCGCGGCGCTCGAGGCCTCCGGGGTGCGCCTGGGCGAGTACCTGCCGGCGAACGCGTACGTCGCCACGTTGAGCGGCCGCGCTTCGGTGCTCGCGCTCGACACGCTGACCTTCGTGCAGTGGGCGTCGCCCTTCCTGGCCGAGTGGAAGACCGATCCCGAGATCGGGCGCCGCGCCGGGTACCAGGAGCCGATGCGCAAGGCGATCGCCGCCAACGGCGAGGCCCTGCTCTGGGTCTACCTCTTCCCGGGTGAAGATCCGGCCCCGGCGGCGCAGGCGCTGGCCGCGGCCGGGGCCCGGGTGGTTCGGACCGGCGAGTTCAACGGGACCAACCCGGTGATCACGGCGATCGCCAGGCCGGCCTCGGTGAACGGGCTCGCGGCGATCGGTGCGGTGCAGTACATCGAGGAAGTCCCCGAGGCGGTTGACCGCAACAACGGCTCCCGCGCGAGCACGCAGAGCGGCACGCTGAACACGACGCCGCTGTACGCCGCCGGGCTGACCGGCGTCGGCCAGATCGTCGGCCTTCAGGACAGCCGGATGGACGTCAACCACTGCTCGTTCCGCGACGCCTCGGGCGCGCCGTTCGGTCCGACGCACCGCAAGATCCTTGCCTTCAACGCCGCTTCGGGCACCCCGGCGGTGCACGGCACGCACACCGCCGGGACGCTCGCCGGGGACAACGGCGTGTTCGACGACACCCGGGGCGTGGCGTTCGGGGCCAAGATGGTGTTCAACCTCACCCCGTCGAGCACCGACCTGAACCTCTCGAGCGGGACCCAGTTCGAGGCCCGCCTCGTCCAGCACCACGGGCAGGGCGCGCGGGTGCACAGCAACTCCTGGGGCGCCGACGGCCGCACGGACTACAACGGCTGGAGCCGCGCCATCGACGTGTTCTCCCGCAACAACGAGGACTCGGTGGTCGCGTTCGCGGTGTCCAACGGCGCCACCGCGACAACGCCGGAGAACGGCAAGTCGTGCCTCGCGGTCGGCGCGGTGCAGGACCTGCCCAACATCAACTCCTTCTGCTCCGGCGGGACCGGCCCGACGGCGGACGGCAGGCGCAAGCCCGAGATCTTCGCGCCCGGGTGCAGCATTCTCTCCGCCTCGGCGAGCACCACCTGCAGCACCGTGTCGCTGACCGGAACGTCGATGGCCTGCCCGGCGATCACCGGCGCCGCCGCCCTCCTCCGCCAGTACTTCACCGACGGCTACTACCCGACCGCCGTTGCCGGCGCGAACCCGTCGCAGACGCCGACCGGCGCCCTGGTCCGCGCCCTGGTGCTCAACGGCGGGCAGGACATCACCAACCTGGGCTCGACATACCCGAGCAACCAGGAGGGTTGGGGCCGCCTTGTCGCCGCCAACGTCGTTCCGGTGACCCCGGGCACGTCCCGCAAACTCATCGTGCAGGACGTCCGCAACGCCGCTCCGAACGCTCTGACAACCGGCGCCTCCAACACGCGGCGCTTCGTGGTCAACTCCTCGGGCGAGCAGCTCCGCGTCACCATGACCTTCACCGACGTCCCTGCGTCGCTGAGCGCGTCCTCGACGCCTGTCAACAACATCAACCTCGAGATCGTCGCTCCCAACGGCGACGTGTACCGGGGCAACAACTTCGTCGGAGGCGTCACCGCCATCGGCGCCTCGTTCAGCGACAACATCAACTCGACCGAGCAGGTGTTCGTCAACAGCCCGGCCGTCGGGCTCTGGACGGTGCGGGTCGTCGGCGTCGCGGTGAACCAGGACACCCAGGGCTACGGGCTGGTGCTGACCGGCGATGTGGAGTGGGGCTCGGCCTGCCCGGGAGATGTGACCGCGGACGCGGCCGTGACGTTCAACGACCTGAACGCCGTGCTCGGCAGTTTCGGCGCGGTGGGCCTCAACCTGACCACCGACGCCAACGGCGACGGCAAGGTCGACTTCGCCGACCTCAACCTCGTGCTCTCGAACTTCGGCGTCTCGTGCCCGCAGTGAGCGCGACGCCGGCGGCTCGCCGCCGCGACCAGTGACCCGCCACACCAGCCGCCCCGGCCTCGACACGAGCCGGGGCGGCGTTCATATCGCCGATGCGAGGGTTCAGCAGGCGTTGCCGTAGTTGCCGAGAATCGAGGCGAGGGTGTTGAAGTCGTATAGCGTGCCGTAGCCCGCGAGGCAGACGTTGAGATCGGCGAAATTGACCATGCCGTCGCCGTTGATGTCGCCGTTGCACGGGCCCACGACCCGGACCAGGACCGCGCCACCCTGCACAATCGCCTGGAACGACCTTCCCCCGCTCAGCGACGGGAAGGATGTCGATGCGAAGGCGCCGGCCGCGGTAGCCGCCTGAAGAACAGTGAACGACGCGCCGACTGGCGGGCTGTAGTTGTTCAGGAGCGTGACGGCCAGCGTTCCGGCGAGGCTGGCGGCGCCCGAGACGGAAAGGCGATCATTCTGGCCGGCGCCACCGATCTCGATCGCAAGGCGCCCCGTGGCCGACTGGGTGTACGAGCCGGTGACGGCGAGGGCCCCTGGCGTTCCGGCGATGCCGGGCGCCACGGTCCCCGCGCTGATCAAGGATCCCTCGATGCGGCCGTTGCCTGAGACGGTTGCCTGCGAGCCGACGCGCACGTTGGCGGCCTGCACGGCTCCCCCGGCCGTGATCGCGAGCGTGCTGGCGCCGGAATTCAGCCCGGCGGGATCGAGCCCGACGCGGAGATCGCCGGTGTTGTTCCAGCGCGAGTTGGTCCCGCTGACCGTGACCGCTCCCACGCCGCCGACGTTCCTGCCGACGAACCCGGAGGCGGACGATGCGCGGCCTCCGGCGAGGATGTCGAGACGGCCGGAGGCGCTCCATCCCACGGCCAGGGCGCCGGTCTGCGTCCAAGCGGAGCCGGCGCCGGTGATGGTGACGCGGCCGTCGCCCGCGTTGAGTTGGCCGAGCAGGCCCGAGGTGCCGCTGGCGGAGCCCTGAGTCCCGCTGGTCAGGGTCGCGCCGCCCTCGATCGTGAGATTGCCGCTTGTCTCGGAGCCGACCTGGAACTGGGCCGGGGTGCTGACGGCGGTGCCGCCGCCCGCGAAACGCGCGGTTCCCGCCCCCGCGAACGCCCCGACGAACATGGCGGCGTTTCCGTTGACGACGGCGCCGGAGGTCACGGTCAGGGCGCCGGTGGCGTTGCGTCCGACCTGGAGCAGTCCGGCAAGCGTCCAGACGGCGCTCGCTCCCGAGATGGTGAGCGAGCCGCTCGAATCGAGATTGTCGGCGATCGAGGCGGGGCCCGTGGCGAGGGCGCCGTCGGTGATGGAAACCGTGGCGCTCCCTGCCGAGCCGACGGTCAACTGTCCCTCGGCGGTGATCTTGCTCGCGGCGCCGGTGGCGGTGACGGTGGCGGGCTGGCCCGCGATTGCGCCGACGACCATCGCGCCGCGACTGATCAACGAGCCGCCGCCGGAGATGGAAACGCTCGCCGGGCCGCGCAGCCCGAGCGTCGCCTGGGTGGTCGCCTCCACGAGGGAACCCGCGCCGTCGATGCTGAGCGTTCCGGCGCCCCCGGTGCGCGAGGCGAGGCTGACGCCGGCGGCGCGGGCTGTCCCGCCGCCTGTCACGCTCAGCGTGCCCGAGGCCGCATCGCCGACATTGAAGTCGCTCTCGGCGACCACCGTGCCGGTCTGCTGAATGTTCAGGACCCCGGCGGCGGAGGCGACCGCGCCGATCGAGACGATGCCGGGCTGGAGGACTCCGCCGGTGACGGTGAGCGTCGGGGTAAGCGAGACCGTGTCGCCGACGATCAGGGCGCCGGAGAAATAGGTCGCGGCGCTGCTCCCCGAGAAGGTGACGGAGCCGGCGCGCACGGTCGCGGTGGAGGTCTCCACGCTGCCGGGGAACTGGACCGTGTACGCGTTGGCAAGGTCGAAGATGGCGTCATCGACCGGGCCCGGCGTCACGCCGCCCTGCCAGTTGGCGCCGATGGCGAACACCCCGCCCCCCGCGCTGGTCCAGCGGATGACCGCCGCCTGCGTCGCACCCGCCGCAAGAGCGATGGAAGCCGCGCATCGAGCAACGCGTGCGAATTCTCTGCGGTGCTGCATCTCGCTCTCCTAAGGGGGCTCCTGCGACCCTAGCGGGAGGGCGGATGGTCGTCCATGGCCGCCCGGCCACCCCGGCAAGATTCGGGGCGGAACGGGCGGCGGTTCCAGCCCGAGAACCCCTCGGGGCGGGGCCGATGTGCTGGACCGGCGCCCCGCCCGTGCAACAATCCTCCGGCATGCCAACCGACAACCTCGAACGAACTCGCGATTACAAGTCTCTCACCGCGCGGGCCTCCCGGCTCGGCTCGGCCCCCCGCACTCCGGCGCAGCGCGAGCAGCGGATGCAGGAACTCGTCGACCTCCTCTGGCCCGCACTGTCGCCGACGGGGGTCTCCTGGCTCGGCTTCTACATCGCCTCGGCCGACCGGGGCGCCATGACGCTTGCGGCGCGCCGCGACAAGCCGGCGTGCTCGCCGATCGGGATGCACGGCGCGTGCGGGCGGTGCTTCCTCAGCCGCGAACCGCTCGTCGTCCGCGACGTGCGCGACCTGGGAGAGAACTATGTCGCGTGCGACCCGCGCGACCAGTCGGAAGTCGTGCTGCCTTGCCTCGAGCCCGACGGCACGCCGTGGGGCGTGCTCGACCTCGACTCCTTCGACGTCGGGGCGTTCACCGACGCCGATGCGGCGGGCCTTGCGGGCGTTCTCCGCGCCTCCGGCCTCAGCGCCTAGAAGAGCGCAGCAACAACGGCGGGACCCTGCGGCCCCGCCGTCTGGCGGCGTCCGTGCCTACGTCGTGCGGTCGAGACCGGCGCGCCGTCGTCGCGCGAGGAGAGTGTGGGCCCGACCGCGGTGGACGATCGATCAGGCCGCCTCGCGGAACAGCGAAGGCGTGCCGGTGGTGGGCTGGCCGTTCTGGGTCGCGCCGGTGGCGGGCTGCCCGGTGAAGGGGTTGATGCTGTTGACGGCGTTGGCCCAGAACGCGGGGGTGGGGCCGAAGCCGTTGAACGCGGCCCAGAGGTTGGCGGGGTTGATGGTGTTCAGAAGGCCGGTGGGAACGACGCCCCAGGGGGTGGCGGCGAAGGAGTTCGCGATGCTGGCGGCATTGATGGACGGGTTGAAGCCGTTGCCGAACGTCGGGGCGCCGAAGGCGGAGCCGCCGAAGGAGTTGGTGTACGGATTGAAGCCGGTGGTGCTGGCGAAGAAGGCGGGGTTGATGGAGGACTGGAAGGGGTTGAGCCACGTGGCGACGGGGTTGAAGGCGTTCTGGGTGTTGTTCCAGTTCCAGCCGAAGGCGTTGCCGGGGACGAGATTGATCTGGCCGGTGAAGGGATTGATGACGGTCGCGATCGGGGCGGTCTGAGCCTGCGTGGTGAACAGGGAGTTGGAGATGGGGTTGAAGGGGTTGAAGGCGGTGTTCGCGAAGGTGTTGTTGAGGGGGGTGGGGTTCTGGGGGCGGGCGCCGTTGAGGGTGTTCTGCAGGGTGGCGGCGACCGCGTTGTTCCAAGCCTGCTGGGCGGCGAAGGGGGAGTTCGTCGCCGCGAAGGGGGCGTTGGCGTAGCCGAAGAACGCGCTGGGGAAGGTCTGGAGGAAGTTGGGAACGAAGTTCGAGGGGATCGACCCGTTGGTGTAGCCGGGGAACGTGTTGCCGGTCGCGCAGAAGGGGGACGTGCCGGTGTTGAACATTCGGGGACTCCTGTCTGTGCCCACGAGGGGCGAGGGAAATGGGAACGCTCCGCCCAGAGGCGGGCGGCTGCCGCCGCTGTCGCGGTCGGCGTCGTGCGTCGGGGGTGTCAGCGAGCACTAATGCATCAGCGGATCGTGTCCGGAGGCGGCGCGGCCTCTGCCATGCCGAAGGCGGGCCGAGGCAGGGATGCAACGCCCCCAAGGGTCACCATCGGCCGAGTTCGGTCGCGACTTTTGCGGGTGCGGAGGGCGGCGCGAGGCCGCCGCCCGGTCGAGGGGTCCCGCTCGCGGATCGATCGCCGAGATGCGACCCTTCGACGGGACGGCCAGAGCCGGCTATACTCGCTGCCCCTCACAGCCGCCGAGCGCGGCGTGATCCTCGGAGGTTCGCATGCATTACC
>CANJRL010000091.1 GCA_947476675.1 Phycisphaerales bacterium
CCCGCTCTCGAAGGCGGCGCGGGTCAGGGCCTTGCCGTTGTTCAGCCAGTTGACGAAGCGGGCGGCGAAGCGCCAGCCGACGTTGACGGGCAGGTTCTCCGCGCCCTCGTTGAGCCGGTACTGCGGCACACCGTTGGAGAAGCCCGTGAAGTTGGACAGCCCCCACACCGCGCGGCTGTAGTACTGATTACCGACATACGGCGCGTAGGCCGTGAGGAACTCCTGCCACTGGCTTCCGGTGACCTCGGTCGTGGCGATGCGGTAGGAATAATCCACCCGTCCGTAGGGGAACGGCGCGTAGCCGATGCCGCCGACCTCCTGCTGATTGGGCACCCGGTTGCCCGGGTGGGTGACGGTGGCGAAGTTCCACGAATAGTTCGGTGGAACCTGGCGCGCGTCCGCTATCGCGGCGCCGAGCGCCAGGAATGCCAGAGCCGCGACTCGCGCCATCCAATGTCCGCAACGTGAACCCAGCCGCATGCGCGACCTCTCCCTGGTTGACCGACCGATGGAACGATGGAGCCCGGGAACCGGAATCACTTCTCTCGCCTCCTGTGCATCTGCAGCCTGCCGCGCCGCACCCGGAAATGCAAGGACAATCCGCGCGATTTCTGGCCGAAACACCGATTCTTAGCCTCCCCGCAGCCCTCAGCCACGCCGCTTCGTCCCCAACCCCGCAGGGAGTTATGGCCCGGAGCCGCGGGCATCAGCCCGTGGACCGCCGAGCGAATCGCCGCCCGCGCGTACACTTGCCCCACGCATGGTCTACCGCGTGAGCAAGACGTTCGAGGTCGAGGCCGGGCACATGCTCAGCAAGCACCCGGGGCTGTGCCGCCACCCCCACGGCCACTCGCGGCAGATCGAGGTGGTCCTCGCCTCGCCCGAACTCGACGCCTCCGACATGGTGTGCGACTTCAAGACCGTGCGCCTCGCCCTCCGGGCCTACGTCGACCGCTTCGACCACGCCCTGGCGGTGCACAGCGCCGACCCCCGCCTCGAGCAGATGAAGGCGATCACCGAGCGCATCGTGGTGTTCGAGGGCCGCGACCCGACCACCGAGGCGATGGCCCGGATGGTCTTCGACTTCCTGAGCGACGAGATCGCCGCCCGCCGCGAGTACGCCGACGAGCGGGGCGTCGCCTACCGCTTCCCGCCCAACGTTGTCGTCGAGCGCGTCCGCGTCTCCGAGACCTCCAGCACCTGGGCCGAGTATGCCCGCGCCTGACCCGTCTCCGGGCGGGCCCGGCCTCGACCGCGGCTCGATCCGCGCCGAGTTCATCTCCGCCGCCGTGTGGCTCGCGGTCCTGATCGCCGGCGTCGGCCTCGTCGGCCTGCTCACCGCCGATCCGGCGCCGGGCCCCGCCCCCTCCTCCAGGGCCGATCCATGATCCGCGCACTCCTTGCGTCTGTTCTCTGCCTGAGCGCCGCCGCGCGCGCCCAGCCGGCCGTGCCGGACGACCTGCTCACCGTCGCGGAGCGATCGAACTACACCGCCACGGCGCGCTACGCCGAGGTCATCGCCCTGCTCGACCGTCTCGCCGACGCCGAGCGCCCCGGCGCGCTCCCGGGCGCCGCCCTGGCGCGCCGCGGGCGCATGGGCTTTTCCTTCGAGAACCGCGAGATCCCGCTGCTCATCATCGCCGATCCCCCGGTCCGCACGCCCGACGAGGCCGAGCAGTCGGGCAAGGTGATCCTCTTCGCGTTCGGCAACATCCACGCCGGCGAGGTCTGCGGCAAGGAGGCCCTGCCCGTGCTGGCGCGCGACATCCTGTCCAACCCGGCCGCCCCCGAGAACCGCGCCCTGCTCTCCCGCGCCGTGCTCGTCCTCGCCCCCATCTACAACACCGACGGGAACGAGCGCGTCTCCAAGGACAACCGCCCGGGCCAGGTCGGCCCCTCCGAGGGCATGGGCCAGCGCCCCAACGCCCAGGGCTTCGACCTCAACCGCGATTATGTCCGCCTCGAGGCCCCCGAGACCCGGGCCATGGTCTCGTTCCTGCACGAGTGGCGGCCCCACCTGATTGTCGACACCCACACCACCAACGGCAGCAAGCACCGCTGGACCATCACCTACGAGGCGCCCCTGCACGCCGCCTCGCACCCGGCGCCGGTCGCGTTCGTGCGCAGTGCGCTGCTCCCCGAGGCCGCGCGGCGCCTCAAGGCCGCGGGGTACGACGCGTTCTGGTACGGCGAACTCAGCGACGACAGCAAGGAGTGGCGCACGTACTCCGGGCAGGCGCGGTTCGGCGGGAACTACCACGGGCTCATCGGCCGCGCCTCGGTCCTCAGCGAGGCCTACGCCTACGCGCCGTACAAGGACCGCGTGTTGGCCACCACCGCCTTCGTGCGCGCCTGCTTCGATGTCGCCGCCGAGCGCGCCGAGGCGCTCCGGGAGGCCTGCGCCCGCGCTGAGGCCGACACCGAGTCGCGCGGCGCCGAGCCCGGGCCCGACGACCTCGTGCCGCTCACCCAGCGCATCGCCGCATTCCCCGAGCCGGTCACCTTCCTGGGCTATGAGGCGCCTCGATCGACCGCCCCGCGCGAGGAGAACCCCCACCGGCCGCAGCCCGAGGACACGCCCGCCGAGTGGCCGGTGACCCACTTCGGGCGCTTCGAGGCAGCGGCGTCGGTCCCCAGGCCCCTTGGCTACCTGGTGCCGATGCGCATGACCAGGGTGATCGAAACGCTGGGCCTCCACGGCCTGCGCAGCGTGCCGCTCGAGGACGCCATGCCGATCCCGGCCTTGCTTCGTGTTGAGACGCACGTCGTCACCGCGTCGTCCCGTTCGGAGCGGCCATTCCAGGGCGCGCGGCTGGTGACGCTGGAGACCGAGCGCAGGCCCGCGACTCGCACCTTCACCGGTGTTCCCCGCGCTGTCCGGGACATCAACCGAATGCGCGAAGGTGGCGGCCGCGGAGCGCCGCCCCCGCCCGGACCCGATGAATGGCTGTTCGTGCCCACCGCTCAGCCTCTGGGCACGCTGGCGGTGATCCTTCTCGAGCCCATGAGCGAGGACGGGCTGGCGACGTGGGGCTTCTTCAACGATGCCAAGACTGGCGAGCCCCCCGCTCCGGGGCAGGAGTTCCCGGTGCTGCGCGTGCTCGGCACGGCGCGGTGATGCGGCGTCGTCTCGGGGGGCCCTCGGGACCCCGCGTATACTGAAGCCTTCATGCCGCGGTCCTCCGGCGCCGAACTCGAGACGAGCCCGGGTGAGATGCAGGGTGGCGAGCGATCGCTCCCTGACCAGAGCAGCCCTTCAGGCGCCGAGGGTGTCGGCCTGTTCTACAGGTTTGTGGGCCTGGCGGCGGTCGCCGCCGGCTCGATCCTGCTGCTCGCGGCGCTGGGTTTGCAGGCCATCCTGCACCGGGCCACGCTCGAGCGCGCCCGCGACGACGCGGCGCAGGCGACCCTCGCGCTGCGCGACGTGGAGATGGACAACCTGCTCGCGGCGCTGCGGCAAGGCGACGAGACCCGCCGCACCGCGACGGACATCGCGATTCGCGACGACATCCGCCGGCGGTTCCAGCCGTTCCTGGAGGCCTTCGACATCAGGTCCGTGGCCATTTTCGACGCCGACGGCCGTCAGTTGTTTTCCTTGGCGCCCGGGGCCGGCGAGTTCTCGCCCGGCCACGCCGGACTGCTCGCGCAGGCCATGCGTGGCGAGACCGTGACCGTCATGGCCCTCGCGCGCGAGGGGGAGTCGTCGCAGCGGGTGATCGAGAGCTACATCCCGGTGACGGACATGGGCGGGTCGGACGGCTCGGCCGGCGCGCGGGCCGCCGCCGGTGTGCTGATGATCCGGCAGAGCGCCGCCAAGGAGTTCGAGGCTTCGCGGCTCATCCTGGTGCGCGCCGTGCTGGTGCTGGCGGTGGTGCTGCTCGCGGTGTTCGCGGTGCTGTCGCTGCTCATGTATCGGGCCCAGCAGGCGATCCGTGCTCGGGCCCACGAACTGGCCGAGGAGCGGGCGCGGACCCGCGAGCAGGCGGCGCTGCGGGCGCTGGAGGAGCGGCTGCACGCGGCCGAGCGCCTGGCGTCGATCGGCGCCCTCGCCGCCGGCGTGGGCCACGATCTGAACAATCTGCTCCTGCCGATGCGAGGGCAGATCCGCTCGCTTGAGGCCGGCGACCTCCCCGAGCAGGCGAGGCAGCAGGTCCGCGCGGTGCGCGAGACGGTCGAGTTTCTCCGCCAGTTGGGCGACAACCTCCGCCTGCTCGCCGGCGGCGGCGACGCGTCGCCGCGGGACGCGGTCACGGATGTATCCGCGTGGTGGCGCCAGGTCGGCGCGATGCTGGTCCGGGCTCTCCCCAAGGACGCGAGGTTCAGGGCGGATGTGCCCGACCGCCTGCCGCCGGTCCGGGTCGCGCCGCCGCGGCTCACTCAAGCGGTGCTCAACCTGCTGGTGAACGCGGGCGATGCGCTCGAGCCCGGGGTGGGGGGCGAGGTGCGCCTGTGGGCCGAGGCCGCCGCCGATGGTCTGAGCGTGTCGATCGGCGTCGCCGACCGCGGCCGCGGGATGTCCACCGAGGTTGCGCGCCGAGCCTTTGATCCGTTCTTCACCACCAAGCGCCGAGGGGCCTCCACCGGGCTGGGTCTGGCGCTCGTGCAGGGGGTGGTGACATCGGCCGGCGGGTCGATCGAGCTGTCGACCGAGCCTGGTCAAGGCACGACGCTCGTGATGCGCCTCCCGGTGGCGGTGGAAACCCCTCGGGTTGCAGTGGCGGCCGATCCGGGCGGGTCGCCGCCACTGGCATCGGTGTCGATCGAGGACGATCGCGTGGGCGCCTATGCCTGCGCGGTGCTGCGCGACGCGGGATTCCACGTGTCTCGCACCGAGGCCGCAGACCCGGGAATCGGCGTTCTCTGGGTGACCGAGCCGGACGAACGGGCGCTGGGGGCGGCACGTATCTTTCTCCGGGGGGACCCCCGGCGTCGCGTGATCGTGATCGGCGATGCGTCGCCGGCATGGGAGGCGACCGGGGCGGTGATTCTCGGCGATGTTCTGGATCAGGAGAGCCTGCAGCGCGCCTTGGGCGTTGCGGGTCTCGCACCTACAGGAGAAGCAGCATGACCGTCGTCCAGACCCGGAGCCCGTCGCGGCCCGTGCGCATCCTCAGCGTGGATGACCACCAGGTGGTGTTCAACGGCCTGAAGGCGGGGCTGGGCACCGAGCCCGACCTGCAGGTGGTCGGGTGGCGGCGCAGCGCCGACGACCTGCTCGCCTCCGTCGACGCCGAGAACGCCGACATCGTGCTCATCGATATCGACATGCCCGGGCCCGACGCGTTCGCGGCGATCGAGGAATTGCGGCGGCTGCGGCCGACCACGCGGGCGATCGTGCTCTCCGCGTTCACCCGGGACAACTACATCGATTCCGCGATCACCGCCGGCGCCTGGGGCTACCTGTCGAAGAACGACGACTTCGAGGGCCTGATCGACGGCGTGCGCCGGGTGGCGCGGGGGGAGTTCGCGTTCTCTCAGGCCGCTCTGCAGCGCTGCGAGTTCGTCAACGGCCGGCTCCGTCCGAAGCGGATGGCCGACGATGTGCGCGCCGACGCCGACGGGGGCGCCTCGCGGTTGAACACGCTGACCACGCAGGAGATGCAGGTATTGCGGCTGATCGCCCGCGGCTCATCGACCCGCGAGGTGGCCCAGTCCATCCACCGGTCCGAGAAGCGAGTGGAAGCGATCCGGACCTCGATCCTGCGCAAACTGGGATGCTCCGACCGGGTGGAACTGACCCGGTACGCGATCCGCGAAGGACTCGTGGAGCCGTGATCGGTTCGTCCCCGTGCGCAAGGGTTGACTAACTTCGTCGCCCGGGCGGGACGCCTGCTCACCAGCCCAGAGGAAAACCACCGCGGCGGGGTCTGGACGAGCGCCGGCTCGCGCGGACTTTCGGAGATTCCGGCAGATTCGGCATTGCAACGCGTGCGGCGTGAAGTCATAGTGTGGTCATCGGCCTTGGTTCTCACGGCCGGTCGCGCGCACCACCGGGTTGCGGCGAGGAAGAAACGCGTCCCCCCAAAGGACGACGAAACGAAGGGCACGTCAATGACGTCGATCGCGATGTCCGTCTTGGGGTACGCGCGCTCGGGGCGAGGCTCCGTGAACGCGGCCAGGGCCGCGAGGAAATCATCCGCGGCTCCGGCGCGGAGGGCGGGCGGGCGCCAGGGAGCGGGGCGCTCGCCGCAGGCGACCGCCGAGGCTGCGCGGCTGTCCTCGATCGACCAGGCCTTGGCGGGGTTCTGACAACGGCGCGAGGGCGACCCCGGGGCCGAGTAGGCTCGCCCCGGCATGACGCCCCCCAGCGTGCGGTTGATCCGATCGTCCGGAGAGAGAGGCGCGGCCATTGCGCGCGCGTCCCTGGACGGTGAGGCGATGCTCGGCGCCCGCGTCCTCAAGCAAGACGAGCGCGTGACTGTCCTCGCGGCAACGCTGAACATCGGCGGCGACGCGGTCCGGACCGTGATCAAGACATGGAGGCTGGTCCGGGCGCGGGACGCGGCCAATCGGCTCGCGGGGTCGACCCAGGCGCTGCGGCACTGGCGAGCGGCGCGATGGCTGGCGTCGATCGGGGTGCGCACAGCGGAGCCTTGGGCGGTCTTCCGCCGCCGCGTCGGCGGGTCGCTGCAGGAGACGCTCGCGATGGAGGCGCTGCCGGGCCGGACGCTGCTGCACCATCTCGACGAGATCGCGCGGGGTGTTTCGGCGCTGAGCGCCCTGGAGCGGCACTCGATCGCGGCGGAGGTCGGTGCGCAGATCGGGGCCATCACCGGCGCGGGGAGATTCAACAGGGATCACAAGCCGTCGAACCTGATCGTGGTCGAGGGCGCGCCGCCGGGAGCGCGGGTGGGGGTGATCGATTGCGTTGGGATCAGGCCGGATCGGCTGCGGGTGGGCTCCGCGCGGATGCTGGCGAGCCTGATGATCGAGCCGACAGGGATGGGCTGCGTCCCGCCGCGCACGCTGCGGATGCGGTGTCTGGCGGCGCTGCTCGGCGGCTCGCCTCGGTCGGCGAGGAAGGCCGCCTGGCGCGCGGTGGGGGCGCTGATCGCGGAGCACGGCGACCCGACGCCGCGGGTGGATCCGCTCCGCGGGGATGGGAGTCGCGGGGCGGCGCCCCGGCCCTGACGCGCTCGGCCGGGGGCGATTCAGCCCAGCAGGCGTGCGGCGGCCTCGATCACCGCCCCGGCCTCGATACGGTCCACGCGGCAGCGTTCGGGGTGGTCGTCGGCGACTTCTTCCTCAGGGAGGGAGGGGTCGGCGGCGAGTTCGGCTTCGAGTGGGAGCGGCTTGCCATCGCGGCGGGGCGGCAGCCATGGCGTGAGTGTCGTCCATCGCGGGTCGGTGGGGCCGAAGAGGGCGACGACAGGCGTGCCGAAGGCGGCGGCGACGTGGCGGGGGCCGGTGTCGTTGGTAACAAGGATGGCGGCGCGTCGGAGGATGGCCTTGAGGCTGCCGATGGAGCCGCCGAGTTCCGCGAGATTGACAAGGGGGTGGGAGGCGGAGGTCTGGGCATCGCGCCCGAGCATGCCGCATGCGCGGGAGACGATCTCGGCGCAGAGGCCGCTCTCGGCGGGCGAGCCGTTGACGAGCACGGGAAGGCCTCGGTCGCGGATCAGCCATGCGGCGACTTCGGCGAAGCGGTCCGGCGGCCAGCGTTTCGCGGGGTTGTTCCCGCCCGGGTTGAGCACCGCGAAGGCGGCGGATGGCGCGATCGGGGCGCGGGCCAGGATGTCGGCGGCGGCCCGCTCTTCGCCGTCGGTGGCCGCGAGGCGGAGCGTCGGGCGAGCGAGCGAGCGGTGATCGACACCGAGGCGCTCGAGGAAGGCTCGCGCGAGCGATTCGTACGCGCCGGCGATGGGCTCGGCCGGGTAGCCTCCGGGGTCGGTCGCGCTCCGGTCAAACGGCGGGGTCTCGCGGCGCGTGCGCGCGGGGAGGGAGTCGGTGAGGAGCACGCCGCGGCCGTCGCGGTTGAATCCCATGCGCAGCGGGATGCCGGCGAGGCGGGTCGAGAGGGCGGTGGAGAAGGAGTTGGTGAGGAGGAGGGCGGAGGCGTAGCGGCGGATGCGCACGCGTTGGGCGGCGACCTTGGGGGCCATGATCCCGCCGGAGGGCGCGGGGTGGACTTCGTCGAAGACGTCGAGCCCGGCGAGGGCCTGCTGCGCCGCGGGGCGGCACAGCCCTCCGAGGAACGCCCCGGGCAGGCCCGCGCGGAGGAGTTGCAGCGCGGGCGTGGCCATGACGGCGTCGCCGAGCCAGGTCGGGCAGACGACCAGAGCCCGCGGGAGTTGCGGCCGGTCCGCGCTCATCCCTTGGCGCGTTCGCGGAGCACGATGGCCGCGGCCTCGGCGAGATTGGCGGCGCGGAAGGAGGCCTTGGTGTTCCGCGCTGCGCCCGCCTGGAACTCGGCGTGGTAGGTGGCGAAGGCCGAGCCGTCGCCGACGAGAATGGTGCGGCATCCGGCGGCGATGCCGGCCTCCACGTCGCGCTCGGCGTCGCCGATCATCCACGACCGGGCGAGGTCGGCGTGGAGTTCCCGGGCTGCGTCGAGGATCATGCCGGGCTGGGGCTTTCGCCAGGGGTGCTCGCGGGTGTACTCGGGCACGACGCCCTGGGGGTGGTACGGGCACACCCGGATGGCGCTGAAGATGGGCAAGGGGAGGCGGGCGATATCGGCGAGGAGTTGCTCGACGCGGGCATTGACGGCGGCGACGGTGTCGAGGGTGTACTTGCCGCGGGCCACGCCTCCCTGGTTGGTGACCATGGCGAGCGGGAATCCGGCGTACTTGAGCGTGGCGACACCCTCGGCGGCGCCGGGGAGAAGTTCGACGAGGTCGGGATCGCCGAGGTCGCCTGTTGGCAGGCCGCCCTTGCGGCGGATGAGCGTGTCGTCGCGGTCGAGGAAGATGGCTGGGGGCATAGGAGGATTATGGAGCGTGGGGCTGAGCCGCGGGGATGGCGGCGCGAGATGTGGAACGATGCTCGGCCGGTGTTTGGGTGGTAATCCGGGCGGAGGACTTGCTGGGGTTAGGGGTTGCGGCTACATTTCGCGGCTCGCCCCGCCTCCGGGGTCGACTCTGTTCGGCTGCGTCGACGCGGCCCTCGCCACCGTAGCTCAGTGGTAGAGCGCACCCTTGGTAAGGGTGAGGTCGCGGGTTCAATCCCCGCTGGTGGCTTGCACGACTTTGCCGGGACCAGCCGGCGGCCGGGCGAAGGGCGCGAGTGCGCTTCGTCGCCTGGCGAGAGAGAGGCCCGAGGCGGTGGGCGCTCGGGCGGCGGCGGATTGCCGAGCGTTTCGGCATTGCCGCGGTCTGCTCGGTGAATAACCGGGCGCCGGCCCCCCTCCCGACCGCGCTGGGGCGCGGCGTGGAAGACCTTGTTCGGCTCGCGGGTCGGGCCGCGACACGACCCGTCTGCTCTTCGGTGGAGACTCAGCGTCATGGCAAAGGGCGAATTCGTCAGGACAAAGCCGCACGTCAACGTGGGCACGATCGGGCACATCGACCACGGCAAGAGCACGCTGACCGCGGCGCTTGCCGCGCGTTCGGCGGCGCTGAACGGCGGGACGGCGAAGACCTACGCCGAGATCACCAAGGGCGGGACGGTGCGTGACGCGTCCAAGACCGTGACCATCGCGGCGTCGCACACCGAGTACGAGACGGTCAAGCGTCACTACGCCCACGTCGACTGCCCGGGCCACGCCGACTTCGTGAAGAACATGATCACGGGCGCGGCGCAGATGGACGGGGCGATCCTGGTGGTGTCGGCGGCGGACGGCCCGATGCCCCAGACCCGCGAGCACGTGCTGCTGGCCCGCCAGGTCGGCGTGCCGCACATCGTGGTGTTCCTGAACAAGGTGGACCTGGTCGACGATCCGGAGCTCCTGGAGCTGGTCGAGCTGGAGATCCGCGAGCTTCTGAAGAAGTACCAGTTCCCGGGCGACACGACGCCGATCGTGCGCGGGCAGGCCAAGGCCGCGGTCGATTCGCTGGGCAAGGACGACGCGGCGTGCAAGCCGATCGACGAGCTCTTCAACGCGCTGGATTCGTTCATCCCGGACCCGGTGCGCGAGATCGACAAGCCCTTCCTGATGTCGGTCGAGGACGTGTTCTCGATCAAGGGTCGCGG
This sequence comes from Phycisphaerales bacterium, assembly GCA_947476675.1. Taxonomy (GTDB): domain Bacteria; phylum Planctomycetota; class Phycisphaerae; order Phycisphaerales; family UBA1924; genus CANJRL01. The sequence goes on from CANJRL010000091.1 coordinate 10,132, forward strand.
CACGGTGGCCACGGGCCGCATCGAGCGAGGGAAGGTCAAGGTCGGCGACGAAGTGGAGATCGTCGGGCTGTCCAAGGAGAAGAAGAAGACCACCATCACCGGGGTCGAGATGTTCAACAAGACGCTGGACTCGGGCGAGGCGGGCGACAACGTCGGCGCGCTGCTCCGCGGCGTTGAGAAGGAGCAGATCGAGCGCGGCCAGGTGCTGTGCAAGCCCGGCTCGATCCCCCCCCATGCCAAGTTCAAGGGCGAGGTCTACGTCCTCACCAAGGAAGAGGGCGGGCGTCACACCCCGTTCTTCAACGGCTACAAGCCCCAGTTCTACTTCCGCACGACGGACGTGACGGGCTCGATCAAGCTTCTCGGCGGGGCCGAGATGTGCATGCCCGGCGACAACGTGCAGATGGAGATCGACCTGGGCGACAAGCCGATCGCGATGGAGAAGGGCCTCCGCTTCGCCGTCCGCGAGGGCGGCCGCACGGTGGGCTCCGGCGTCGTGACCGAGATTCTGGACTGAGCGCCGGGCGGGCTTCCCCCGCCCCCGGCGGATCCGGCAACTTCCACGGCCCCCGCGCCCGACGGCATGGGGGCTGCTTCCCCGAGACAGGCATCACCCGGCGCCCCCCGGCGCGAAGGACGTTGAGACATGGCCAAGAAGAAGGGCGACGCCCGCGAGTACGTCTGGCTGCAGTGCACCGAGTGCGGGGACCTGAACTACCGCACCGAGGTGAACGTGAAGGGCGGCATGCCGGAGAAGCTCAAGGCCGGGCTGTCCAAGTACTCGCCGCGGCTGCAGCGGCACACGCTGCACAAGATCAAGCGGAAGTGAGCGTGCCCGCGGCGCGGGCGAACTAGGATCATCGCGGTCGGCGCCGGCCGGAACCCCCGGCCGCCGCCGCCGAAGAACGCCGGTAGCTCAATTGGCAGAGCAGCGGATTCCAAATCCGCAGGTTGCGGGTTCGATTCCCTCCCGGCGTGTTCCTGTCCTGTCCGGGGCTCCCGGCGCCGCACCGCCGGGGCGTCGGCGGGGGTTCGGCGGAGTCGCCACCCGCGGCGCGTCGGTTCCGTGTTTCGGTTCTGTTGAGGTGATCGCATGGCTTTCGGCATCTACAAACCCGGCCAGGGGTACTGGACGCGTGTCCTGACCGCGGTGGGTCTGGGCGTGCTCGTGCTCGCCGGGGTGGGGTGGCTCACGGGACAGCTCAAGGCGATTCCGATTCAGAAGACCGCGTGGCGGGCGCCGGTAAGCGACTCCCACGGCACGCCCGTGCCCGGCATGAGGGTGGCGCTGTTCGCGGACGACCGGGGCGAGACCAGGCTCGCCGAGGCGACCATCGGCGCGGTGGAGAACGGCGGGAGGGAACTGCTGATCGAGCGCGTCGACGTGGTCGGCAAGGCCGACCCCGGGTCGACCAGGCGGATC
>CANJRL010000092.1 GCA_947476675.1 Phycisphaerales bacterium
AGGCTGTTTGTTTCTCTCGGCGCGTTCGCGCCGGTTCCTCAAATTCCCCTCAGGGGAAGGAGTTGTCTCATGCGCTCTCTGATTCTCTCGTCTCTGGCTCTCGCAGGGCTGTGCGCCGGCGCATCAGCCGCGGTCAACGTCACCAAGAATTCCGTCGCGATCTCCCCGCCCGGAGGCGGCGCGTGGACTACCGCGCCGACGATCCAGGCCTCAGCGGCCTTGCTTACTTCCGCCTCAGCCCGGCGAAGTGCAGTTCGAGGTATCGCGCGATGTAGTCCACCACGCTCGAGGCCTCGGGGATGTCGGGGTTGCTGGTCGCGCCCATGGGCTCGAAGCGCATGCCCTTGAAGCGCTTCACGGCGTCCTCGACGTCGAGCCCGTACTGGAGGGAGAGGCTGAAGGCGCGGCAGAAGGCCTGGCAGAGGCCGGAGATGGTCGAGCCTTCCTTGGCGACCTTCAGGAACACCTCGCCCGGGCGGCCGTCGGGGTGCAGGCCGATGGTCAGGTAGCCCTCGAGCCCCCCGATGGTGAACTTGTGGGTGATGGACTGGCGGGTGTCGGGCAAAGACTCACGGACGGCGAGCATGCTCTGGCTCTCCTGCGGCGCGGGCCTTGGCCCGGGGGGCGGGGGATCGTCCGCGGTCATGCGCGGATGGTAGTCGGGGGCGCGTTCTCGGCGCGCGGGCGCCGCGGCGGGCGGGTGTTCGCAAGCGGTGTGCCGGGCGATGCGCGGGGGCGCTCAGGCGCCGAAGAGTCGGCGTCGCGCCTCCTCGTAGCGGGCGATGGTGGCGGCGGCGACGTCCGGGGGGAGAGGCGGGCCCGGGGGCGACTTGTCCCACCTGCCCTGGGCGACGAGGCCTTCGAGGTGGTCGCGCAAGGGCTGCTTGTCGAAGGACTGTTGTTCGCGCCCCGGGGTGTAGTTTTCGGCCGGCCAGTAGCGCGAGGAGTCGGGGGTGAGGGCCTCGTCGACGAGGGTGAGTTGGTCGGAATCGGGCTCGCCTTGCTCATCGACGGGGACGCCGAACTCGAACTTGGTGTCGGCGAGGATCACGCCGCGGGCCAGAGCGTGGTCGTGGGCGGCGAGGTAGATGCGGGTGGAGAGGTCGCGGAGGCGGAGCATGGTGTGCTCGCCGACCGCGGCGCAGGCCTGCGCGAAGGTGATGTTCTCATCGTGGCCGGACTGGGCCTTGGTCGCGGGGGTGAAGATGGGGCCTCCGGCGGCGTTGATGAGGCTCTGGCCGCGGAGGAGGCCCGGGGGGAGCGCGACGCCGCAGATCGCGCCGCTGCGCTGATAGTCGGCGTAGCCCGACCCGGCGAGGTAGCCGCGGACGACGCACTCGATGGGGACGACGCGGCAGGCTCGTCCGATGGTGACGCGGCCATCAAGGGAGGCGCGCTGATCGGGGGTGAGGCCGGGGATATCGGCGGCGTCGGTGGAGAGGAGGTGGGTGGAGCAGATGCGGCGCTGCTCGATGAAGCGGAACCAGCGGGCCGCGATGTCGGTGAGGAGGCGTCCCTTGCCCGGGATGGGGGTGGGCATGACGACGTCGAAGGCGCTGACGCGGTCGGAGGCGACGATGAGCAGGGCCGGGACGGGGCGGATGCCGGGGCCTTCCGGGCCGGCGTTCGGTGGCGGCGCATACCCTCCGGGGATGGTGTAGACGTCGCGCACCTTGCCTCGGCGGCGCCCGGGCAATGGCAGGTTGGATTCGAACATGGCGTCGATGGGGCGATGCTACCGGGAGCGGGGTCGGCGCTGAAACCGTCCCGTGTGGAGGCGGAAGGAGCAGGAGATCCGGGGAAACCGCCTCGGGTTGCGGCGGGGCGGAAGCCCGCGACAATGCGGCGAGGTTCGTCCCCGGCTTGTGCGCCGGCGCGGGGGTGCCCGGCCTGACGGTTCAGGCCTGGGGTGAACGTTCGGCGTCGGCCCCGTTGAGGGGCGGGCGGGCAGGCAGGGAGGTCGCGGAGGGCATGCCGAGTTTCGCCGTTTTCGAGGAAGCCGTGCGCGGGCGCGACCTTGCCGCGCGCCGGCCTTACCTCGTGGGCGCGGACGACATCCCGCTGCCGGCTGAGATCTCGCTGGAGGGGGCGGTGATCCGGTGCAAGAAGCCGGGTGCGGAGGCGTCGTCGCTGTCGCTGCTGTTTGACGCCGGGCCCTCGGGCGAGTTGATGCTGAGGACGTGCCTGCTGCCGGAGCGGGAGCACCCGTACCTGCTGAGCCTGGAGTTGGCGCGGCATCGGATCATGCTGTTCCTCACCAAGCTGGAGGAGTGGCTCAACTGCGACCTTCCGGGGGACGATGGGGCGATGGCGCTGTTCGAGCAGGCGCGGCAGAAGTTCACCGCGGCGCTGGCGGCGTCGGGCGGCGGGGCGCGGTTCACGCTGGAGGAGGACCGGCTGGCTCGGGAATCGCTGCGGCTGGCGATCGAGGCGAGCGAGCGGCTGTCGAACCTGGTGGCGGAACTGATGCTGGTCCCGCGCCTCGAGGCGGCGGTCAACGCGGCGGGGGGCGCGGCAGGAGGCGGCGCCGGCCCCGCGGGAGGGGCGGCAAAGCAGGTGAACTTCTGGACCGGGGTGTGCGTGGGGCGCGAGCACGCGGGCGCGGCGCTGCAGAAGGTGGTGGCGGAGACCTTTGATTTCATCGTCAAGCCGATGCGCTGGACGGAACTGGAGCCCTCCGAGGGGGAGTATTCGTTCGCGAAGACGGACAAGTGGGTGGAGTGGGCGGTGCGTCAGGCGAACCTGCCGGTGGTGGGAGGCCCGCTGATCGATTTCCGCCCGGGCCGCACGCCGGAGTGGCTGAGCATCTGGGAGAACGACTACGAGACGCTGCGTGAGGTGATCTTCGAGCATCTCAAGCGGGTGATCGGGCGGTACCGCAAGGCGGTGTCGCGGTGGACGGTGGCCGGGGGGCTGCACCTCAACACCCAGTTCCCGCTGACGCTCGAGCAGATGATGGACCTCACCCGGCTGTGCGTGATGGTGGTGAAGAAACTTCAGCCGGGCGCGAAGGTGAACCTCGAGATCGATCAGCCCTTCGGCGAGCACTACCTGGCGAACACGCGCTCGGCGCCCCCGATGCTGTACGCGGAGATGGTGTCCCAGCAGGGCATCGCGGCGGATGCGTATTGCCTGCGGGTGCAGATGGGCCCGGGGGGCGAGGGGCGGAGCGCCCGCGACATGATGCAACTGGCGGCGATGCTCGACGCATATTCCGCGTTCAATAAGCCGCTGTGCCTGATCCTGGGGGCGCCGAGCAGCCCGCCCTCGGCGGCGGCGCCGGATCCGGACCTGGGCACGCTCGGCGCCTCGTCCGAGCCCGACCCCGGGCACTGGCGCAGGCCCTGGAGCCAGGAGATGCAGGCGGAGTGGATGACGCACGCGCTGACCACCGCGCTCTCGAGGCCGTGGGTGCAATCGGTCGCGTGGCAGGACCTGTACGACGCTCCGGCGGCGGACGCGACGGTGGAGATGGCGTGCGGCGGGCTGATCACCCGGGACGGGAAGCCCAAGGCCGCGCTCCGGCGGCTTGCCGCGATCCGCCAGGGGATGCGCCGCAAGAAGCCGCCAACCCGGACCGCGGCGACGGAGCATCCTGCCTCGCCGGCGTGGACGGAGGCCGGCGAGGGATGATCGCGGGGCCTTCGCCGCAAGCGGCAGCGAACGGGGGTGCTCCGGACCCGGAGGGTTCGCGCCGCGGGATCATCGTGGGCGCGGCGGCCTTGGGGAGCGTGTCGCTGGCGATGCTGATGCTCCAGCCCGGGCCGGTCGGCGGGGGCGCGGAGCGCGCGGCGGCAGGGGCGCCGCGGGTTGCGGAGAGCGCGGAGGCGTTCCCGGCTGGTGGTCGCCGCATCGATATCAATAGCGCCGGCGCCGCGGAACTGGCGCTGCTGCCCGGCATCGGCCCGGCGCTGGCTGAGCGCATCATCGAGGACCGCGAGCGCCGCGGGCCGTTCCGGCGCGTAGAGGACCTTGACCGGGTGAAGGGGATCGGACCGAGGATTGTGGAAAGGGTGAGGTCCTTAGCGACCGTGCGCTAGCGCCTGTGGGGCGGGGTATCGCGCCATCGCGCGCGGATCGCGCCCTCCTTGGATGATTTCTCACGATTCTCTCTTGACAAGAGAGAGAGAGAGATTGTGTCTCGACCACGATGTGTGCTGGCCGCGTGGGCCGGCTGCCGAGGGTGTACCGGCGGGGCAAGACCCGAGAAAGAGAGTTTGCCGTGGAGAGGTTCCTTCAGCGGAGCAAGTCGCTTCAGGTATGCGCGTGGGCGTTCTCGATCATCGCCGGGCTGGCGGGGCTTGCGCCCGCCGGTCACGCGCAGGTGGTCATCCCTGCGACGGCGGCGACGGAGGTGGTGGCCGGCACGGACGACCTGCGGCTGTACGGTGGCGCGGCCGCACGACGCGATATGGGCGATCCTGAGGGCGACGGGGGCCAATGGCTCATCAACGGCTATCCTGCCGGGTCTCGCGAAGCGGCGCTGGACTCGGGCGCCGTCTTGGTGCAGCGTGCAATCGACAACGCTGGGCGCATCTTCTTTGCCGCCTACGCCTTGGTCGGTCCCGATGAACCTACATTCGGGTGGTCTGTTGCGGGAAGAACCGACCTGAACGGTGATGGAGCAACGGATATCGTCGTCGGCGCACCGGGCGCGAACATGAACGCTGGAAAGGTCTACATTTACTCTGGACGGACCCGCGCCCTCGCGTTCACCATCGATTCTCCCGTTGCCGGAGGGCGATTCGGCGAGAGTGTGTGTTCTGCCGCCGACTTCGACGGAGACGGCGTTTCCGACATCATGGTCGGCGCACCAAAGGCGGGCGCCGGCGCAGTGTATGTCTATTCCGGCCGGACACATAATCTGATTCGCACGTACACGGCGCCGCTCGGCGCCCGCAACTTTGGGCGATATCTCGATGCCTTTGCGGTTCCGGAGGCGAACGCGGTTGGCGTGGTCATTGGGTGCGAGACTTCTGCGCAGGCGAACGTGTGGGAGGCGAAGTCATACAGATACATGCCGCCAGCGCCTGTCAACCTTCAGGCGGATCCGGGCGACCCGCTCTGTGAGACCCTGCCCAATGAGTGCGAACGCCAGTTCTGTCAAGATGTGACTTCGGCGGAGCAATCATACGCAAGTACAATGTCGTCGATAGCCAGAGATCGGTCCAATCTTCCGGCAAGCCGATCTCGCGCACGCTCGCAGGCATTGGCTGCTTATCGCGAATCGGTTGGCAATGCTCTCGCGGCAGCGCAGCGTCAGGAGGGGATTCTCCTGCTGAGTGCCGCCATCGCAGCACTTCAAGGGAACGTTCCTGCACTGGTCATCGCCGAGCTTGGGCTCATCGCGAACCAGCAGAACTTTCGAGACGCCGTGGCAGCTGCGCAGGCCGCCCTCGATAGCGCGAACACTGCGGCCAATCAGGAGTTTCAGCGCGAGAATGCCCGCCTCAACAACGCCGAGGACAGTTCCCTCCAGACCCTCAACAGCGCGATCAATGCCGCGATGCGTCGCAAGTGCGGCTGCAAGCGGCGCTTGAACATCCAGCCCGAACCGGGCGAGTGCGACGAGCCGCCGCTCAATCCCTGACCTCGGCGCTTCCGGCGCGCCCGAGTACGATCAGCGCATGTGGCTCTACCTGCAAACGCATCTCGCGGTGAGGCGAACGTTCACATCCGGGGCCTTCTACCTGGTGCTCGTCGTTTCGCTGGTCTTCCCGCTCGGCCTCGACCCCGCGCGGGCCCCGGGAGTTGCCGGCGTCTGGCGCCTCGGGATCATTTCGGCGGCGTCGGTCGCCGCGGCCTTCATCTGCGGCACGGCGTGGGCCGAGCGCCGCAGGTGCTCCGTCGACCCGCTCTGCCCCCGGTGCGGCGTTCGCCTCGATGTTGACGCGCTCCCGCCGTCCGAGCGCGTCGAGTGCCCGCGGTGCCGCCTCCGCTTCTCAGGACAGGTCTACCGCGACGCATTCCCTCGGCCGACGGACGCGCCGCGGACGCCGAACCCTCTCCATCCGCGGGCCTGAGCATGGTCGCGGCGGCGATCCCGCCGCGGAGGGGCTGGGGCCTGGCGAGCCGCCGGCCCGGCCCGCGCGGGGCGCGCCCTAGAGTCGTGCGAACCAGGAGAGCATCGCCGAGGCTGCCCCCCTTGAGGCGCGGGGCATCCTTGGGCGTCTGCGCATGCGCACACCCCACGACCTGCTGGGCTTTCTTGCCGGCGATGCCGCGGTGCAGGGGATCGCGCGCCGGCTGGACGAGGGAGGGCGGCTGGTCGCGCTGGGGTCCAGCGGCTCGTCGGCGGCGCTGGTGGCGGGCGCGCTCGCGGCACGGCTCGGCCGGCCGGTGGTCTTCGTCGTGGCGCACCTCGACGACGCGGATGATTGCGCCGACATGCTGAACTCCTTCGCCTCGGGGGGCGGGGCGGCGCGGCGGGCGCCTGCGCCGGGAGGCGAAGGCGTCACGGAGCCCCCCTTCGCCGCTCGATTCCCGGCCCTCGAGATCGTCCCGGGCGAGAGCCAGGTGAGCCTCGACCTGTTCGCGGAGCGGCTCGCGGTGGCGCGGCGGTTCGCGGCGGGCGTCCGGGGACCGTGCGTGCTGGTGTGCCCGGTGCAGGCGCTGATGCAGGCGGCGCCATCGCCCGAGCGGTTCGACAGCCTCTCGCTGCGGCTGCGCGAGGGCGATGACGCGGGGCTCGACGCGGTGGTGCGGTGGCTCGACGGGGCCGGGTACGAGCGCGCCGACACGGTGGAGGAGGCCGGCCAGTACGCCGTGCGGGGCGGCATCCTCGACGTCTTCCCGCCGGCGTCGACGGGCGAATCGGGCGGCCCGGTGCGGCTGGATTTCTTCGGCGAGACGATCGAGACGATCAGCGAGTTCGACCTCGACTCGATGGGCTCGGGGCGTCGGGTGAAGGCGGTGGAGTTCATCGGGGCGGACGCGGGCGCCGTCCTGCAGGAAGAGGGCTCGGTGAGCCTGCTCGAGTTGCTCCGGGGCGATGCCGCGGTGGTGCTGCACGAGACCATCGAGGTGATCGAGCAGGCGCGGGGGTACTACGAGCGGGTGAGCGATGCGCGGGGCATCAGCGGGCCTCCGGCGGTGATGAAACTGTTGCAGGAGCGGTTCCGGGGCTTCCTCGAGATCAACGCCTTCAGCGCCGGGACCGCCGGGGCGCAGGACCGCGTCGCGCTGCCGGTGCGCCCGCTTCCGGAGTTCGCCCGCGACGTGGGAGATGCGCTCAGGGAAGTGGGCGCGATGGCCTCGTCGCGCCGGGTGGTGGTGTACTGCCAGGCGCCGGGCGAGGCGGCGCGGCTCGGCGAGATGCTGACGGAGGAGATCCCCGACCGGGCGCCCGACGTGGCCCGCGAGGTCGCCTATCTGCACCGCGGGTTCCTGTGGGGCGACGACCCCTCGGGGGAGGACGACCCGCGCCGCGCGCTGGCGCTGGTCCCCTACCACGAGATCGTTCACCGCTACGAGACGCGGCGCCGGGTGCGGCGGCTGAGGGGCGGCCGGGCCACGGACGCGTTCATCGACCTGCAGCCGGGGGATTATGTGGTCCACCAGGACCACGGCATCGCGAAGTTCCTGGGCCTGCGCACGATGAAGCAGCGTGCGCTCGGGGCGCAGGCGCACCAGGAGGATGTCAAGGCCAGGCTCGAGAAGCGCAAGGGGCGCAGGGGCGCGGCGGCGGATGGCGCTCCCGAGGGGCACGCCGACGCGGGCGAGGAGTACCTGACGCTGGAGTTCGCCGGGGGCGGGCGGCTGCACGTTCCGGCGAGCCAGATCGAGCACGTGCAGAAGTACGTCGGCGGGCGGCACGGCAAGCCGCCGCTCTCGACGTTGGGCGGCAAGAAGTGGCAGCACCAGAAGGAGCGCACGGGGGAGGCGGTGAAGGACCTTGCCTCGGAGATGCTCCGGGTGCAGGCGGCGCGGGCCGCGACGCCGGGGGTGCGGTTCCCCGCGGACACCGCGTGGCAGAAGGAGTTCGAGGCGGAGTTCCCGTTCGAGGAGACCGAGGACCAGACCGCCTCGCTGGGGGAGATCAAGAGGGACATGCAGGCCGGGCGGCCGATGGACCGCCTGCTGTGCGGCGACGTCGGGTACGGCAAGACGGAGCTGGCGATCCGGGCGGCGTTCAAGGCGTGCGAGTTCGGGCGGCAGGTCGCGGTGCTCGTGCCGACGACGGTGCTGGCGGAGCAGCACGAGCGGACGTTCCGGTCGCGCTTCGCGGGGTTCCCGTTCCGCGTCGAGTCGCTCTCGAGGTTCAAGACGGTCAAGGAGCAGAACGAGACGCTCGCGGCGGTGCGGAAGGGCCAGGTGGACGTGATCATCGGGACGCATCGTCTGCTGAGCAGGGACGTGAAGTTCGCCGATCTGGGCCTGGTGGTGATCGACGAGGAGCAGCGGTTCGGGGTCGAGCACAAGCAGGCGCTGCTCTCGCTGCGCATGACGGTGGACGTGCTGACGCTCTCGGCGACGCCGATCCCCCGCACGCTGCACATGGCGATGCTGGGGCTGCGCGACATCTCGTCGCTGACGACTCCGCCGCTGGACCGCCGCGCCGTGGTGACGGAGGTCATCCCGTACAACGAGAAGCGGATCGGGGCGGCGATCTCGCGGGAGTTGGCCCGGGAGGGCCAGGTGTTCTTCGTGCACAACCGGGTGCACAACATCCGGGAGGTGGCCGAGAGGGTGGCGTCGCTGGCGCCCGGCGCGAGGGTGATCCATGGGCACGGGCAGATGGAGCCCCACGAACTCGAGGCGGTGATGCTGGCCTTCATGCGCCGGGAGGCGGACATCCTGGTCTCGACCACGATCATCGAGAGCGGGATCGACATCCCCACCGCGAACACCATGATCATCAACGACGCGGACCGCTTCGGGCTCGCCGACCTGCACCAGTTGAGGGGGCGCGTCGGGCGGTACAAGCACCGCGCGTATTGCTACCTGCTGCTCCCGCAGGACCGCCCGGTGACCGAGCAGGCCCAGCGGCGGCTCCGCGCCATCGAGGAGTTCTCGATGCTCGGGGCCGGGTTCAAGATCTCGATGCGCGACCTGGAGATCCGGGGGGCGGGCAATCTCCTGGGAGCGGAGCAATCGGGGCACATCGCGGCGGTGGGGTACGACATGTACTGCCGCCTGCTCGACCGGGCGGTGCGCTCGCTGCGCCACGAGCGGGTCGCGGAGGTCACCGAGACGACGATCGATATCGGCGTCACGGGGGCGATCCCCAAGTCGTACATCCCGTCGGACTCGCGGCGGATGGAGGCGTACCGCAGGCTGAGTCGCGCCGCGAGCGCTGAGGACCTCGCGGCGGTGGCGAAGGATCTGGCCGAGGCCTACGGCGAGCCGCCCAAGGCGGTGGCCCGGCTGCTGGCGCTCGCGGAGTTGCGGGTCGCCGCCCACGCCCTGGGCGTGCGCTCGGTGTCGATCAAGGAAAGGGACGTGGTCCTGCGGTGCGAGGCGCCCGACGCGCCGAAGGTGGCGCACGCGCTGGCGGGGTCGAGGGGGACGGTGCGGACCCTGGCCGCCGCGGCGCCGCCGCCCGGCGCGTCCCCGCCCGATTCCGGGGCGTCGCGGCGCGGGGGCGTGGACGCGGTCTGGGAGGTGTATTTCCGCCCTCCGGACACGGATCTTGCGCCGGAGACGCTGCTCCGCGTGCTCGGGTCGCGTCTGGGAGACGCCGCGAGGTCGCACCGCGAAGCCGCGCAGGCGTCGATTGCCGAGCCGGTGTGATCGGTGCGACCGCGCAGGGCCCGCATTCGCGGCGCGTCGGGGAGGTGATCCCGCGGGTCGCGCGTGAGCCACCGGCGGCGTTGTGCCGACGATGCGTGCCGGGCTGCGCCGCGCCGTCCATCGCGACCGCGACGTCGCATCGGCCAGGAGATGACGATGCATCAAGCAATCCAGACCGGGGACGGCGGCCCCCCACCGCTGTCCGCGGGGCCCGTGGGGCTGTTTGGCTACGCGGGGCTGGGCAGGCTCCGCGTGATCACGTTTGCCGCGGTGCTGTGCCACGCGGCCCTGGTGATCGGCGTGCTCGCGATTGACGCTCTGACCTGTCCCGCGCCGGGCGCCGAGCGGCTGCTCGCGCTGGCGGCGCGGCAACAGTCGTTGTCTGCCGAGGTGACGAGGGACGCGGCGACCATCCGGCCCGCCGGCGCTGAGGAATTGGCCGCGAGCGTGGAGCCGCGACGAGGCGCCGCCGCACTGAGGGACGGCCAGGCCGACCTTGCCGGTGAGGCGGCCGGGCCCGGGCGCTGGCTTTCCAAGACACCCGGGCTCACCGCAGCGCTCGCGGCGGCGGACGGGTCGCTCGCAGCGATGCTCGACGCGATCGCGCGGCTTGCGGGACCCCCTGCGCCGCCCGAGCGCGAGCGGGTCCTGACCATCGCATCTCTTCGCGACGCGCAGGCCGAGTATCGAAAGGCGATGGATCGCCTGGGCACGGTCGTCGCCGAGGCGCTGGCGGTTGAGCTTCGGCTTCGCCGCACGGTGCTCGCCGGGTTTGCCGCGGCCATGGTGGCGCTCCTCGCGTGCAAGTGGGCTCTGGTGTACCGGCCGATCCTGCGGGGCCTGGAGGACCAGATCTCTCGGAGGGAGTACACGACCCGGAGCGAGAGCCGGCTTGCGGACATCGCGCGGCGGACGAGCAACTCGATCGTCGTCACGGACGCGCAGGGGCGGATCGAATGGGTCAACCAGGGGTTCACGCGGGTCACCGGCTACACGCTCGGGGAGTGCGCCGGCCTCACGCCCGGCTCGCTGCTGCAGGGGCCGCGGTCCGACCCGGTGGAGATCGACCGCATGCGCCAGGCGATCCGAGCCGGTGAGCGGGTGCGGGCCGAGCTGGTCAACTACACCAAGGGCGGGGACCCGTACGTGGTGTCGCTGGAGATCGAGCCGCTGCTCGACGAGCACGGCCGCGTGTCCGGGTACATGTCCATCGAGACCGACGTCACGCGACAGCGGCAGATGGAGGCGGACCTCCGCGCCGAGGCGAACACGGACCGCCTCACCGGGCTCGCCAACCGGCGCAGCATGCTCGCGATGCTGCAGCGCGCGGTCGGCGCGGCGCGGGGGGGGAGGGGGCGTCTCTTCGGCCTGCTGTACATCGACTTCGATCGGTTCAAGATCATCAACGACTGCCTCGGGCACGAGATGGGCGACGCGCTGCTGAGGCAGATCGCCGACCGCTTCCGGGAGACGCTCTCCGGGAGCGGGGTGGCGGCGGAGGCCCCGGCCGCCTCGGTGGCCCGCATGGGCGGCGACGAGTTTGTCGTGCTGCTTGACGGCCTGGAGGCCCCCGAGGGCGCATCGCGCGTCGCGGGCCTGCTGCTCACCGCCTTCTCGAAGCCGTTCCGGCTGGGCGAGCACGAGGTCTTTTCCACCGCCAGCATCGGGGTTGTCGCCGGGCGGGTGGGCGCCGAGAGCGCCGAGAGCGCCCTGCGCGACGCCGACACCGCGATGTACGAGGCGAAGGTCGCGG
>CANJRL010000093.1 GCA_947476675.1 Phycisphaerales bacterium
GCAGGAAGAGGGCGGCGGCGAAGAAGCCGGCGCGGCGGTCCCTGGCGATGTCGGAAGCGAGTGCCGCGACGCCGAGCGCCCCGAGCGCCGAGCCGAGCGCGGCGGGGAGGCGGACGGCCCACTCGGCGGCGCCGAAGATCTCGGTGGAGGCGCGGACCGCCCACGCGACGCCGGGGCCCTTGGTGTAGTAGGAGAGGTCGAGCCGCCGCGACCAGTCCCAGTATTGCGCCTCATCTTCCGCGAGGTCGTACGGGCAGAGCCAGACGAGGTAGGCGATGCGCAGCGCCAGCGCGCCCGCGACGAGGGCGACGGTCGAGGCCCACCCGGCCCGCGCGTAGGCGCGGCGCGCGGCGTGCGAGAGCGCCGCGGTGTGCGCGTCTGGTGGCAGGGGGACAGCGGTCAATGGCGGGACATCCGGCGGTAGTCGACGAACACGAAGGCGGCGAGGGCGGCGAGGCCCGACCAGGTGACGAGCACCCCGGTCGCGACGGAATTGGCGAAGATCTCCTGCCCGGAATAGATGGTGAGGATCGCGAGCAGGGATGGCGCGAAGGACCAGGCGTAGACGAGCAGCGGGCGGCTCTGGCTCAGGCGAAGGCCCCCGACGGCGCCCGAGAGCACCATCACGAGGCACGAGACCGCCATCGCGGCCCGCTCGTGGTGGCGCGAGAGCACCTCGCGTGAGAGCCAGAGGAGCGAGCCCCGGAGACGCGCGGCGGCGTCGGCGACGGGCGAGCCGTCTTCGGCGCTCGCCGCAGCCGCCAGAAGTTCTCTGGTTGCGGCCGGCGCGGAGGGCGGGGGCCCGCCCGCGATGCTGAGCCCGGGGAACCTGCGCGCCGGGAGGACGGCGGCGCCGGCGGCCTCGGAGGCGGCGTCCTGGGTCGCGACGTTCTCGAGTTCGAGCAGGAGCGTGACCCCCGCGCCTGCGTCGGCTGTGGCTCCCAGGGCGGGGCCGAAGGCGCCCTCGCCCGGAGCGGACGGCGCGACGGCGCGGAGGAATGCGCGCTCGGCGGTCTGCAGCCGCAGCCGGTCTCCCGCGAGCCGCCAGGAGAGTTCGATCGGCTTGTTGGGCTGGCCCGGGGCGATGCGCCAGCGGTCGCCGTCCGGTTGGAGGCCGGCGCCGCGGATCGAGACGGTCTGGCCCTCGGGGTCGGCGAGCACGATGCGTCCTGAGGCGGCGAGGGAGTCGCGGGCCTCGCGTTCGAGTCGTGCCGCGTCGAGGGCGTCGGCGAGGGCCCGGCGCCGCGTTTCGACGTTGGGGATGCGCTCCGGCTGGTCCGCGAGTCGCAGGAGGTCCCGTGTGGGATAGAACTTGGTGGAGTCACGGAAGGGCGAGGGCGGGGCGAAGCGGAGGTCGATCTTCTCCGCGCCGCCCTCGAAGGCGCCGGAGGATTCGGCGTCGATCAGGCGGATGACGACAAGGCCGGTGGGCGGCGCGGCCTTGTCGTCGAACATCCAGACGCCGGCGCGCTGGGCGGCGACCCAGCCGTCGACACCGGCGGCGGAGTTGGCCTTCATGGCCAGCACGCCCTCCATGATGAAGTGGCTGGAGGCCTTCGACCCCGGTTCGGGAGGGCGCTGACGGATGGTTTTCGCGTGGACCAGCACGCCGTCGGGCAGGCGCACGGCGCGGCCCGACTCGACGTTGCTGACGATGGCGAGCGCCAGGTCGGCGCCGAGCATGGTCTGCATTGCGCGGAGGAAGCGGGGGATGATCTCGAGGTTGAGCGAGCCGAGCACGAGGGCGAGCCCGAGGCCGGTGATGGCGGCGGGGGCGAGCAGCGAGCGGTGGCTCATGCCGCTGGTCATCGCGGCGCTCGCCTCGTTGTCGGCGGCGAAGCGGTGATAGGCGAGGGTGGCGCCGAAGCCCGCGGCGAAGGGCAGGGCGAACTGCAGCATCGGGACCACCGCCAGTGCCATGAACGTCAGCGCCTGGCCGGGCGAGAGGCGGCCGTCGGCCATGGGGCGGAACGCGGCGACGAAGGCGATGAACGCCACCAGCACCGCGGCGGTGAGCAGCACGACCTTGAGCAGGTCGGCGGCGAGGAAGCGCCAGAGGATCAGAGGCGGTCGGATCATGGACGGGGGCATGGTCCGCCTTTGCGGGCCTTGGGGCAACCTCGGCGGAGAGCGGAGTTCTAGGCCGCGAACGCCGGCCGGGGCGCGGTTGTGGCGGGAGCGCGGGTCGTAGTGCCGCCGGCGTCGGCCCGCGCGGCCTCCGCGGCGGACAGCGGGTCCGGCGAAACCGATGCTGGTTCACACGGAGGATCCCCGCGGATGCAGCGAGACGCACCGACAGGTCGAGACGCGGCGGGCTTCACGCTGCTCGAGGCCGTTGTCGCGATGGCGCTGCTCGCGCTGTCGGTGCTGGCGCTGACCCAGGCGGTGAGCGCGGGGCAGATGCAGTCGCAGGAGAGCCAGAAGCAGGTGCTCGGGACCATGGCGGCGGCGGATTGCCTGAGCGAGATCTCGGCCCTGCCCTACGCGAGCATCGCGGCTCTCAACGGGGCGTCGGAGCCGGTCGGGCAGATGCGCACGCGCGACGGGGCCTCGTACCCCTCGACGTACTGGCCGCTCGGGCGGAGGATCGCCGCGGCGCCCGCGACGACGACGGTCAGCACCGGCCCCGGGCAGACGGTGGCGATCTCGGGGATGCAGGTGACGGCGACGGTGAGCGACGGCAAGCGCGACGTGGTCTCGGTGAGCGTGTTCATCGCGGAGCCCGCGCCTTGACGCACGCGCCGCGCCGAGCCCGGGGCCTGACGCTGGTGGAGCTGCTCCTGGCGCTGTCGCTGACCGCGCTCGCGGGGCTGGGAACGGCGTCGATGCTCGCGATGATCGGCCAGAGCACGCAGGCTGACCGCGAGGGCAGGTCGGTGGTCATGAGGGCGCACGCGATCCACTCGCGCGTCAGGGCGTACCTGGAGCCGGCGCTGTGCGTGCTGCAGAACGACCCCCAGCGCGGCGGGCTCGCGGTGTGGCTCATGGACCAGCCCGGACCCGGGATGGTCAACCTGAGCGAAATCCGCGTGCTCTGGTTCGACGCCGCCGCGAAGACGCTCACGGTGGAGCGTGTCGCGTTCCCCGACGCGTGGCCCCAATCGGCGAAGGATCTGGCGGATGTCACGGTGCCCGCGGCGTCCGACTTCCTCTCCGTGATGCTCGCGCAGAGGGCGCTCGGCTACACCTCGTCGCAGGACGTGGCCCGCGAGGTGTGGTCGGCGCAATGGTCGTTCGACCCCGGCGCGTCGGGCGGCGTGGCCAACGCTCGGCGCGTGCTGCTCACCGCCCAGGTGGGGATCAACGGCTCGGCGGCAACCGGGGTGCTCGTCGCCGCCGGGCTTCCCAACCAGCGCAGGCCCGCCCAGTGAGGGAGAAGGAGGAGTCGCCCATGCGTGCCCGCCCCGACCGAACTGTCCCGAGGACGCGCCGCGCCCCGCGCCGGCGCGGCGTGGCGCTGGTGCTCGTGCTCGTGGCCTTCGGGACCGGCGCGACGCTGGGCTCGGCGTACCTGACGAGCCGCAGCGGCTCGGCGGCGATCGCTGCGAACGTCGCCCGCTCCGCGACGGCGGATTGGACGACGCGCTCGGCGGCGAACATCGGCGTCGCGGTGCTGCAGACCTCCGTCGCGCCGTCGGCGCTGCCCACGGCGGGCGCCGTCTTCACCGGCATGACGATCGGGCCGGCCACGGTGAACGCCTACATCACGAATCTCCAAGGCCAGCCCCCCACCGCCGCCGACACCGATCTCCTGCTCACCACCGTCGCGACGGCGGGCACGGTCAAGACGGTCGGCCAGCGCACGGTGTCCTTCAAGCCGTCGATGAGCGTCGCGAACGCGATCGACCCGGAGATGGGAGAGTACGCCCTGTACGCGAACGTGAGCCTGCGCATCGACGCCAACGCGACGGTGGGCCTGTGGTCGGGGAGCCCGGCGGCGAGGGCCGCCAGGGCCGCGAAGATCGGCCTGGGCTTCGCCAGCCGGTCGGGGCTGGTGATCGACCCCGCCGCGCGCCTGGTGTCGGTGATGCTGTTCCCCTCCGCCGGAGCGGCGGCGTCTCTGCAGACGGACATCGCGACGCGGTTCTGCGGCGGCAAGATCCTCGGTCTCTCCCCGAAGTCGATCGGCTTCGTCGTGCCCGCGGCGGTGTCATCGGCCCCGGTCGTGACGTTGCTCGACCGGACGATCACCGGGGGCCAGGCGACGCTCCCCGCGGGGCGGCACTCGGGCGTCTACCCCGAGAAGGGCGCGGTGGTGACGATCGGCGCGGCGGGCACGCCGACGTCGTACGTCTTCGACGAACTCGACGTGAGCACGCAGGCCGTCCTCCACGTCGAGGGACAGGTCGCGCTGTGGGTGAAGGGCGCTGTGACGATCCGGCAGCAGGGCGGGATCGAGATGGGCCCCGGATCGACGCTGACGATGTACCTCGGGGACAGCCTCTCGGTCGACGACGGGGCGATCGGCGCGGATCGCGCCATGTCGCGCGCCACGGGCCGCGTGGCGAGCACGCTCGACCCGTCGTTCACGCCTTCGCGCCTGCGCATCCTCGGCGTGCAGCGGCTGCTGGCGCTCGGGACCCCCACGGTGGAGTTCGGGTCCGGCTCGGTGGTCGTCGCGGCGATCCACACGCCCGGAGCGGACGTGGACGTCGACGGCTCGACGGTCGTCGGCCGCATCACCGGGCGGGCCGTGCGCCTGCGGTCCGGCTCGGCGCTCTTCTATGACCCCCGCCTCGACAACGGCGCCGGCTACACGGCGCTCGACGGCCCGCTTTACGCCGCGGGCGGGTCGCCGCTGCCTTCGCTGTCTCTGGCTCTCTCGGGGTTCGTTGACGCGCTCGGCGCGGCGGCGTTGCCCGCCTCCGTGCAGTCAGCGCTCCGGACGGCGGGCGTGGTGGACGCCCTGGGCGTGCCGACGAACCTCGGCGGCGCGGCGCGCTCGGCGCAGCGGGCGTCCGCGACGGATTGGCCCGCCGCGGCGCTGGCGCAGGAGAAGCGGAACGTGACCGGTTCGGGCCTCACGCTCGGCCTGGTCACCACGCCGGTCACGGTGCAACCGGGCGACTCGGTGCTCACCCTCGGCGCCGGAGGGACCGCCCAGGTGCAGGGGGCGAACCAATGAGGCCCGGGGCGTCGCGTGTCTCCGGCTTCACGCTCACCGAGATGCTGATCGTGTCCGCCGTCCTGGCCGCCGCGGCCGCGGTGGTGATCTCGACGCTCGGCGCGACGGAGCGGGCCAAGCTCAACGCGGCTTCCTCGATGGTCGCGTCGGATCTCGAGCAGGCGCGGCTGCTCTCGATCTCCGACACCACCGACACCACGCTTGTGCGGATCCCCTCGTCGGGCGCGGGGTACTGGCTGGCCCGATCGGCGGCGGTCGCGACGCCCATCAAGCGCACCGACACGCAGGATTACGCGGTGACCTTCGGGGTCGCGCCGGCGGACGCGCTGGCCGGTGTCGCGATCGCGCTGACGGCCGGGGGTTCGAGCGACGCCGGGGGCAAGGCGGTGACCTTCGACGGCTTCGGACGGGTGGTCACCGCCGGCGACGCGGCGATCACGCTCTCCAACCCATCTGGGTCGGTGGTGATCACCGTGCTCAACGGCACGGGCGACGTGCTGATCTCCAGGGCGACGCCGTAGTGGCCGCGCTGTCCGCGCCGGTACATTGCCCGGCGATGGCGCAGCGGCGGCACCACTACGAGCAGGCGTTCGAGCACTACCTCCGCGCCCGACGCATCCCGTACGTTTCCGTCAACGAGGCCCGCAAGGCGCTGCTCCCCGAGGGTGCGCGGCTCGGCGCGGCTTGGGAGGCGGAGCCCGGCGACGCCATCAAGTCCTTCGACTTCGTGGTCTACGGCGAGCCGGAGAACCTGCTGCTCGACGTCAAGGGGAGGCGCATCGCGCGGCGTCTGCGGCGAGGAGCGACGCCCGACGGACGGCGCCTCCCGGCCCCGCGCGGCCGGCTTGAGTCTTGGGTGACGCAGGACGACGTCGACTCGCTGCGGCGCTGGGAGAGGCTCTTCGGCGAGGGCTTCGCCGCCGCGTTCGTGTTCCTGTATTGGTGCGACGAGCAGCCCCCGGATGCGCTCTTCCAGGAGGTCTTCGAGCACCGCGGGCGGTGGTACGCCCTCCGCGCCGTCATGCTCCGCGAGTACGAGGCCAGGATGAGGCCCCGTTCGGTGCGGTGGCGGACCCTCCACGTGCCGGCGGCGGCATTCGAGAGCATCAGCCGGCCGTTCTGCGCCATGGCCCCCGACGGCAGGGGTTGACCGGCGGTTCCCTTTACAGCGCGTCGGAGCGGTCGTATTCTCACGCCATGACCCGGAGCGGCACGAGCGTATGGGCCAGGCTGGCGGCGTTGTGCCTCGTCCTGGGGGCCGGCGCCGCGGCGTTGGCGCAGCAGGCCGGCCCTCCGGCCCCGAAGGCGGCGGACGACCCCCCCGCGATTCTCTATAACGGCGTGCTGATCCTGCTGCTCCTGGCAACGCTCGGCGTGAGCCTGCTCCCCAGCAAGCGCGGCCATCAGGACTGACGTCCCGCCCACCGGAGCCACCATGCGCAGACAGCAACGCGGACTGATCGTGCTGAACGGGGCGCTGCTCGCGGCGCTTGCCGCGGTGTGCCTGGCGCCGGGCGCGGGCGCCGACCAGGGAGCGCCCCAGCCCGCCGCCGGCGCGGGCGCCCGGGCCCGCGGCACGTACACGCTGCTCTCGCCGCGGATCGCGGGAGTGCAGGAAGGGTCGCTGTTCATCATCGACGCGGCCAACCGCGAACTCGCCGTGGTCCGGTGGGAAGGCTCGCGCCGAGAACTGATCACGGTCGGCCATCGCGACCTGAGCGCTGACGCGGCCGCCACCACGGGGACGCGAACGCGATGAGCCTGATCGCAACAACCGATGCCGATCGCAACGAGGCCGGCTCGCCCGCCCTCTGGGCCAGCGCCGTGGTGATCCTCGCGATGGTGATCGCCGGCGCCGGGGCCCGCTTCGGGGGGGGACAGGCCCGCGCCGACGTCGCGACGGTGGGCGATATCGTGACGACCAACATCCGCTCGGCGGTGGACGAGGATGTCGTGGCGGTGCTCGACTCGCGGTCGGAGATCATGCTCATCTATCGCGTGGAGAACCGCGTCAGGGTGGAGCTGGTGCAGTCGCTCAGGCTCCCCGAGGTCTTCGCCGAGGCCAAGGGCCTGCAAGGAACCGGCGGGCGGCGCTGACCCGAATCGGGCCCGAGGCTTGCGCATGTCGATCTTCCCGTTGCAGCAGTTCGAGGCGGACCTCGCCGAGGCCGAGCGCGAGGCGTACGAGCGCCTCAAGCCCCCGACCTCGATCGTGGTGCGGTTCGGCGCCCTCCGATTCGTCGGCGAGTACCCGTACTCGGGTGACGCCAAGCCCGGGTGCGGGAGCAGGCTGGTGGTCCGCACGCACCGCGGCACGGAACTGGGCGAGATGCTGACCAGCACCTGCCCGAACGCGGGGTGCTCCAAGAGCGTCTCCCGCGCCGAGATGCTGCAGTACATCGAGAACTCGGGCGGGCCGGACTACCCGTTCTTCACCGACGGCCGCGTGCTCCGCGTCGCGACCATCGAGGACCTGAACCGCCAATCGGCGCTCGAGGCCCGCAAGAGCGACCTCCTCCGCTCGGCCCGGGCCGCGACGAGGCGACTCGATCTTCCCATGAAGGTCGTCGACGCCGAGCCGATCCTGGGGGGAGAGAAGATCACCTTCTACTTCAACTCCGAGGAGCGCATCGATTTCCGCGACCTGGTGCAGGACCTGGCGGCGGAGCACCACACCCGCATCGAGATGCGGCAGGTCGGCGCCCGCGACGAGGCGCGCCTGGTCGCCGACTACGAGCGGTGCGGGCAGCACTGCTGCTGCAAGCAGTTCCTGAAGGTCCTCAAGCCGATCTCCATGCGCTCGGCGAAGGTGCAGAAGGCGACGCTCGACCCCCTGAAGATCAGCGGCAGGTGCGGGCGGCTGATGTGCTGCCTGCGCTACGAGGACGAGACGTACGAGACCCTGCGCAAGCGGCTGCCGCACATGAAGAGCCGCGTGGGCACGCCCGAGGGGCCGGGCATCGTCATCGACTCGCAGATCCTGACCCAACTGGTGCTGGTCCACCTCGAGAACGAGGACCGTCGCGTCGCGGTGCCCGTGGAGGACCTGAGCGAGCCGCCGCCGCCCGGGGAGCCCACGCCGCCGCCGGCGCCGCGACCTCCGCGCCGGGAGGCCAAGCCCGAGCGGTCCCGCGAGGGCCCGAGGTCCCAGCCGCCGAAGTCCTCCGCGTTGCCGCCGTCCGCGCCGGCCCCGCCGCGCGAGGGCGACCCGCTCCGCGGGATGGACCCGGACGCCGTGGAGCGTCGGGCGCGCGACCCCAACGCCTCGCCCCGGAGCAAGCAGCAGCGTCAGGACGAATTCCGCAAGCGATCGCAGCGCGACGAGCGGCGCCGGCAGGACGACCGGGGGCGCTCGGTTGACCCGGCCCGCCGCGCACAGCCGCGCCCGCAGCAGCCTCCTCCGGGCGAGGGCCAATCCGACGCCGGCGCCGCCCCGCCGCAGGGCGAGCCGCCGGGTGAGGGCGCGAGGCGCCGCCGCCGTCGACGCCGCGGCAACCGCCCCGATCAGGGAGACGGCGGCGCTCCGTCCGGCGGCGGCGGCTGATTCGGCGCCCCCCCGCGCCGATACTGTCCTGCAAGCCCATGGGCGCCCCCCAACCAGCCCACGACGACCCCGCCCCCGATGCTCCGGCCGCGGCCGCCGCGCGCGAGGGCCACCACGCCGGCGAATCGATCAAGGCCACGCTGGTCTCGCTGCTCATCGCGTTCATCCTCGTGCTCGTCTTCCGCGCCTACGTGCTCGAGGCCTTCGTCATCCCCACCGGCTCGATGGCCCCCACGCTGCTCGGCCGCCACGCGCGCTTCCAGAGCGACGCCAGCGGCTTCTCGTGGGCGGTGAACTCATGGTCCGAGCGCGGCCGCACGGGCGAGCGCCGCCTCCAGGCCGCCGACCCCGTTTCCGCCGCGCCGGTGGACGCGCCGGCGATCGACTCGAGGCCGGGCGACCGCATCCTGGTGCTCAAGTCGGTGTACTCCGTCATCGAACCCAGGCGCTGGGACGTCATCGTCTTCAAGAACCCGCAGAAGCCCGACGAGAACTACATCAAGCGCCTCGTCGGCCTCCCCGGCGAGCGCGTCTGGCTCGTCGATGGCGACGTCTTCACCGCGCCACCGGGCGGCGCGTGGGCCATCGCCCGCACCCCCGAGCGCGTGCAGCGCGGGATGTGGTGGACGCTCTTCTCCAGCGAGGCATCGCCCCCGACCCGGGCGAGCGAGGGCGAGCCCTGGACCGGCCCCTGGATCCTCGAGCAGCCCGGCCGCGAGCCCTCGCGCGTGGCGACCCGCGACGTCACGCTGAGCGTGCGCGCCGGACAGGAGGCCGCGCTCCGCTGGGACGACGCGCGATGGCCGATCACCGACGTCGCGGCCTACAACCTGGGCCCGATGGTGCGCTCCCCGCTCACCGCCGGCTCCGAGTTCGCCGAGCTCTTCCGCCGCCAGCTCGCGGGCGGCTTCCCCGCCGCCGACCTGCGCCTCACCGCCTCGGCCACGGTCCGCGACGACCGCGCCGCGCTCCGGGCCACGCTGCGCATCAACAACCACGAGTTCCGCGCCGAGATCGCCGGCGGGACCGCGCGAATCCTGATGCGCCCGTCCCCCGGCGAGGCCGGGCCGACCGCGGAGTGGCGTACGCTCGCCGAGGCCGCCGTCACGCCTCTCTCGGTCACCTCGGCCCGCTCGCCGGCCCGGATCGAGTTCGCGAACCACGACCAGTCGCTCGCGCTCTCCATCGAGGGGGCCCGCGTGCTCTCCGCCGAGTACGACTGGGGTCCCTTCGAGCGGCTCGCCTACGCCACCGGGATCACCGTCGACGAAGCCCGGGCCCTCGAAGCAACCGGCGATGTGCGCCCGGTGCTCGACGCCTCGCGGTACTCGCCGTCGCGAGCGCAGTGGTCGGTCGCGCTTCCGTTGTCATCGCCGGGCGTCGATCGTGAGGCCGGCGTCACCCTCCGCCGCGTCGGGCTCGCGCGCGGGCTGTTCTATCGCCCCGCGTTCGCGGAGGACGTCGTCGGCCTGCCGGCCCGCGGCACGCACCCGTCGCGGATCGTCGCGCTCGCCGGCTCCGAGTTCTTCGCCCTGGGCGACAACAGCGCCTCGAGCAAGGACGGTCGCCTCTGGGAGGGCGTGAACCCCTGGATCGCGTCGCTCATCGACGCGTCGCCAGGCGTCGTGCCGCGCGACCTGCTGCTCGGCCGCGCCGTCTTTGTCTATTTCCCGGCGCCGCAGGACGTGGAGGTGGCGGGGAGGAAGCGGAGCGTGGTGCCCGACTTCGGGCGCATGCGCTGGATCCGGTGAGTCACACCCCGTACACCGCGCTCACCTTCGCCTTCAGGTGCCGCACCAGCGGCTCGTGACTCAGCGGCCGGCCCGTGATCCGGACGCACAGGTCCGGCGCGGGGTGACGCCTCCCGTGCGCGTGGATGTTCGAGCGCAGCCACCCGAGCAGCGGCCCGAACTCCCCCCTCGCGTGCTGCGCCGCCATGTCCGGCAGGTCGCGCCGGATCGTCTCCCAGAACTGCGCCGCGTACAGGTTGCCCAGCGTGTACGTGGGGAAGTAGCCGATCGCCCCCATGCTCCAGTGCACATCCTGCAGGCAGCCCATCCGGTCGTCCGTCACGGTCAGGCCAAGGTCGCTCTTCATCCGCGCGTTCCAGGCCCCCGGAAGGTCAGCCACCGAGAGATCCCCCGAGAGCAGGGCCCGCTCCAGGTCGAAGCGGAGCATGATGTGCAGGTTGTACGTCGCCTCGTCGCTCTCCACGCGGATGAAGTGCGGCTTCACCGCGTTCGCCGCGCTGAACGCCTGGTCGACCGTGAAGCCCGCCACCGCCGCGCCGAACATCGACTTGGCCAGCGGGAGCGCCCACTCCCAGAACGCGCGCGAGCGGCCCACGAAGTTCTCCCACATACGGCTCTGGCTCTCGTGGATGCCCAGGCTGGCGGCCTGCGCGATCGGCTGGCCGAATGCCTCCGTCTTGGGCAGCCCTTGTTCGTACAGGCTGTGCCCGCTCTCGTGGAGGGCTGTGAAGCACGCCTCCGGGAAGTGATCCTCGCGGTAGCGGGTGGTCATCCGCGTGTCGCCCGGGCCGATGCCGTCGGAGAACGGGTGCGCCGAGACGTCGAGCCTCCCGCCATCCGTCTCGAACCCCACCGCCGCCGCCACCGCCCGGTTGAACTCGATCTGCTGGGCTACCGGCACGCGGGCGCGGTTGATCGATTCATCCGGCGAGCGGCCCGACCGCGCCACC
>CANJRL010000094.1 GCA_947476675.1 Phycisphaerales bacterium
CTCCGCCCGCTGATCGACGACCCCTCGGCGGGCTTCGACGCGCTGCACCGAGGGGCGGAGTTGTCGGCGGCTCTCGGTGACGCGACCGCGGCGGAATCGCTCTGGCGGCGCGCGACCGCCGCCGACCCCTCGCGCGAGGAGGCCTACGCCGGGCTGATCTCGCTCTACTTCGCGGGAGGCCCCCTCGCGAACGACCCCAGACTCGCCGAGGTGATCCGCGATCTGCGCGCCGCCTGCCCATCGGGCCCGACGCTGCGGCGACTTGCCGCTCGCGAGTACGCGGCCCGCGGCCAGTACGACCGCGCCGAGCGCGACCTGCTCGAACTTGCCGACCAGGACCCCTCCGATGCCTCGTCCGCGCAGCTGCTCGTGACCGTGTGGCTCGCATCGCAATCCGGTCCCCGCGCCGAGCAGTGGCTGCGCGACCGCATCGCCGCTCATCCCGACGAACCGGCCAACGCCGTCGAACTCGCCCGCGTCCTTGCCGACCTCAAGCGCCCCGAGCAAGCCGCGCCGGTGCTCCGCCAGTGGCTCGAGCGGCGGCCGGGCGATGCCTCGGTGTCCAGGGCGCTGGAATCGCTGCTCCGAGGCCCGCTTAAGCAGCCCGATGAGGCCGACGCGCTCGCGGATGAGCGCCTCGCGCGGTCCCCGCGAACCGTCGATTGGGCGCTGGAGCGGGCATCGCTGATGCTCCGCCGGGGCGATGCGTCGGGCGCCGCGGCGGCGATCCGCGAGGGCCTCGCGACGGGGGTCACCCTTCGCGCCGATCAGGCCAGGATGGGAGGCGCCGTTGCCGCAGAGGCCGCCCGGCTCGCCGCGCCGCCGGAGCCGGCCCCCCAGGATCGCAACGCGCGACCCGCGGCCAAGAACTTCGCCAAAGGCCCGCTGAGCGATTCGGAGTCCGCCGTGGCCGCGCTCCTCGACCTGCTGGCCGAGCGCCTTCCGGCCATGAGCGACGATGCTCACCGCGTCCGCATCGGGCTCCTCGCCCGCCGCGGCGAAACGGTCGCGTCGGTGCGGCGCGCCTGCGACCTGCTCGGGCGCCAGCAGGCCCAGATCGGGCAGGACGCCGCGCTCTTCGGGCTCGACGCGCTGCGCAACGCCGATCGCGCCGCCGACGCAGTCACGCTCGCGAGAGAAGCCGCGACGGCCCGCCGGCCGGCCTCCCCCCGCGTGCTGGCGGCGTGGATGATCGTCGCGGCGCAGGCGGCCGACTCCAACGCGGCGATCGACGCGGTCCGCGCCGCGGTGGCCGACCGAACCGTGGCCGAGACCATCGGGGCACTCGCCGCCCTGGGCCGGGGCGTCGAGGATGCGGAGCAGACGCGGCCCGAGGAACTCGCCTACGCAGCCGGCATCCTGTTCGCCGCGGGCGGTCACGAGGACGACGCCGACCGCCTGTACCGCCTCGCCATCGAATACAACCCCGACCACGGATTCGCCAACAACAACCTCGGCTATCGCCTCGCCGAGCGCGGCGAACGCCTCGCCGAGGCGCACGCGATGCTCATCCGCGCCTACCGCGCCCTGCCCGGGGAAGCCGCCGTCCTGGATTCCCTGGGATGGGCCCGCTACCGCCTGGGCCTGCTCGAGGACAAGATCGACGCGAACGGGCTGCTCGAGGCCGAGGGGGCGGTGGCCCTCCTTCGCCGCGCCAGCCTGATGTCCACCAACCTTCCCGACGCCTCGGTTCTCGACCACCTTGGCGACGCGTACTGGGCCGTTGGCAAGCACGAGGAGGCGCTAGGCGCCTGGTCGCGAGGGGTCACGGTCGCAAAGGGCCAGCTCGCGATCTTCGAGCCCCGCGCCAACGAGATCGCGGGCCTTCGGGATCGCATCGAGGCGCTCCGGAAGGTGCTCTCCGCGATGCAGGCGAAGGCCGAGGCCGCCACCGCCAACGCCGAACCAAAGGTCGCGCCCATTCTTGGCGACGGGAGGTGGCCGGAACTGCCCCAACTCCCGCCGCCCGCCGAACAGCCCAACGCCAACCCCGCGGCGCCGCAACCGCGCCCGAGACGCGACCCCCAGCCCGCGATCTGAACACGCCGCCTTCCCAATCGCCGACGGAGCCGCACGACACCATGGCAGGTCACAGCCACTGGGCCAACATCAAGCACAAGAAGGCCGCCAACGACGCCAAGCGCGGCAAGGTCTGGACCAAACTGGTCAAGGCCATCATGGTCGCGGCGAAGCACGGAGGGGGCGACCCCGGCGGCAACGTGTCGCTCCGCTTCGCCATCATCGAGGCCAAAGCCGCCAATGTCCCCAAGGACACCATCGAGCGGGCCATCAAGAAGGGCGCCGGGGAATTCGGGGCGGACAGTTACGAGACCATCCGCTACGAGGGCTACGGACCCGGAGGCGTCGCCATCATCATCGACGCCCTTACCAACAACCGCGTCCGCACCGCCCCAGACCTCCGCGTCATCCTCAGCAAGTACGGGGGCAACCTCGGCGCCACCGGGTGCGTCTCCCACGTCTTCGAGCAGAAGGGCGTCATCGCCATCGAAGAGTCCGCCGTGAGCGAGGACAGGCTCATGGAGATCGCCCTCGAAGCCGGCGCGGCGGACGTGACCCACGAGGACGGCGCATGGATCGTCACCACCGCGCCTCAGGACTTCGCGAAGGTGAAGGAGGCGCTCGACGCCGCGGGGATCGAGGCGGCCTCCGCCGAGGTCACGATGGACCCCAACACAACCGTCGCGGTCTCCGGGGAGACGCTGGCCAAGGTCGAAAAAATGATCGACGCCCTCGAGGACAACGACGACGTGCAGAAGGTCTACAGCAACCACGAGGCCGAGGCGGGGGCGCCCGCGCCGGCCCGGAAGTAGACCTCGTCCTCCGACTACCGCACCACCACCGCCCTCGGGCTGATCAGCAGAATCGGCTCGCTCCGCACCTGCATCAGCCCCTCCAGCGCATCCCGCACGGCAGGCCAGGCCTGCGGACCCACCGCCTCGCGGACCGCCCCAGCGACCGCCGCGCCCGCGGTCCTGGCGCTCACCTCCGGAGATGAAGCGCCGATGCCGAACTGCTCCATCGCGTCCTTGATGATCTCCGCGATGGTCTTGGGCGCCGGGTAGTCCATCAGGTCAAACTCGCCCTCCTTCAGGCCGAGTTTCGCCGCCAGATCCCGCGCCGTGTCGTCGAAGCCCCCGACCGCGTCGGCCATCTTCAGGGCCACCGCCTTCTCCCCGGCGAACAGCCTCCCCTCGGCGGTTTGCGCCACGTCGATGCCCTTCCGGCCCGCCCTGACCCTCTCGACGAACTGGTCGTACGTCTGCTTCATCTTCTGCGTCACCAGCGCGCGATCGGCGTCGCTCCAGACCGAGCGGGTGCTCATGATCTCGGCGCGGGGGCCCCTCGCCCGGCCCACCACGTTGACC
Source organism: Phycisphaerales bacterium (assembly GCA_947476675.1). GTDB lineage: Bacteria > Planctomycetota > Phycisphaerae > Phycisphaerales > UBA1924 > CANJRL01. The sequence goes on from CANJRL010000094.1 coordinate 3,387, forward strand.
CTGACCTTCTCGTACAGCCCGCCCAGCGCCATCTTCCCTCCGACCACGCCGATCGAGCCGACGATGCTCGACGGGTTCACGTACACCCGGTCCCCCGCGACCGCGATGTAATACCCGCCCGACGCCGCCATCGACCCCACGCTCACCCACACCGGCTTCTTCGCGGCAACGCGGCGCACGCCCTGCCAGATCGACTCGCTGGCGATCGCGCTCCCGCCCGGCGAGTTGATGCGCACGATCAACCCCTTGACCAGGTCGGCCGCTTCGATCTCCGCGAGCGCCCGCCTCACCGTCAGGGAGCCGACCGACGAGCCGCCCATGACGCCCCCCCGCTTGCTGTCGCCATCCACGATCGTGCCGTCGATGTGCAGCACGGCGACGGTGTCGCGCACCGGGTCGCGGCTCGGGGGGTTCATGATCGTCTCGAGCATCGCGAAGGGGTTGGCAGGGGCCGCGGCTTTGGCGGGGGCCAGGAACGCCGCGTCCGACTCGTGCTCGCCGTGGGACTTCTCGAGCAGCGCGTCGACGTCCATGCGGTCAGCCTCGGCGTCGAGCAGGCCCAGGCGAACGGCGTCCTCGCCGGTGGCCATCCACGCCTCGCGCATCGCCGCGTCGAGCCGCTCGTCGCTGAGTTTCCGCCCGGCGCCGATCTGGCGCCTCATCTCCCCGTAGAGCGAATCGAGCAGGCCGTTGATGTTCTGGTCCCATTCCTTGCTCGGCGCGCTGTTGGCGAATTGCTCCTTGGCCCCCTTGTAATCGCCGATCTGCACGAAGTCGGCCTTCACACCCAGCCACCCCAGCGTGTCGGCGAGGAACATCTCCTCCATGTACATGCCCGGGAGCGAGACCGCGCCGCCCTTCTGGATAATCGCCTGGTCGGCGTACGAGGCCAGGACCACCTCGGTCGGCCCGTACACCTCGGTGAACAGGTGCACCTTCTTCCCAGCGTCGCGCACCGCCCGCATGGCCGCGCCGATCTCCTCCGCCTGGGTCCGCGTCAGTTCGGGCTCCCGGAGCCGCAGAACCACACCGGCGACCGTCGCGTCCTTCGCCGCCCGGCGCAGGCCGGCCGTCACCTCGCGCAGGGTCGGCGCGCCCCCCGGGCCCATCAGCGCCGCGGTCGGCGAGGGCTGCTCGGGCAGGTCCTTCTCCAGCTCGATCCACGCGAGCCGCTTTCCGGAGGCAAAGGCCGGCAGGGCGCACGACACGGCCACCGCGATCGACGCGACGGCGCGGAACAACGACTGACGCATGCGGCAACGCTCCATACGCCCCCGAGGACTTGCGGCGGGCTGCTCGATTGTAGGGAGCCGCTCCCGCGCCGTTGCGTCCGCACCGGCCTTCTCAGGCCGCGATCGACCCGGCGCCCGCCGCGTGGATCATCGCCATCTCCCCCGCCGCGCGCAGCTGATCCGGCGTCGCGTCCTCGAAGGTGAGGCCCAGCGTCCAGTGGAACAGCCCCTCGCGCCGCGCCCACACGCAGCGCGCCGGCAGCGTCAGGCGATCGTGCTCGGCGCCCAGGCAAACATCGCGGCGCTCGCCCGGCGCCCAGGGCTTCCGCACGCGGAGCCGCAGCCCCTGGATCGACAGCCCGAGCACACGGCCGCGATCGCACGGAATGGACTCGACGCCGCCTCCACGAACCGACCCGCCGGCGTCGCGCTTGGGAAAGGGGATCGGCATGCCAAGGCCATCGACCGCGAAGGGCTCGAGGCTTCGACGCGTCGGCGCATCCCCGGCAGTGGTCCGGCCCGCCCCCCCGCGCAATCGCTACAGCCCCACCCCGGGGGCCTTATGCCGCATCGCGAGTTCGACCGCGGATTTCACCCTCCAGCGGTTGCGGTCGTCGAACTGCACCCCGCACGACCACGCGAGCAGCCCCTCGCGCCGGAGCCACACGCACCGCGCCTTCACCTGCGCCTTGTCCCTGCCGGCGCGGATGGTCACCAGCCGGACCGACCCCCGCCGCCAGGGCCACGGCGCGACCAGCCGCATCCCGTGATCCGAGACATCGACCACGCGGCCAAGCCCGCAACGCACCCCCGCGACGATGTGCCGCGGCGACTGGCGCTCGATCTGCCCCGAGCGCGCGCCGGAGCGGTCGGCGCCCGCGCCGCGATCGCTCACGTCACCCGCCGCGCGCGATGCCATCGGGGGGGACAGTACCGCGCGCCGGTCTCGAGGCGGGGGCCGTAGCATCCAGGGATGCGACCGAGCCGCACATCGCGCGGGTTCACGCTCGTCGAGACGCTCATCGCGATCGCCATCGTCGGCGTGCTGGCCGCGGTCGTCATCGCCGCGCTCCGCCCGGCCCGCGACGCCGCCCGCGCGACCGCCTGCGCCGCAAACCTCCGCTCCATCTTCCTCGTCTGCCGCGAGCACGCCGATCAGAACAACGGCATCGGCCCCGCCATCGGCCAGCCCTATGGCTCGACGCCGAACTGGGCACTGCAGGTCCAGGTCTCGCTCGGGAACACCGGCGCCGGCCCGGCCGAGATCTACCGCGAGCGCTCGGTGCTTGTGTGCCCGGCCAGCCCTCCCACGACCGACGCCCCCATGACCCGCACCTACGCGATGAACGCCACGGGCCACAACCGCGCCGCCTGGAACACCGATCCGGACTCCTACGACGAGGCCCTCGCCCCCGGCGCCCGCCCCGTCGCCATCCGCTTCGACCGCGTCGCCCGACCCTCGCTGGCGGCGCTCGCGCTCGACTCGGCGCGCAACGCCCAGACGCCCCCGCTCCCCCCCGACCGCACGGCCAGCGTCATCGACTTCCGCCCCGGCGCCGGGCACCTGCCCGATCGCCTCGGCCTCGTCCACGGCAAAGCAAAGAACGCCCGGCTCAACGCCGCAGCGTTCGATGGCTCGGTCGCCCCCGCCGGCGCTCCCGCCCCCGCGTGGTCCGAGCCCCTCCCCTAGCCCAACCCGGCGATCACGGCGACGGAACGGATGACATCATCCCGCGGATCTGCCGCTGCGCCTCCGCCATCTGCTCGGCGGTCACCGGCCCGAAGACGCCCGGGAACGCTTGCGGCGGGAGGCCCCTGGTCACCGCGCGGCTCTGCGAGCCGACCGGCTTGGTGATCGGCGCGCGGGGCGCCGTGGCCGCCGCCTGCTTCAACAGCCGCTCGCGCTGCTCCTCGCTCATGGTCGCCGCGCCCGGGCCGAAGAGCCGGAGTTCCCTCGGGTCGGGTGGCCCGGGAGGCTGATCGCGCAGCAATCCCAGATCCTCCGCGCCGTGCGTCCGCACACCCGGCGGGGCCGAGGCGCCGAGCACCGACAGCAGCGCCGCGGAGCGCGGGTCGGCGCCCCCCGTCACAACGCCGAGGAGGCCCTCTTTCTTCGCCCCCTCGACACGCTCAAGCGCCCGCGGCAACTGCCACGCGGTGAGACAGATGGAGCCCATGAACAACGACAACTTGATGGCGGTGGAAGTCCTCATGCACCCCAAGCGTGCGATCCACGCCCCGGCGGCGCCAGCGCGTCAACCGGCAACGCGCCCCCGAGCGCCCGGTTGTTCCGGTCGCGCCGATTGCGCCGCCCGCCCACGTTCCCGGGCTACTCGTACCCGAGATCTTCCAGGTCCTTCTCACCAAGCCCGAAGTGGTGCCCCATCTCGTGCAGGACCGTCACCCAGATCTCATCGAACACGATGTCGTCCGCCTCCTCCTGGTCCCAGCCCCCGGCCAGGTCCACGATCCCCTCCCGATAGATCCGGATCTCCTCCGGCATCAGCCCCGAGTGCTCCACCGACCGCTCGGTCAGCGGCACCCCCGTGTGCAGCCCGCACAGCAACTCATCCGGGGGCAGCCCCATGCTCCGCAGCACCGCGGCCGAGGGGCGGTCGTCCACGATCAGCGGCACCTCCTCGAGTTTCGCGCGCAGGTGCTCGGGCAGCGCCTCGATGACCTCTTCCAACAGCGCGTCGAAGCGCGCCCGTTCCGCGGCGATCAATGCCCACCTCCCGTCACCCCGGGCAGGCGCACCGCGCCCACCAGTTCCGCGATCGACCCGCACCCCTGGCGCCTCACCCACCGCTCGAGGCCCCGCACCACCTTCGAGGGAGACAGCGGATCGGCGAACAGCGCCGTCCCCATCTCCACCGCCGTCGCCCCGGCGAGGATGAACTCCGCCGCATCCTCCCACGCCATCACGCCCCCCACCCCGATGATCGGCGCCCCGGCCTCGCGCGCGAACCCGCGATACACCTCGTGCACCAGCCTCACCGCGATCGGGTGGATCGCCGGCCCGCTCAGGCCGCCGGTCACGCGCGACAGCCGCGGCTCGCGCGTCTCCACGTCGATCGCCATCGCCGGGTAGGTGTTGCCGATCGTCAGCGCGTCGGCCCCCGCCTCCACGCACGCCCTCGACACCGCCACGATGTCCGCCGTCCGGGGCGACAACTTCACCCACAACTTCAGCCGCGTCGCCGCCGCCCGCACCGCCGCCACCAGTTCCCGCGCCGGCCCGGGCGCCGAGCCGAACTCCATCCCACCCGACACGTTCGGGCACGACAGGTTCAATTCCACCGACGCCACCGCGTCGATCCCCTCGAACATCGCCGCCACCGCGACATAATCATCCACGCTGAACCCGGAGATCGACCCCACCACCGCCGTCGGCGCCCCACCCACCCTCGGCGCGATCTCGCGCTCGAACACGTCCTTGCCCACATTGGCCAGCCCGACGGCGTTGAGCATCCCCGCGCGGCTCTCGACGATCCGCCACGTCGCGTTGCCCTCCCTGGCCCGCGCCGTGATCGACTTGGTCACCACCCCCCCGACGCGCGACAGATCCAGCACGTCCGCCGTCTCATCGAGGTACCCCGCCGTCCCCGCCGCGAGCAGAACAGGGTTGCGGAACGGAACCCCGGCGATGGTCACCGCGAGCGGGCTTGTCGCAGCCGTCTGCACGCGCCAAGCGTAGCCGCGAACCCCGCCCCGCGCCTCCCCGTACACTTGACTCGCACGCCGCGCACGCCGGCGCCTCGGAGGCACGCCATGGACCACCAGGAACGCATCGCACGCTTCGAGCACATGGTCCAGGCGGACCCCGACAACGACATGGCCCACTTCTCGCTCGGCGGCGCCTACGCCCAGGCCAACCGCCACGAGGACGCCGCCCGCGAGTACATGCGCTGCGTCGAGATCAACCCCGACATGAGCAAGGCCTACCAACTCGCCGGCGCCGAGTTCATCAAGGCCGGCCAGGAGGCCAACGCCGCCGACATCCTCACCTCGGGCTTCGCCGTCGCCGCCGCCAAGGGCGACCTCATGCCCCGCAACGCCATCGAGGCCCTGCTCAAGCAGATCGGCCGCCCCGTCCCCGACCTCGACGACGCGACCGGGCGCGCCGCCGACGACGCCGCCGCCCGAGGCTCCTTCGTCTGCCGACGCACCGGCAGGGCCGGCTCCCGCCTCCCCGAGCCCCCGCTCCGCGGCGCCATCGGCCAGTGGATCTTCGAGAACATCTCCGCCGAAACCTGGCGGGCATGGATCGGCCAGGGCACCAAGGTCATCAACGAACTCCGCCTCGACTTCTCCAAGGAGAAGGACCAGGAGGCCTACGACAAGCACATGCGCGAATACCTCGGCATCGACGACGACCTGTACAACAGCCTGCAGCGATAGACCGCCCGAACGCGGCCCGGGGAACCGAGCCGAGGGTATACTTCTGCCAGAACTGGAGAGGCGACGTGGTGAGCGTCCTCAGCGACACCGGCAGGCAGAGTCTCGCGGCGCGGTACAGCGCCTACGGCGTGCCCTTCGGCATCCCGGCCGGCGACCTCAACGCCGACGGGGCGGTGGACTTCACCGATTCGAACCAGATCGCCTCGTGGATCGCCGGCTCCATCTACGACGTCCGCGCCGACATCAACCTCGACGGGGTGGTGGACGCGACCCACCAGACGCTGCTCTCGGGGGCCAACTACGGGCTGAGCCTGGGCCGCGGGAAACTGGCCGCCGGGCAGACCTCCTCGGCGTGGGCGCCGGGGGTGCGCAGGGGCTACGCCGGGTACGAGCACGACGGGGTGGTCAACCCGGTCATGCACGTGCGCAACCGCGTGCTGCTCGGGGAACTCGGGCGGTGGACACGACGCGATCCGCTGGGGTACGTGGATGGGAGTAATCTGTATGCTTATGCACGGAACTACCCAGTTCTCGCGAATGAGGCATTCGGCTTGTCTCCCGCTTTGCCTTCGCTCATGGGGGATGAATGCGGCGGGACCTTACAGTGCGACATAGCCCAAACGACACCGCCTGGCCAGACCCCGCCTCCGAAGCGTACTCCGCCGAGTCCTCCTTCAACTCCTCCTGCACCGTACACGAAGGCTGAATGCAATCAAGAGGTGCTGGCGGAGTACAACGCGGGCGGCAAAGTCTCGCGCATCCGAACGGCTCTCGCGGGCTTGGGATTGCCGAAACCGAATCTGATATGCTCAGACACTGACCACTGCACTGATGGGGGGATTCTGGGCTACTTTTTGGCGCCTCTCGGAGTGTATATGTGCTATCAGCATATTCCACACAACAATCCCGTCCGCTTCTCGCGGACCGCCGCTCATGAGAGTCTCCATTTCTACGACGCTGTGACTGAGCTCGGCTCCGGCGGCACCAATGACCCGATTCATCACAACTTCGGTCCGAACGGGGACTGTCTGAGGCTTGCTTGCACAGAAGTGCGTGCCTATACCTACGATGGTGATTGTCCATCGGATAACTGGGAGTGCGTGAAGGAGCGTGCCGTGGGATCTCTTCGGAGCACACCGTGTTCGAACGTTGAGGCGTATGTGGAAAATGTAAAGGAGAGGTGCTTCATCAACTTCGGAGCGCCATAAAGATGCTGTACAGCAGGATAAAATCCGTATCTTCAGTCCGCGCCGCCCTGAGCCTACTGTCGGTTGTCCTCAGTGCTATTCCCATGGTTGGCTGCCTCGATTCTTCTCAGCGATCAGAGTTCGCCGGGGCATGCCAACATAATGGCGAAACATGCAACAGGGGGACCTCCGCTGAACGTGAGATCCAGTTGCAGATCACGCTGATCACGATTTCCGATTCCGACTACTTTGTATACGGCACGCTTAGGTCTCCATCGCAGTTCTACATCGCGATCGATCCCCTGTCCATCGCCGATGTGCTTGCCCGGACTGAGTTCCTGAGCGAGTCGGGCGCGCGCTGTAGGCTCCGTCGGCCGGTCTTTCTCGCCAGCTACGATTATGAGGCTAGGCTGGATGAGCATTTCCCTTTAGTCCCGGGCAGAGACACACCCTTTGGCGTGCGAGTCGCGCGTGACGCCGGCCATTCGTGGACTTGGGAGGAAGACGATCTGCAACCTGGGCGATACCGTTTCACGACCATGTGCAGGGATTGCGTGATTGGTGCACGGCGATCCCCCGGCGATCAACGCGAACATGCACAAGTTGTAGGCAACGGTATCCTAGAAGTGAGGACGCGTTAGTGAACATTGTACCGAGGGTCACTATGATCCTGCTGTTGAGAGAGAGTTCTGCAGCACAATCTGGCGTCGAGCAGTGTTCGCGAGCGGTAGACCACTTCGTGGCACCATTACAATACATTGACAATGCTGTGTCGAAGCGGAAAGGTGTTCGTTAGTATCGAATGCGCCGTCCTCGGCAAGCGGAGGAGGCCGCTGTGTCAATTGAGGATTTCGCCGGAGATTACTCACGTTCAATTGAAGCATCTTTGGCGCTGGTAATTGCCTACGTACCTGCGAAGCGTCTACTTTTGATACGCGTTGCCGCCGCGACTCTCGCGATGAGCGCCTGCTCCTTGGAGGTTTCTCTATTCGCGCAGCCCGTGCCGGCCCGGGTGACGCTCTCGGGCGATGTCGAACTCTCCCGCCTTGTGGAACTCGTCGCCCGCGAGGCGAGCGTCTCGATCGAGTACGCCCCAACGGACCTGGCCAAGCGGATCACGCTGCGGGTGCGCGAGGCGCTGACCGCGCGGC
>CANJRL010000095.1 GCA_947476675.1 Phycisphaerales bacterium
CATCGGGCCGGTGTCGTCGGCACAAACGATCGCCGCTCGCAGCACGACGTTCCCCTTCGAACCCAACGGTGCGGTGAACATCTACGCCCGCGACACCATCCAGAGCGTGACCTCCACCACTGGCATGATCTGGGCCAACATCGACGCCAACGCGTACAACACCACCGGCCGTCTTGGTTCAGTGGCGGGCAGTTCATTCAAGGGGTCGATCCGGGCCACCGGCTTCTACGGCGCCAACGGCGGGGATTTCAATCGCATCTCCATCGACAATGATCTCCAAGGCGATATCACACTCACCGGCGCCGCCCTCGGGTATCAGCAAGACACCGGCCTGCCGCAGAAGCAGTAAATCCGCATCGGCCGTTCGTTCCATTCGGGGACGATCCAAGTTCCGGCGCTCAACGCTAGTCCGGCCCTCGGCGGCATCGCCCCGCTCGGACAGATTCTTGTCGGAGCCAATGTGGCCAGCGCGTCCCCGGCATGGACGGGCACCGTGAATGTGGGCTCGACCACGCTGAGCCCGACGCCGGCCTACACCCCAACCGCCGCGAGCATCGGAGGAGGCGCCGCCGGCTTCCCTGGGCTTGTTGTTGCTGGCGGCGGACGAGCGGGATATGACCTGCACGGGTCTTCCTGCTTCCCGGTTGCGAACGGCGTCTTCGCGATCCGCAAGATGCAGTGGAACAGCCTCACGCTGGAACCGGAATGCGTCACCGCCCAGTTCACCCCGCGCGTGCGCTTCTACGGACCCGTCGAACGCGCCGTGACGTCTCCGCAAGGGCAGGGGTACGTCGCATCGACGGTCACGGTTCAACAGTTTGTGGGTCAACAATGGGTTGATGTTGCGGACACGTTCGGCACCCCGGACACCGTCGATGGCGACAACTATCGGGCGTTCCCGGTGAATCGAACCGGCTCGTGGGATGTCGGCCACTTCAGGATCGTCCGACGTCCTGGAGCGCTCAAGTGCCGCGATGTCGATGGGCTCACCGGCGGGCAGACGCAGGATGTCGCCAACTTCGCGTTGGAGTTCGAGCTTGTCGATTCCTGCGACATGCAGATGATCCAGTATTTCGACCGCAACGGCGATCAGGTCCTCGACGGCGCCGACGTTGCGGCGCAGGTCGTCAACCCCGTCGACTTCAACCTCGATGGCAGCGCCGACTCGCGCGACATGTGGCTGCTGCTGCAGGCGGTGTCCCGATACGGTCGCTGACAGATCCGCCGCGCTCACCCTTGCCGCATTCGCCCGCACTCGTGCGGGCGTTTTCTTTGCGCCGGGTATCGGGGCATCACGGATACTCCTGCCGCGTCGGGCGGATCATCACGTCGTTGATGAGCACGTGGGGCGGCTGGCCGGCGATAAAGGCAATCGTGCGGGCGATGTCTTCCGGGGCGAGCACCGGGCCGATGCGGTCCATGAACTCGCCGAAGGTCGCCGGGTCGTACCCCGCCACCTCCTGGAACTCCGAGCGCACCACGCCAGGGTGGATGGCCGAGACGCGGATGCCGCGGGGCGCCAGTTCGCGGCGGGCGGCTTCGGCGATCGCGGTGGCGGCGAACTTGGTCGAGCCGTACATCGACGAGAACGGCGAGATGTGCTTCCCGACCGTGGAGGAGAGCACGACGATGTCGCGGGCCTTGGACGGCCAATCGCGCGGGGCCTGCTGGGCCGCCGCCCGGGCTTGCTCCTCGGCAGCGGGGGATGAGAACGCCGCTGCGCCGGCGGTCGGCCTCGCCGCGGGGGGGCCACCGGGGCCGGGGGAGGCGGAGGAGATCTCGGCGAGCATGCGCTCGGCGGCGGCGCGGAGCAGGCGTGCCGCGGCGAGGAGGTTCACGCGGATGACCTCCTCCCACTCTTCGGCGTTCGAGGTCAGGGGCGAGCCGCGGAGCCCCCGCCCGGCGTTGATGACCACGAGATCGGCCTCGGCCCCGAAGGAGCGCCGGGCGGCGTCGAGCATGGCGGCGATGACAGAAGGCTCCGCGGCGTCGCCGGCGACGCAGGCGGAGCGGGCGCCCTGAGGATCGATGGCGCGGGCGAGGGCGCGGATCCGGTCCTCGCGTCGGGCGTTGAGGACGACGCGGGCGCCGAGGCGGGAGAGTTCACGGGCGGTTGCCTCGCCGATGCCGGCGGAAGCGCCGGTGATGAGGGCGATGCGGTCGGCGAGGGGGGCGTGCGAGGTGAGCATCGGGTGGTCGCTCCGGCGGGGGCCGGCCGATGCTACTGCGGGCTGCGCCTCAGTACCGCCTCAGGACGCCGATGACCACGCCCTGGATCTTGCACTCGCGGACGCGGATGGGCTCGAAGGCGGGGTTGGCGGGCTGGAGGCGGATGTGGTCGCCCTCCTTGAAGAAGGTCTTGAGGGTGGTCTGGCCGTCGGGGAGGAGGGCGACGACGCGGTCGCCGTCGCGGGCGGTGTCGCGGCGTTCGATGAGGACGTAGTCGCCCTCGAGGATGCCCTCGTCGCGCATGGACTCGCCCTCGACGCGGAGGGCGAAGGTGGCGCCTGCGGCCTTGCCGACGCGGGGGCCGAACATCTCGGTGAGGTCGAGTTCGTCGCGGTCTTCGAGTTTCTCGATGGGATAGCCGGCGGCGATCTTGCCGACGAGGGGGAAGCGGAGGGGGCGGTCCTCGTCGGGGACGGCGACGCCGTCAGCGATCGACAAAGAGCGAGCCTTGTTCCGCTCGCGGGCCAGGGCGCCCTTCTTGATGAGCGCCTCGACGTGCTCGAAGACGGTGACCTTGCTGACGTCCAGTTCGTCGGCGAGTTCCTGCATCGTCGGCGAGTAGCCATGACGGACGCGCCAGTCGCGGATGAGTTGCAGGATCTTCAGTTGCTTGGGCGTGAGGTTCATGATGCATGGCCTCCGTGGTGGTGCTGCGGGGCGTGGTCTCTCTCGCGGTCGAATCGGCGGCGCCGGGGGCGTTCGCGGCGAACGGTCGGCCGGCGCGGCCGCGGTGATCGGGGAAGCGATCGGCCCAGGTCGACGCGACCGGCCGAACGCTGATGGGTTGGGAGTGAGCGGGGAGGCGCGCGGCCTCGCGGGTGGCGCGCCACCTGCGGAGCAGCCGGGCCAACCGGCCGGCCTCGCGCTGGAGCGCGGCTTCGGCGGCGATCAGGAGGCCCAGGTCGCGGAGCGGATCGGGGGCCGAGGGCGCAGCCGCCGGGGCGGCGTCGTCCATCAGCGGCGGGAACTCGCGCACGAGCCTGCCCTTGGATGCGGGCCCGGGCAAGGCAGCGCGGACGAAGGAGACGAAGTCACCACCCGGACCGACCATCAGCAAGGGATTCGCGGCGACATCCATGACTGACCGCCCTTCAACACCGGCGGTCGCGGCCATTGCCCGACCCGCCCACGCTCCGGCTCCGCCCTGCTGTCCGGCCTCGGCGGCGTTGTCCTCGCCGGGCGCACGTCTTCAACCGTCTGCATACCGAGCAAATGCCTTGCGGGTTTCTTGTTCGCTCGGCTTTACTCAGTCTTTGTTCGGTAAAACTACCCTATCAGACTCCAGAAATCAAGTCTCTTTTCGGAAAAGAATCGGTTGTCATAACAACGGACACCGAACGTCCATACACCACCGAATGTGTTGGCGTCATGGGCGTCCGCTAGCGGCTGTTATCCGCGCGGTCTCGCAGGTGAAAACCCTGGATCCGAACATCCGGACGGTTCAACGGGTTCGGCGTCGGATTCGGTTGCCGTCGCGCTCCAGAACCCGCTTGAGTTCGAGGGCGGTGGTCTCCGCGAGGAGGGTGTGGACGGCGATGCCGGTGGTTGCGGCGAGGTCGTCGAGGGTGCGCGGCGAGGCCAGGGCCTCGACGATCGCGCGCTGGGTGCTCGTCATGGTTGTTTCAAGGACGGTCGGGGATGTGGCGGCGTCTGACGCGGAGGCGTATCGGGTGTCGTGCGTGCCGGCGTGGGCGTGGCGGGCGGGGGTCTCGAGGAGGTTGAGCACGTCGGCGGGCGAGGTGACGAGGGCGGCGCCGCCGGACTTGATGAGATCGTTCACGCCCTCTGACGCCGGCGAGTCGATGCGTCCGGGGATGGCCATGACCTCGCGGCCGTGGTCCTCGGCGGCGGCTCGTGCGGTGATGAGCGCGCCGGAGCCCTTGGCCGCCTCGATGAGGAGAACGCCGAGGGAGACGCCGGAGATGATCCGGTTGCGGGCCGGGAAGTTCTCGGCGGCGGGGCTGACGCGGAGGGGGAGTTCGGAGAGCATCGCGCCGGCGCCGGAGGAGACGATCTGCTCGAAGAGGTCGCGGTTCTCCGGCGGGTAGCAGTGGGCGAGGCCGCAACCCATGACAACGAGGGTGCGCGCCGGGCTCATGGCGTGGGCGCGGAGCGCGGCGCGGTGGGCGGCGGTGTCGATTCCCCGGGCGCCTCCGGAGACGATGGTGAGCCCGGCGGCGGCGAGCGTGGAGGCGAAGCGTTCGGCCTGTTCGACGCCGTAGGCGGTGCAGGCGCGGGAGCCGACGATGCCGACGCACCATCGGTCGAGTTCTGGGCCGAGCGAGCCGCGGCAGTAGAGGAGCGGCGGGGGGTCTGGGATGTGCCGCAGGAGTGGCGGGTACGCGGGGTCGTCGCGGGGGATGAGACGGACGCCGAGGCGTTCGGCGAGGGCGAGTTCCTCGTCGGCGAGTGTCCGCGAGGCGTCGATCCCGGCGCGGATGGAGATGGACTTGGCGGGGCCGATGCCTTGGACGCGCTCGAGGAGCGAGGCGGAAGCGCGGCAGGCCTCGGTCGGTGAGCCGAAGCGGTCGATGAGGCGGGCGATGAGCGTCGGGCCGAGGCCGCGGGTGAGCGTGAGGCGGAGCAGGTCGAGGGTGGCTTGGGTGGTCTCCGTCACGGCGTGAGGGTATCACCGGCGCGCGGGGGGTCGGCGCGCTCAGGCGTCGGGGGTGCGCGAGACGAGCCACCCGATTTCGGGGCGGCGGAGCGCAGCGGCGAGGGAGAAGTAGACGAGGGCGCCGACGGTCACGCCGACGCCGAGCCTGAGCGCGGACATGGCATTGGAGTTGACGTTGGGCATCGCGATGCGGACCGCGACGAGGGCGGCCAGCATCGCGGCGGTCAGGCCGGCGATCATGGCGGCGCCGCGGAGGATGTCGGCGTTGAGGAGCGGCTCCTCCGGGACCATGGTGCGCAGGCGGGCGACGAGCATGACCATCTGCGCGACGGCGGCGATAGAGGTTGCGATGGCGAGGGCGACCTCGCCGAGCCCGGGAACCCAGAGCAGGGCGAGGCTGCCGGCGACGTTGATGGCGAGGCTGGCGAGGGCGATGTCGAAGGGGATGAGCGAATCGCCTCGTGCGTAGAAGGCGCGGAGGAGCACCTGGTTGATGGCGTACACCCAGATGGCGGGCGCGTAACCCATGAGCACGAGGGCGGCGCGGCCGACGCCCTGGCTGGAGAAGTTGCCTCCGTGGAGGAGGGCGCGGGTGGCGTCGCCCGCGACCATCATCAGGCCGACGGATGCGGGGAGGGCGATGAACAGGGAGAGGCGGATCGCGCGTCGGAGGGTTTCGGCGAAGAGGCGCGCGTCACCGATCGCGGCGCGGGCGAGGGCGGGGAACGCGGCGGTGGCGACGGCGGTGCCGAAGATGCCGATGGGGAACTGGTAGAGGCGCTGGGCATAGGAGACGACCGCGCCCGATGCGTCGTCGAGTGGGACGGCGAGGCCGAGCATGGTGGGGCCGACGAGGATGGGCCAGGTGGCGATGACGCTGTCGACCATGGAGTTGAGTTGGAGCGTTCCGAGGGCGACCGCGCCGGGGCCGAAACGCCGGAGCACGCGTCTGACGGACGGCCCGACGCCGAGGAAGACGGTGGTGAAGTGGATGTGGGGGCGGAGGCTCCAGACGCACCAGAGGAATCCGGCGACGCCGGAGAGCAGGATGGTCGCGCACACCGCGAACGAGGCGCCCGTTGGGGAGAGGCGGAAGAGCCAGATGAGGGAGCAGGTCGCGACGACCATGCCGTTCTGCAGGATCGGCGGGAGAGAGGAAGCGGCAAAACGGCCGTGGACCTGCATCATGCCGACGAGCAGGGCGGTGGCGCAGATGAAGGGGATGAAGCCCAGCAGGGCGAGGGTGAGTTGCAGGAGCAGTTCGCGCTGGGGCTGGTGGCTCGCGACGAGCAGAAAGAACCCGATCGCGAGCGCCCCGAGGGCGGAGAGGACGGTGGTGACGAGCAGGACCAGGGCGATCGAGAAGGAGGCGAAGCGCGGGGCGAGTTCCGGCCGTTTCTCGACGAGCGCGATGTACTCGGGGACGAAGGAGGCGGCGAGGGCGCCCTCGCCGAAGAGCCGCCGCGCGACGTTGGCGGGCATGGAGGCGAAGTTGAAGGCCGAGGCGACGGCGGTGTCGCCGAAGACGCGCGCGACGGCGACGTCGCGGGCCAGGCCGACAAGCCTGGAGAGGACGGTGAAGACGGCGACGACGCGGATGGCGGCGAAGACGCCCTGGTGGTGGCGCGCGTCCGCCGCGCCGCTGGTCGAGGCGTCGGGGGCGTCGGCTGGCTGGGGAGGGGGATTGCCCAGTGGGAACACCGAAGAAAAAACCCGCCCCGAGGGAAGGCCGGGTGAGAGACGGAGACTGCGTTGCCGGCGCGCTGGGCAGTCGCGCCGGTCACCGATCCGAGGCGTGGCCCGCGGGGGTTTGCCTCACACCGGGCAGAACGATCGTCGCGGGCGGATGATTGTCGTGATCCCGTGAAAAAGCCGCGGCGGACGGGGTCGGGGACGCTTCGCGTTGTACCCGCGAGCGGCGCAGCGAATGCATGGCGTCCCACTCCTTGACGAGAGTTTCACCGAGGGCGCGATAATCGGAAGCGCCACTGGCGGCCGGGGCGTACTCGAAGACTGTCTGGCCGAAGGACGGGCACTCGGCGAGTTTCACGTTGCGTCGCACGGCGGGGCGGTAGACCCGAGCGGACTTCCAAGGCGTGTCCTCGGCGCCTTCTGCGCGTGCCTGCGTGAAAAAACTTTCAAGGTCCGCGACGACCTCCTTGCTGAGGCGGGTGGAATCCTCGTGCATGCAGAGGATGATGCCGCCGACGCGGAGGCGGGGGTTGACACCAGCGGCGATGAGTCGGACTGTTTCGAGCAGTTTTCCGACGCCCTGGAGGGCGAGGAAATGCGCCTGCATTGGGGCGAGGACCTCGCGCGCCGCGGCGAGGGCGTTGACCGTGAGGAGGCCGAGGGACGGGGGGCAGTCGATGAACACGAACTCGAACCGGGGAAGGACCGGCGCGATGGCGCGCGCGAGCATGGTCTCGCGGTGGGGCTCGGCGGCGAGTTCGGCCTCGGCGGCGGCCAGATCCGTCTCGGAGGCGATGAGCCAGAGGTTGGAACGCAGCGGCCTTGCGGCGTCCTCGGCGCGGGCGTCGCCGGTCAGGACGCGGTAGACCGAGGGCGCGGCCCCGGGGGTCGCGCCGAGGTGGAGCGTGGCGTGCGCCTGGGGGTCGAGGTCGATGAGCAGGGTCGGCCGGCCCATGGCCGCGACGGCGGCGGCGAGGTGGACGGTGGTGGTGGTCTTGCCGACGCCGCCCTTCTGGTTCATGAGGGCGATCACGCGGGAGACGTCGTGCATCGGCGGAGGCAAGGCGGCGTGCGCGTCGGCCATACGGAGGAAGTGTACGGGAAGCGGAGCGCAGGCCGTAGGATGGCCCCGCCGTGCCGACGATCAAGGATGAGGGTGTGGTGATCCGGGTGTGGGACTTCTCGGAGACTTCGCAGACGGCGTGGGTGTTCACGCGCGGTCACGGGCTGGTGCGGGGTCTGGCGAAGGGGGCGAGGCGGCCGCGCTCGCGATTCTCCGGGGGGCTCGACCTGCTGACCCTGGGCGAGGCGGTGGCGATCGTGAAGCCGTCGACCGACCTGGCGGAGTTGATCGAATGGGACCTTCGCGAGGTGTTCCGAGCGGCGCGGCGTCGCCTTGCGGCGCATCACGCGGCGCTGTACTTCGTTGACCTGGTGGGTCACGCGATCACCGACCGCGATCCGCACGAGCGTTTGTACGAGGCGCTGCTGGCCGGGCTTCGGCGTCTCGAGCACGCCTCGGAGGATGCGCCGCCGATGCTGCGGCTGGCGGCGCTGGAGGCGACGGTGCGGTTCCAGTGGTCGCTGCTGTCGGAGACGGGTTATCGCCCCCAGTTGCACCGGGACGTGCTGACCGGGGAGGCGCTGGGGGAAGCGACTTCGTACGGGTTCGCGGTTGAAGGCGGGGGGTTGACGCGCGATCCGGGGGCGCGGGGGGGGGAATCGGTGCTGAGGGTGAGGGCCGAGACGGTCGCGACGCTTCGTGCGGCGGAGGCGGGCTGGGGAGGGGAGGAGGCCGGGGCGCTGGGGAAGGAGGGGTCGCTGGAGCGGGCGTCGCGGCTGCTGGCGCACCGCATCAACCGTGTTCTTGGGCGGGAGCCGGGGTCGCAGCGGGCGTTGCTGGGAGCACCTGCGCCGAGACGCGGGAACCCCTCCGGATAGGGGTGAAGTGCCCGGTGGAGGGGGCCGATGGATAGGTGTGTCAATGACTTGCGCCCGCTTCCATGGCGGAGGCGCGGTGGCTGAGCGCAGGGAGACCCGGTCGTCCAATGAATGGCGCGTTGCTGGAGAGAGTGCTGTCGGCCCCGCGGCTCCCGACGCTGCCGATGGTGGCGATGCGTGTCATCGAGCTGACGGACAAGAAGGATGTCTCGCTCAAGGAACTGGCGGTCACGATCGAGAACGACCAGGCTCTGGCGAGCAAGGTTCTGAAGACGGTCAACTCGTCGTTCTACGGGCTGACGAAGAAGTGCACCACGATCAACCAGGCGATGGTCTCGCTGGGGATGAACGCGGTGAAGACGCTGGCCCTGGGCTTCAGCCTGGTGAAGATGATCAAGGACTCGCAGTCCGCGGGCTTCGACTACGAGGATTACTGGCAGCGCGGGGTGTACACCGGGACGGCGGCTCGGATCATCGCCTCGCATGTGCGGGGCGTGGACCCGGACGAGGTGTTCCTCGGCGGGATCCTGCAGGATGTGGGCATGATCGCGCTGCACCAGGCGCTCGAGACGGAGTATGTCCCGGTGCTGACGCAGTCGGGCCGGGACCACCGGGCGCTGGCCCGCTTCGAGAGCAAGGTGTTCGAGATGACCCACGCGGACGTGGGCGCGCTGATGGCGCAGCGGTGGCGGCTCCCGGACCTGCTGGTGTCGCTGATCAAGTTCCACGAGCGCCCGACCTCGAGCCCCCTCGACTACACCAACGCCGTGCGCGTGGTGGCCCTGGCGAACGTGTCGGCGGACCTGCTGGTCGGGAAGGAGCCGGGCCCGAACCTGCGCAAGTTCCAGGAGCGGTGCTCGCAGTGGCACGCGATGGGCCCGGACGAGTCGGACGCCCTGCTGCGGCGGATCGGGGCCCGGGCCAAGGAGCTGGCGACGCTGCTCAAGGTGGACATCGGCCCGACCCCGACGACCGACGAGATCCTGTCGATCGCGAACGACCGGATGGTGCAGATTTCGCTGCAGGCCGAGCGGGACGCGGAGGCGCTGGCGCAGAAGAACGCGGCGCTGCTCCGGGAGGCGGTGACCGACTCGCTGACCGGGGCGGCGAACCGCCGCCGGTTCAACGAGGACTCGGCCGAGGCCTTCGCGGAGTCGGTGCGCGACGGCTCGTCGATGGCGGTGGTGTTCTTCGACGCGGACAAGTTCAAGAGCATCAACGACACGCACGGGCACCAGGCCGGGGACGCGGTGCTGGTGGAGCTGGCGATGAGGATGGGCAAGCACTTCGGCGACGAGGGCGGGCTGGTGTGCCGCTACGGGGGCGAGGAGTTCGCGGTGGTGCTCCGGGGCAAGGGGCGCGCCGAGGCGGCGATGATCGCGGAGAGGTTCCGCGCGGCGCAGGCGGGCTCGCCGATCGACGTGCGCGAGACCGGGGCGAAGGCGGAGGCGCTGACGGTGACGGTGAGCGTGGGGGTGGCGGCGCTGGAGCCGCAGACCGCGCACGCGTTCAGCAACGTCGAGCAGCTGGTCCGCGCCGCGGACCAGGCGGTGTACGCGGCGAAGGGCTCCGGGCGCAACTGCGTGCGGGTGTTCAACCCGAAGCCGAAGCAATCGGAGGCGGCGGCCGCCTGAGCGCGGCGAGCAGGTCCTGCGCGGCGCGGCCGGGATCTTCCGCGGCGCAGACCGCGGCGGACACCGCGATGCCGCGCGCCCCCGCGCTGATGACCTCTTCGACGGTGCGGCGGTTGATCCCCCCGATGGCGAGGTGGGGCGGCAAGGGCGGCTCGTGGGCGAGGTACTCGCGGAGGTACGCCGGGCCTCCGATCGTGTCCTTGTGCTTGGTGGGGGTCGGGAACATGGGGCCGACGCCGCAATAGGACGCGCCGTCGCGGAGGGCGGCTCTGGCCTGTTCGATGCTCGCGGTGGAGACGCCCACGAGGAGGGAGAACCCGGCGAGACGGCGGGCGTCCTGGACGCCGAGGTCGGTCTGCCCCAGGTGGACGCCGTCGGCGCCGGAGAGCAGGGCGATGTCCGGGCGGTCGTTGATGATCACGGCGGCGCGGCCCGCGGCGAGCGCGACCAGGGTGCGCGCACGCTCGAGCAGGGCGCGGGAGTCGAGCGACTTCTCGCGCAGTTGCACGCAGTCAGCGCCGGCGTCGATGGCGGCGGCGGCGACCTCCGCCCAGGGCCTGGCGCAGAGCGACTCGGTGATGAGGACGCAGAGGCGCCACTGCGGCGCGGCTGGGGCGGCGACCGCGAGCAGCAGGGCCCGCTCGGCGCTGTAGGCGCGGTAGCGGAGGCGCTCGAAGCGGGCGCTCCCCCCTTCGGCGAGCGTCTTGGCGGACTCTTCGATCGAGCGCAGGGCCTCGGTCAGTCGCTTGGCGGCGGCGGCGGCGACGTCGGCGGCCGACCCGCGCCGGGATTCCGCGTCGGTGGTGAGCGAGGCGCCGACATCGCCCGGCGTGTCGCGCGAGGCAAGCAGGAAGCCCGGGTCGAGCGGGAGGGCGTCGAGGGCGGCGCGGAGGTCGTGGCGCAGGCCCTTGAGTTCGGCGCTGAGGGCCGGATCGTCGAGCAGGAACCGGGCGGCGTCTTCCATGACGCGCAGCGCCTCTCGCGCGCGGTTGGCGTTGGCGTCGATGATCCGAGCGGTGTCGCGGCGCATCGGGGGGAGCGTATTCAAAGGGCGCAGCGGGCGGGGAGTGGGCGGCCTAGCGCGGGGCGACGATGGCGACGCCCGACGACGTTCCGAGGCGGTCGGCGCCGGCGTCGATCATGCGCAGC
>CANJRL010000096.1 GCA_947476675.1 Phycisphaerales bacterium
CTGGGCGTGGCCGAGTTCGACCGGGACGTCCGCCGCGAGGGCCTTCTTGATGGGCTCCGCGAGGGCGCCGTCGAGATCCACCGAGACGGCGAGATAGTTCATCACCGTTTCGACTTCCATGTTGTATGCGCGGATGAGTTCGCGCACGACGGCGTCGCGGCGGGCGTCGCGCCGCTCCGGGCGGTGGAACCCGCGCTCGGCGTTGGAGGGCGCGGAGACGGAACGCTTCTTCTTCTTCGCCACGGTGGTCTCTCCTGGGGCGCTCGGCGGCTGGCCTGCGTCGGCGAGCATACCTGCGGGGGGAGGAGGCAGGGCCGGCGCGGGCGCACGCCTCACCGGCGCTTATCGCATGGGGCGCTGGCCCAGCAACTCGATGTTGCGGACGCCGACCAAGCCCAGGCGGAGCATCGTGAGCGCCAGTTGGACGGATCGGGCGCGGACCGTCTGGCGGTCGCCGGGCAGGAGGAACCGCCGGACCTCGCTGTGAGGCCTCACGCCGTCGCGCCAGGCGCGGGCGATGAAGACGGTGCCGACCGGCTTGGCCTCGCTCCCTCCGCCCGGGCCGGCGACGCCGGTGACGGCGAGCGCGTGCTCGGCGTCGGCGGCGATCAGCCCGCCCTCGGCCATGGCCCGGGCGACGGGCTCGCTCACCGCGCCGTGGCGCTCGAGGACGTCCGCGGGAACGCCGACCTCGCTCATCTTGAGGTCGTTGCTGTAGGTGATCCAGCCGCCGAGGAACGCCGAGGAGGAGCCGGGCACGTCGGAGAGGGCCGCGCCGATCATCCCCCCGGTGCAGGACTCGACGATCGCGAGCCGCTCGCCGCGCTCCGTGAGCATGCGCAGCACCGCCGCGGGGAGGGTGGTCTCGCCCTCGCCGAAGATGAGGTCGCCGAGGCGCCCGCGGATGGCCCGCTCGGTGTCATCGAGGGCCGCCGGGGCGTCCGCCACGGCTCCCTCGTAACGCAGGCGCAGGGTGATGATCGTGTTCGAGACGGTGATGCCGACGGTGGGGTTTCGGTCGCGTGCGAGGATCTCGCCGAGCATGGTGGCGGCTTCGGACTCCGCGACGCCGCAGAGGTGGAGGAAGCGCGAGGTGATGGCGCGGCCCTCCGGGGGGCGGAGCGCCGGGGCGACGAAGCGCTCGAACATCGCGGCCATTTCTTTGGGGGGCCCCGGGAGGCAGAACACATCGGCGGCGCGTCCATCCGCCGCGACGACAGCGCGGAGTCCCGGCGCTGTGCCGACCGCATTGGCGAGGCACGACGCGCGGCTGGGGCGCATCGCCTGCACGCGATTCGCCGCCGAAAGCGTGCGGCCCCTGCCGCGCAGCCAGGCCTCGATCTGCCGCAGCGCCTCGGCGTCCTCCACGAGCGGGTCGCCCGTCGCCTCCGCGAGGCCCTGCCGCGTCAGGTCGTCGGCGGTGGGGCCGAGGCCTCCGGTGCTGACGATGAGCGAGGCCGAGCCGGCCAGGCGGCGGAAGGTGGCGGCGGTGGCCCCGAGATCGTCGGGGATCGTGGCGTGCTCGACGGTCATGATCCCCTGGGAGGCAAGGCGTGCCGCGACCCACTTGGAGTTGGTGTCGAGGCTCTGGCCAAGCGCGATCTCGTCTCCGATCGAGATGATCGCGGCGCGGTCGTGCGTCGGCGGGGCCATCCCGGTCACGACTTGCCGCCGCCGAGGGTGAGTTCGCCGGCGATGCGCACCGCGACGGTGTTGGCAGTCCCGCGGACGCCGAAGGGCTTGCCGCCGACCAGCACCATGGGGCGGCCCGGTTTGATGTAGCCGCGCTCGAGGGCGAATCGGTCGGCGAGGGCGGCGAACTCGGAGCGGTGCTGGGGCAGTTCGCTCCAGTAGGCCGGGATCACGCCTCGGAGCAGCGCCATCCGCCGGACCGCGGTGGGGTCGGAACTGAACGAGAGGATGGCGACCCGGAAGGAGTTCTGCGAGAGGCGCCGGGCGGTGCCGCCCCCCTCGGACCAGACGACAACGAGGTCGGCGTCGACATCGTCGTACATGGTCCACGCGCCGTGGGCGACGGCGGCGGGGATGTCGCGGGCCTCGCGGAGGCGCGACGGAGGGCCGAACGTGCGCGGCGCGTCGCGCAGGTGGTCCTCGGTGGCCTGGCAGATGCGGCGCATGGTCTCGACGACGAGCGTCGGGTGGCGGCCGGCGGCGGTCTCGGCGGAGAGCATCACCGCGTCGGCGCCGTCGAGGATGGCGTTGGCCACGTCGCTGGCCTCGGCGCGGGTGGGGATCGATTTCTCGATCATGGTCTCGAGCATCTGCGTCGCGACGATGCAGGGCTTGCCGAACTCCCTGGCCCGGGCGATGAGCTTCTTCTGCTCGATGGGGACGCGGGCCGGGTCGAGCTCGACGCCCAGATCGCCCCGCGCCACCATGATGCCGTCGGCCTGCTCGAGGATCGCGTCGATGTTGTGGAGCGCCTGGGGCTTCTCGATCTTGGCGATGATCGGGATCGGGCCGGTGACGGCGGCGGCGTCTCCCCGCCCCTTGACCGTGACCGAGCCGTGGGCCGCGGCGGAGAGGAGCACGCGGAGTTCGCCCACGTCCTGGGCCGTGCGCACGAAGGAGAGCGCGAGGAAGTCCACCTCGTGCTCCACCGCCCAGGCGACCCAGTGCCGATCGTTGTCGGTCATCGCCGGGAGCGCGATCTCGGTGTCGGGAAGGTTCACGCCCTTCCCGCTTGTGATGAGCCCGCCCACGGTGACGCGGCACCGCAGGTCGGAGGGCTCGTCGCCCGCGGCCCGCTCGACGGCGAGCATGCGCACCGCGCCGTCGTTGACCAGCACCCTGGCGCCGGGCCTCACATCCTTCGCGAGCCCCGGGTAGGTGCAGGACAGGATCGGCGCGGCGCCGGGCCTTGCATCGAACTCCCCCGCGCGGAGCACAACGTCCTGCCCCGAGGCCACCTCGATCCCCGGCGCCGCCACGCGCCCGACTCGGATCTTCGGGCCGCAGAGATCGCCCAGCACCGCCAGCGGCTGGCCGGTGTCCTTCTCGATGGCGCGGATGTTGCGGAGCCGGGCGGCGTGGTCGTCCATCGTCCCGTGCGAGAAGTTCAGCCGGAAGACCGACACGCCTGCGGCGGCGAGCCTGCGCAGCGCATCGATCGACTCCGACGAGGGGCCCACCGTCGCCACGATCTTGGTGAGCGGCGGGCACTCGTGGGCCTTCGGGGCGGGCGTGGGCATCGCGCGCAGTGTAGCGCGTGGCTCTGGCTCATGCAGGCTCGCGCGCGAGGCGGTGCATCCGCGGGCGCAGCGACGCGAATAGCATCGGGCCATGACCGTTCCCGACTCCTCCGTGGCGATCATCACCGGGGCAAGTTCCGGCATCGGCCTGGCCGCGGCGCGGATGCTCGCCGGACGCGGCTGGGGCGTTGTGCTCGTTGCGCGCGATGAGGCCCGGCTCCGCGAAGCGGCGGGCGCCGCCGCTTCCGTCGGCGACGCGTCGAGGGTGGCGTCGATCGCGGCCGACGTCGCGGATGCGAGCCAGCCGGCGCGGATGGTGCGCGGCGCGCTGGAGCGATTCGGTCGGATCGACGCGCTGATCAACAGCGCGGGCGCAGCGCCCCTGATGCCGATCGAGAAGCACACGCCCGAGGTCGTGCGGGCCGCGTTCGCGGTCAACGCCGAGGCGCCGGCCAACCTGATCGCGGCGGCGTGGCCGACGTTCGCGGCGCAGCGCCGGGGCTGCATCGTCAGCGTGTCGTCGATGGCCGCCAGGGATCCCTTCGCGGGCTTCTTCGCGTACGGCGCGGCCAAGGCCGCGGTGAACCTGCTGACGCTCAGCGCCGCCCGCGAGGGGAAGGCGAAGGGCATCCGGGCGTTCGCGGTCGGGCCCGGCGCGGTCGAGACGCCGATGCTCCGCTCGATCTTCAGCAAGAAGGCCGTGCCGCCCTCGGCGTGCCTCAAGCCCGAGGATGTCGCGTCGGTGATCGTCGACTGCGTCGAGGGCCGTCGCGACGCGGAGAACGGGACCGTGATCTACCTGCCCTCCCCGGGTCGCTGACTCGGGCTGGGCGGCATTGTGGGGTTTGCGCCCGGAATGCTCCCCTCGCCTCCGGAACGCCGGGGGCGCGGTATCTTCGGGCTCGACGGGCGATGGTTGTCTCGCCGCCCGTACGGAGACCCCCCATGCTTCCGCGTGTTCCCTTCGCCGCCGCCACGCTGCTGATGTCGGCGGCGCTCACCCTCCCCGCGTTCGCGCAGCCGCAGAGCAAGAGCGCCCCGGCGGCCCCGTCGGGAGCGGGCGCGAAGACGGGATCCGGCCCGACGATCGCGAACTTCCTCCGCGTGCGCACGCCGACAAGCGTGCAGCTCGGCCCCAAGGGTGAGGTCTACTGCATCGACTGGCAGGACGGCGTGAATCAACTCTTCAAGCGAGGTCCCGGCGCGGACGCGAAGGCCCCCATGAAGCGGCTCACCGACTTCAAGGACGGGATCTCGTCGTACTCGATCTCCGACGACGGCCGGTGGGCGACGCTCTCCGCCGGGGTCGGCGGCAACGAGAACACCAACGTCTGGCTGCTCAACCTCGCCGACGATTCGGTCGTCCCGGTCCTCCAGAACAAGGACGTGCAGTTCCGCGTCGACGCGTGGCTGCACGACGGCAGCGGCTTCCTGTACCGCGGCAACGACGCGAACCCCAGGGATTTCCACCTCTACCGCTACGACATCGCGAGCAAGCAGTCGGCGAAGATCCTGGCCAGAGAGGGCGACTGGACGGCCGGCGACATCACCCGCGACGGGGGCCGCGCGCTGGTCTCGGTGTACCGCTCGGCGTCGGACTCGCGCGCCTACGAGCTCGACATCAAGACCGGGTCGCTGCGCGACATCAGCGCCACCGCCGAGGGCACGGAGTCGGCCAACACCATCGTCGGCTATCTGCCCGGGGAGAGGCAGGCCCTGGTGCAGAGCGACGCCAGGGACGGCAAGAGCCGCCTGTTCATCCGCGACCTCGCGGACGCCGCCGGCGCACCGGTGAAGGAGGCCCTGCCCTCGCTGGGCGCGTGGGAACTCGACGCCGCGGCGCTGAACCCCGAGAAGACCTTCCTCGTCACCTCGCACAACGAGGACGGCTACTCGACGCTTCGCGCCTTCGCTCTCCCGTCGTTCCAGGAGGCGCCCCTGCCCAGGATCGACCGGGGGCTCCAGAGCGCCTCGTTCCTCCGCGGCTCGACGCTTGTCTACACGCTCAACAACGCCAAGACCCCGACGCTGGCGTACCTGACCGACCTCGCCAAACCCGCCGAGCCCAAGCCCCTGACCGCGCGGATGGACAACGAGACGCTCGACCTCACGGGCTTCGCGCTGCCGCAACTGGTCAAGTACACCTCGTTCGACGGGCTCGAGGTCCCGGCGTTCCTGTACCTCCCCGCGGGCGCGGCCAAGGGCCGGCCGGTCCCCTTCGTGGTCAACTACCACGGTGGCCCCGAGGGCCAGAGCCGCCCGGTCTTCGACCGCGTGTCGCAGTACTTGGTTTCCCGCGGCTACGGGGTGATGCTGCCCAATGTCCGCGGCTCCACCGGCTACGGGCGCGACTACCAGATGATGGACAACTACAAGAAGCGGTGGGATTCGGTGAAGGACGGCGTCGAGGCGGCGAAGTGGCTCGTCGCCGAGGGCTACGCGCAGAAGGGGCGCATCGCGACCTATGGGGGGTCGTACGGCGGGTTCATGTCGGTCGCGTGCCTGGTCGAGGGGGGCGACCTGTTCGGCGCCGGGATCGACATCGTCGGCATCGTGAACATGCAGACCTTCCTGCAACAGACTTCGGGGTATCGGCGGGCGCTGCGCGAGGCGGAGTACGGCCCGCTGACCGACCCGGAGTTCCTGAAGTCGATCTCGCCCTTGCTCCAGGTCGACAGGATCAAGGTCCCCATGATGATCGGCCATGGGCTCAACGATCCCCGCGTGCCCGTGGGCGAGGCGATGCAACTTGCCGTCACCCTCCAGGAGCGCGGCGACGACCCCGAACTGGTCTTCTTCCCCGACGAGGGCCACGGCTTCGCGAAACTCCGCAACCGGATCATCTTCTACGAGCGCATGGTCAGGTTCCTCGACAGGCACATCGGCAACGCAAAGAAGTAGGCCGCCCGGGGGGTACCATCAAGGCATGAAGATCCTCGCGGCGGCATCGCTCGTGTTCGCGGTCGGTTTCGCGGCCTGCTCCGCCGCGGGCGAGCCGGGGGCCCGGCCCACGATCCAGGACGGCGATTGGCGCGGCCTGCTCCGCACCGCGGGAGGACCGCTGCCCTTCATCCTGCGCATCCAGCATCCGACCACAGACGATCGACCGGCGGGGATCGCCGCGTTTCTCGTCAACGGGCCGGAGGCGCAGGAGATCCCGCTCGTTCGGTGGGACGGCGACGACCTTGTCTTCCGCCTCGACTACTACGACGCCGAGATCAGGGCGCGGATCGCCGCGAACGGCGCTTCGATGGAGGGCGGGTTCTCGCGCCGCCGCGGGAAGGACGAGGTGGTGCGCATGGTCTTCGGCGCCGCCCGACCCGACGCCGGGCCGGCAAAGACCAGGTCGATCTCCTTCCCGGAGCAGCGCCTCCGGACGCGCTACGCGGTGCGGTTCGAGGGAGAGGCGGACCCGGCGGTGCTCGTGCTCGGCCCGGCGAAGGAGGGAGCGACCACGCGCTTCCCGCTCGCCGCCACGTTCCTGACCACGACCGGCGACTACCGATATCTCTCCGGAGACGTCCGCGACGGGACGCTGACGCTCTCGACCTTCAACGGCGTGCACGCCTTCCTCTTCACCGCCAGGGTTGGCGCGGACGGCTCCCTCAACGGCGAGTTTTTCTCCGGCCCGGCCTCGCGGACCGCGTGGACGGCGACACCGGACCCCGGCGCCTCGCTCCCCGACGCCTTCGCGATGGCGGAGGTCGCGGACGACACGCGCATCGGCGATCTTTCGTACACATCGCCCGACGGCGCGGCAGTCACGCTCGGCGACACGAGCGTCGGGGGCGGGGCACGGGCCCGCATCCTGTACCTCTTCGGCACCTGGTGCCCCAACTGCAAGGACGCGACCGCGGCTCTCAACGAGATGGTGGGGCGATGGGGCCCCCGGGGCCTCGCGGTCACCGGGCTCGCCTTCGAGGTCACCGGCGACCGCGAGCGCGACCTGCGCCAGGTGCGCATCTACCGCGAGCGGAGCAAAGCCGCTTTCCCCCTCCTCCTCGCCGGCACGACGGACAAGCAGCAGCGGGCCGACGCGTTCCCCGTGCTCAAGGAGATCAAGGCGTTCCCGACGCTGGTCTTTGTCGACGGCCGCTCGCGCGTGCGGGCGGTCTACACCGGCTTCAGCGGGCCGGCGACGGGCGAGGAATACACGAAGATGCGCGAGCGGTTCGATTCGATCGTCGCGACCATGCTCAACGAAGGCGCCGACCAGGCGCCGTGACGCCCGCGCCGCGAGGGAGGGCACATGCGGATCCTGATCGCGCCCGACGCCTACAAGGAATCGATGTCGGCGACGCAGGCCGCGGAGGCGATCGCGCGGGGAGCGCGGCGCGCCGCCGAGCGCGATGGGAAGCCGATCGACCTCGACCTGTGCCCGATGACCGACGGAGGGGCGGGCTTCGTCGACCTGTTCCCGGTCGTGGGCGAGCGCGATTTCAGGACCGCGACCGTCGTCGGGCCTCTGGGCGAGCCCGTCGAAGCGCGCTTCGCGCTGGGGATGGTGCAAGCGAGGTCATCGCGCGAAGACGACGATGAGGAGGGCGAAGGCGAGCCGGGCGCGGAGGATCTCGTCTACACCGCGATCATCGAGATGTCGTCCGCGGCGGGCCTCGCGCTCGTGCCGCCCGATCGCCGCGACCCGGAGAGGACGACGACCTTCGGCGTCGGCCAACTGATCCTGCGCGCCGCCGACGCGGGGGCCGAGCGGGTGCTGGTCGGCCTGGGCAACAGCGCAACGTGCGATGGAGGCGCCGGCGCCGCCGCCGCTCTCGGCGTCAAGTTCCGCGACGAGTTCAACAACCTCATCGAGCGCCCGACCGGGGGAGACTTGCTCCGCATCGTCGACGTCGACATCTCGTTCGCCGACCCGCGCGTGCGGCGGTTGGACCTGGGCGCGCTGTGCGATGTCGATTCTCCGATGCTCGGCCCGGAAGGCACGGCGCCTGTCTTCGCGCCGCAGAAGGGCGCCGATGATTCCGCCGCCATCCGCCTCGCCTCCGGCCTCGAGCACTACGCCAAGGTCATCAGGAAGAGGCTGAAGTGGGGCACCGATCCCTACGAGGAATGGACCGGCGCGGCGGGCGGCCTGGCCTGGGGGCTCACCCAGCGCTGGTGCGACGGTTCATGGAACGATCTCACCACCCAAACCCTCCTGAAGGCGCTGGGCTTCGCGGAGCGGGCCGCGCGGGCCGATCTCGTCATCACGGGTTGCGGGCGCGTGGACGAGACGGACCTGTGGGGCAAGGCCGTGGGCGCGGTCGCGGAGTGCGCGCAGGGCGTCGGCGCCCCGGTGCTGGTGCTCGTCGGCGCGCCATCCGAGGTGACGTTGCGCTTCTTCAAGTCGACGGCGGAGCAGCGCGTCATCACCCCCCCTGGCATGGCCCGGGCGAAGGCCCTGGCCCTGGGCCCGGCGCTGCTCGAAGCCGCCGCCGAAATCGCCGTCGCCGAGCGGCTCGCGGGCGCGGGGCCCTGAGCGCCGCCCTGCTAGAATCTCTCCCCATGACCATCCGCGAGTCCGACATCGTGCGCCTCGACGCCCCCCCGATGACGCGGCTGGAGTCGGTCTACATCCCCGAGATCATCAAGGGCTTCGGCACGACCATGCGGCACTTCTTCACGTCCTTCGGGCAGGGCCCGACCTCGCGGACCATCCAGTACCCCGAACAGCGCCGCGAGGACATGCCGGTCGAGCAGGGCGGGATCAACAAGGGCAACTTCCGCGGCGTGCACCGCCTCAACCGCGACGAGCAGGGCCGCGTCAAGTGCGTCGCCTGCATGATGTGCCCCACCCTCTGCCCCGCCAACTGCATCCACATCGTCGCCGCCGAGAGCCCCTGGGACGACCGCGAGAAGTACCCCGCGAAGTTCGAGATCGACGAACTGCGCTGCATCTTCTGCGGCATGTGCGAGGAGGCCTGCCCGGTGGACGCGATCGAACTCACCCACGAGTACGACGTCGTCGGCCTCTCGCGCCAGGAGATGGTCTTCGACAAGGAGAAACTGCTGACCGTCTACGACGTGACGATCAGCAAGAAGCCGATGTGAGGGAAGGCGGTCGCGCGTGGAGCTGTCGGTCGAGTTCGAGCAAACCGAGGGCGATGTCGTAGCGCAGATCCGGGCGAGTTTGCGCCGCACCGCGCTTCGGCCACCCATGCGAAAGTTCCTCCTGGGACCAGCACTGATTGCGTGGACGATGCTCGCGCTCGCGATGGTCCCGACGTACACCCTGATCGAGAACTGGACACCACTGAGGGGCACGGGAGGCCCGGCGGCGTTGACGGCGTTGGTTGTGCTCGCCGAGTTCCTGTTGGCGCGTGCGATCATCGCGTCGAGCGTTCGAATGATGGTTCGAAGTCAAGCCGCAGTGTCGATGCGGCTCATCGACAGGTCGCCAACGGCGGGCGATCTTGGTCGCCGGAAAGTGATCCTCGGCCCGGATGGGTGCCGAGTCGAGGCGGCAGGCTCGGTGTGCATGCACGAGTGGCGTTTGTTTGACCGGGCGGTCCGCACCAACTCCGGGCTCTGCCTCTTCTTTAGGGCAAGAACGCGACAAATGATCTTTGTTCCGGATCGCGCGTTCGTTTCGGAAGCCGAGGCGGGGCGGTTCCTTAAGTTCGCGCAGACTTCCATCGACGAGAGCGCGAATCAGCCCGGTTCGGCGACGGCAGCCAGTTCCTGACGCAACCGCCCCGCCGCCTCCCTCACCGCCTCAGTCCACCCCGCGTGCCCGGCCTCCCCCCACCGCTCACCCCCCGGGTAGATCACCGAGCGGCTCGCAGTCACCACCGCGCCCCGGCCCTGCGCATCGAACAACTCGCGCACCGTCTCCGTCGTCCCCCCCTGGGCGCCGAAGCCGGGCACGAGGAAGATCGCCCGAGGCATGAGCGCCCTCAGCCGCGCCGCGTCCGCCGGCTTGGTCGCCGCCACCACCGCGCCCACGTTCGAGAAGCCCTGCGTACCCACGCGCGAAGCCCCGATCTCGTCAACCATCCGCGCCATGCGCTCGGCGACGGTCTCCGCCCCCTCTCCCCTCGCGGGAGAGGCCGGACGCGGCGCAGCCGCGGCCGGGTGAGGGGATGGAATCGCAACGCTCTGCAGCGCGTCGCTCCCCGGGTTGCTCGTGCGCACCAGCACGAACACCCCCCTGTCCGCCCACTGAGGCGCGAGCCACGGCTCGATCGTGTCCGGGCCCATGGAGCCGCTGATCGTCGCGAAATCGGCGCCCATCACGCCGAACGCGGCCTGCGCGTAGTGCTCCGCCGTCACGCCGATGTCACCCCGCTTCACATCCAGGATCACGGCGAAGCCCAGCCGCCGCGCTTCCGCGCACACCCGCTCCAGCGCCGCGACCCCGGCGGCGCCGTAGCGCTCGTAGCACGCGCTCTGGGGCTTGACGGCGCCGATGATCCCGGCGCACGCTTCGAGCACGCCGAGGCTGAACCGCTCGATCGCCGCGGCCGGATCGCCGGCGGACGCCGCGACCACCGCCGGGGGCAACTTCTCCAGCACCGGATCGAGCCCCACGCAGGCCGGGGCCCCGGCGCGGTCCATGGCCTCGATCAGCCGGTCGGCGGCGTGCGGGGTGCTGGGCGGCGCGGTCGTCACGCCCACAGTCGTACCACACCGCGCAGGCGCCAGGCGCCGCCGAGAGAACAGCGGCCCGCCCGGCAGGGGCAGGCCGCGCTCGAGACGTCGTCGGGGCTGCTCAACTCACGGAGCGTGAGGGGCCGGCTTCACCTGGGCCGGGCCGGCCGGTTCCGGCGCGGGGGTCGGCGCCGGGGCGGGCTTGGGCGTGGGCGCGGGGGCCGGCGCCGGGGCGGTGTACCCGGTCACTTCCTTGCCCGCGACGAACCCGGCGATCGCGGCGTCGAACTCGGTCGTCCGGTCGTCCATGATGAAGTGGCGCGTCTGCTCGAAGAAGATCACCGTCGCCTTGGGCGCCTTGGCCATCTGCTCGGTCCAGCCCTTGCGGCGGTCGTCGGTCTGGGTCGGGTCCAGCGCCGCCATCGCCAGCGTCGGCGCCGTCATCTTCGGCAGTTCC
>CANJRL010000097.1 GCA_947476675.1 Phycisphaerales bacterium
GAGCAGCGCGACCGGTGGTGACGGAACGATGCTTGCGAGCCGAAACGTCGTGTTAAAGGGCAGCGGATCCTCCGGGAGAACCCAGCCCCACCTGTTGATCTGGTCGTTCTCCTGAAGAAAGAAGCCCCCGGGAGGGGTGCCCTTCCCCAAGAGGTAGTTCCCAAAACTCCCGGGCAGCAGTTCGCCCCCACCGCCCGACACGTCGAGCAGCCCCCACGGCGCCGAGACGTTGGGGTACGAGCCAGCGGCGGGGTAGTGACCGAGCAGGTTGATGTTCGCCCCGTAGGAGGTCTGCGCCCCCGGCTCGCCGGGAAGGCCCGGCCGCAGCGGCGTGTCCTGGCCTCCGGGGTGAAACCAGTACCCCTCCTGCCCGGGCCCGTACTTGTTTGGGTCGTAGTAGGCCGCCTTGATGAACTGATCGAGGTTGGGGATCCAGAACTTCGCGCCTGCCGCGGGGGTCGTGATATCGGTGAGGTTGCCGTTGGCATCGCGCCCGAAGGTCGAGGTGTCGTAGACGCCGCGCTCGAAGTCGGCGGCGGTGGCGCGGGTGTGGTCGGGCTTGCCGTTGTTGAGCCAGTTGACGAAGCGGGCCATGTAGCGCCAGCCGGCCTCACGGATGCCGTTCAGCCCTGCCGCCGGGGGCGGCTGGTATTGGGGAACGCCCTGGGGATCGAAGCCGCCAAACCAGTTGGTGTTCGTGAAACCAAAGTCGCCGGCGTTCTGCGGCGAGATGAAGTACTTGTATTCCTGCATGAACTCCCACCACTGGCCGGTGGTGACCGGCGTCGTGGCCATGCGAAAGGTCTGGGCCACAGCGCCGACGCTGGGGAGCCCGGGAACGTAGCCCACCTCGGACGGCAGCGTCCCCCGGTTGCCTGGGGCGCCGATGGTGACCCAGTTCCACGAGTAGTTCGGCGGGACGCCCTGGGCGCTCGACGCGGCCGACATCATCGCGATCGCGGACACCGCGAGAAGGCCTCCCAGGATTCCTCGATTCCACGCCATCCGACACCTCCTTGCCACGCCTGCCGCGGAGGGTGCACGCCACCCGATCGAAGCAGGCTTACGGCCTTCGGATGTATCGGTTCCGGCCGGTGAATGAGTTGTGGCGAAGTTGCTCAGCGTCGGCGCGTTCTTCACGCGGCGAGAACGCGGCGGTCGCGGGGCGTTCGTCATCGATGCTGGGAACGCTCTCTGACGGTCGCGTCTCGCCAAGGCGTTCAGGAATGCGTGCCGTCACCCTGCCGCTGCGCGGCGACTCTCTCCCGAACCCCTAGCGGGGAGAGGGGTCTGCAGCGCGTGCCCGGCGGAGACCGCGTGTGTCGCCCGATGACCCCTTCGCCTTCCCCGCCCCTCCCCGCTATCCTCTTGCCCCCTTCCGGCGCCCCCGGTCCCGCCCGGCCTCCGGCCCCTTTGGCCCGCCCTTCGGAGAATCGACCCATGCCCGCCACCGGCGTTGTCACCCAGGTCATCGGCTCCACCTTCGACGCGCAGTTCCCCGAGGATGCGCTCCCCTCCATCTACAACGCCATCACCGTCAGCGGCCAGACCAAGGCCGGCGAGATCCACCTCGTCGGCGAGGTCGCCCAGCACCTCGGCGGCGGGCGCGTCCGCGCCGTCGCCCTCGGCTCCACCGACGGCCTCTCGCGCGGGATGGCCTGCGTCGACACCGGCGGCGCCGTCGCCGTCCCGGTCGGCGAGCCCGTCCTGGGCCGCGTCTTCAACCTCCTCGGCGAGCCCATCGACAAGAAGGGCCCCGTCGCCTCGGGCAAGCGCTCCTCCATCCACCGCGCTCCCCCCGAGTTCGATCAACTCAACCCCAAGACCGAGATCCTCCCCACCGGCATCAAGGTCGTCGACCTCCTCTGCCCCTTCGTCCGCGGCGGCAAGATCGGCCTGTTCGGCGGCGCCGGCGTCGGCAAGACCGTCGTCATCCAGGAGATGATCGCCCGCGTGGCCCGCAACTTCGGCGGCTACTCCGTGTTCGCCGGCGTCGGCGAGCGCACCCGCGAGGGCAACGACCTCTGGCGCGAGATGGCCGAGGCCCAGTACACCGACTCCTCGGGCAAGACCGCCCACGTGCTCGACAAGGTGGCGATGGTCTTCGGCCAGATGAACGAGCCGCCGGGCGCCCGCCTCCGCGTCGGCCTCTCGGCCCTGACCATGGCCGAGGAGTTCCGCGACGCCTCGGGCAAAGAGACCCTGATGTTCGTGGACAACGTCTTCCGCTTCACCCAGGCGGGCTCCGAGGTCTCCGCGCTCCTGGGCCGCATGCCCAGCGCCGTCGGCTACCAGCCCACCCTCTCCACCGAGATGGGCGAGATGCAGGAGCGCATCACCTCCACCGCCAAGGGCGCCATCACCTCCGTGCAGGCGATCTACGTCCCCGCCGACGACCTCACCGACCCGGCGCCCGCGACGGCCTTCGGCCACCTCGACGCCTTCGTCGTGCTCTCCCGCGGCATCGCGGACAAGGGCATCTACCCCGCGGTCGATCCCCTCGCCTCCACCTCGCGCATCCTCGACCCCGGCATCATCGGCGAGCGCCACTACAAGGTGAGCCGCCGGGTGCAGGTCATCCTGCAGCGCTACAAGGACCTGCAGGACATCATCGCGATCCTGGGCATCGACGAACTGTCCGAAGAGGACAAGAAGACGGTGCAGCGGGCCCGCAAGATCGAGCGCTTCCTCAGCCAGCCCTTCTACGTCGCCGAGGTGTTCACGGGCTTCCCGGGCGTCACGACGCCCCTGGACCAGACCATCGACTCCTTCGAGCGGCTGTGCAACGGCGAGGGCGACGACCTGCCCGAGGGCGCGTTCATGTACGTCGGCACCCTCGACGACGCACGGGCCAAGGCGGAGAAGATGGCGAAGGGCTGATTCGTCTCCCGCTCCCAACATCAAGCCCGCACCCAACCAGAGCCCAGGGGCACGCGTCCCTGGGCTTGTTCGTTCCGCGTCTATACTCGTTCATGCGCCCCGACGATCTCAAGTCAATGCTCGACAAGCGCCCGTTCGAGCCGTTCCGAATGCTCATCAGCAGCGGGCAGCACGCCGATGTCATGCACCCCGAGATGGCCATCGTCGGGCGCTCGATCGTCGCCGTGGGCGAGGGCGGGAAGGGCGGCGTCGCCGAGCGGATCGTCTGGTACAACCTGCTCCACATCGTCAAGATCGAGCCGCTGACCGGCCGCGCGCGGGGCAACGGCCGGCGACGCAAGGCGGGGTGACATGCCCTCCCCCTGGCCCCCCGTCACGCTCGAAGGCGACACCATCACCCTCGTCCCCTTCGCGGCCGAGCACGAGGACGCCCTCTTCGACATCACCCCGCCCGGCACGCTCGACTACTTCATCGAGTCGCCCAAGCCCTGGACGCGCGACACCCTCCGCGCCTGGCTGCGCCAGCGCAACGCCACCCCCAATCTCCTGCCCTTTGCCGCGCTCGACCAATGCTCCGGCGCGCTCGTCGGCTCCACCGCGTTCATGGACATCAACCCCAAGGACCGCTCCGTCGAGATCGGCTCCACCTGGTACGCCCCCGCTTCACGCGGCACGCGCGTCAACCCCGAGTGCAAACTCCTCCTGCTCCGCCACGCCTTCGAGGCCATGGGCTGCGAGCGCGTCACCATCAAGTGCGACGGGCGCAACCTCGTCAGCCAGCGGGCCATCGCGGCCCTGGGCGCGGTGCGCGAGGGCACGCTCCGCCGCCACCGCCGCCAGCCCGACGGCTTCCACCGCGACACCGTGTACTTCAGCGTCATCGCCGAGGAGTGGCCCCGCGTGCGCGAGACGATCCGCAGGCGGCTCGCCGCCAAGCCGGGCGGCGCCCTCTCCGTCCGCCGCGCGGCCGACGCCGACATCCCGGCCGTGCTCCCCATGGTCCGCTCGATCTGCGAACTCCACCGCGCGATGGACCCGGACCGCTTCGGCTTCCGCGAGGACATCGTCGAGCGCTACGCGCGGTGGCTCCCCGAGCGCATCCGCGATCGCCGCTCGGTCTTCCTGGTCGCCGAGGCCCCGGGCGCGGGGGTCGTCGGCTACCTCGTCGGCACGGTCGAGCCCGAGGTTCCCATCTACTGGATCCCCGAATCGGGCTGGATCCACGACGTGTGGGTCGAGCCCGAGCACCGCAAGAGCGGAGCGGCACGGGCCCTGGTCCACGCCGCGACCACCCACTTTCGCGAGGTCGGCGTGGGCCGCATCCGCCTCGAGACCGCGTGGGCCAACGAGGCGGCACGGGCCGTCTTCGCGTCCTGCGGCTTCCGGCCCTCGACCGTCGAGATGCTCATGCCGCTGACCGAGCGGCGGTGATCGCGCGTCAGCCACCCTTGTCTCGCTCCTCGGCAGAGAGCCGCGACTGCAACCCGTCGGCGGCGAGCGACCCGGCGACGGCGAGGGCAGCCACGCCGAGGGCCCAGCCCATCGGCGCCTTGAGGGCGCGCCACGCGAAGGCGTGCGCCGCGACGTGGTACCCCAGCCCGAAGCAGACGAGGCCGAAGACCAGCAGCGTGGTCGCCGAGATCTCGCCGACGATCGGCAGGTCCGGGCGGCCCCTCCGGCGCAGCCGCGGCACGCGGACCATGGCGAGCGACACGGCCCCGGCAGCCGCGAGCACCGCCGCGGCGATCATCGCGATCACCCGCGGCGTGCTCAGAACATCGCCGCCGCGCACGAACTCACCATGCCCATGCCCTGCTGGTCCATCGCCGCGGCGTAGTTGAGCAGTCGCACCTCGGTGGGCTGGACGATCTTGAGCGTCGCGACCATGTTGCCGATGGAGCACCATCGCGTGGGGTTGCGCTGCCACGCCATCGCCGCGACCAGTTCATCGGGCTTGTTCTTGCTGAACATCTCCAGCATCTGGCGGTCCTGCTGGATCGCCTTGTTGCGCAGCCCGACGCCCTGGGGGTTGTCCTTCTCCTCCCCGGCGAGGGCCACCTGGTCGCCGAACTGGGGGCCGACGTGGCTGAGGTCCGCCGAGGAGACGATGAGCGTGCGGCCCGGCAGGTCGGCGACCACAGCCTTCATCGCCTCGACAAACTCGGCCATGCCCACGCCCTTGCCGTCGTACGACTGCCCGGCCTTCACCGTGGGGTCGTGCACCAGCGCCGCGAACACCGGCACGTGCGTCCCGTCCTGGCCCTCCGCGGGGCCGAAGACGTGCTGGGCCCAGGCGACGTGCAGCTCGATCGAGTGCTCGCGCTCGTGGTCGTATTTGTTCGCGAAGAGTCTCACCGAGCTGTCGGCGCCCAGGCGCTTGCTCAGCGCCTCGTGCACATCGGATGCCAGGGGCGAGACGCCCAGGGGCGTCGCGAAGCCCTTGTCGCACCCCACCACCCCGGTCCCGAAGCCGAAGTGGTTCGTGCCGAGGATGATGATCCGGTCCGGCTTGTCGACCACCCGCATCCGGCCGTAGATCGCGCCGTAGTTCAGCCACCCGCGCGGGTAATCAATGTGCGGCGCCACGATGGCCCGGGGAAGAGCGTCGAAACTCGGGTCCTCGGCCTGCTTGAGGCTCTCCGCGATCCACGCGTCGAAGGCCCCCCGGAGCCGCTTCGGGCCGTGCTCGGTCTTCTGCTCCTCGGTGGTGTCCTCGCCGAACTCCTGCTGCACCAGCGCGTCGGCGAACGCCGCGGTCACCGAGGGGGGCAGGTTGGGCGCCGACTCGAAGTCAGCGCGGGCCTTGACGAGCAGGCGCTCGAAGTTGGGGCCCTCGATCAGCGCGGCGTCGTCGAGTTGGGCGATGAACTGCTCGAGCACCGGCCTCGCGAGCCGCTCCATGCCCTTGAGGTTCGGCTGAGAGTCAACGGCCTCGTTCACCCGCTTGACGATGGTGTCGACGTCGAACTCCCCGGTGAGGTGGGGCAGGATCAGTTGAGCCGCCGGGCTGGTGAAGACCACCTTTTCCGAGATGCTCCGGGCGTCGGCCAGGCCCATGAGGGGTTGGTTGTCGTGCTGGGCCATGAATCCCCGGATGGGGCGCAGCCGCGGCTTCTGGTGGTGGGGGGCGGAGGGGTCGAAGGGGTCCCAGGTCCGCTGGGGTTCGCTGGGCTGGTTGGGTTGCGTGTCGCTCATGGCGAAAAGTGTACGGACGCTCCGCATCGCTCCAACCGCGCGGCGCGAAGATGCCCCGGAATCGCGGTTTGGGCCCCGGGAAGCGCGATTTCGGCCGTTCCGGGCCCGCTCACGACGGGATCTCCGGCCTGCCATCGCCGTGCACGCGCCGATCGCCGCCCGCCACATCGGCGCCCGGGGGAGGCGATGCCGACCCGCGACGCCGGCCCCGGGGCCTGCTACAATCTTCTCCCTTTTCTGGCCGGCGGAGCCGCGCCGACGCGGACCAAGCCAGCCCCACCTTTCTGACGACTCCTGCGAGGCGCCGACCATGACCGCCCTGAACATCGACTCGCTCAAGCCCGGCCAGACCGTCCGCCTCACCGTCACCCGCTCGCCGGGCACGGTGGACGACGAGCAGACCGTGCTCCGCCTCATGCGCACCGATGCGGACATCAAGCGGGCCCTCAAGAAGGGCAGCCGCGAACGCATGCAGACCCTGCTCGTCCGCTCGCGCGGCGGGCGCCCGTGGGAGGTCCGCGAGAAGTCCGCCAAGATCGCCCGCGCCGAGCGCGGCGTGACCTTCTCCATGAAGTACACCCCCGTCCTCGCCCCCGACCTCCGCAAGGTCGCCGATCTGCTCGCCGTCGCCCAATAAGCCCGCGACCGCTCCACCCCGGCACCCGCGAGGCTCCCGGCGAACGGGAGCCTTTTTGTTGGTACGGACGACCCCCATGCGCCCCACACTCTCGCTCGCGATGCGGCTGCTGCTCGCCACCCTCCTCTCCTTAATGCCGGCCTGCGGAAAGAAGTCGCCGCTGCCGCCCACGCAAAAAACGGTGGTCTACACCGTGCGCGCCGAGGTGGTCTCCGTGCCCGAGGCGGGCAAGCCCGGCTCCGAGTTCCGCGCGCGGCACGAGGAGATCCCCGACTTCCTGCCCGGCCTGCACTCGGAGAAGCGCGGCATGCGGGCGATGATCATGCCCTTCCCCCTCGGGCCGGCGGTCAGCGCCGACGGCCTCAAGCCCGGCGACAAGATCGAGATCGCGTTCGAGGTCGACTATTCCCTCGCCGGCGGCGAACTGCTGGACTCGCGCGTGCGCTCGATCAAGCCCCTGCCGCCCGACACGGCGTTGCACTTCGGCGAGAGGCCCGCTGACGCCATGCCGTCACACTGAGATATCGCAAGCCCGCTCCTCCCCCATGATGGAAAAAGAAAAAAGCCCGGCGCTCTGCCCGTGAGGGCTGAAGCGCCAGGCCTCGTGGGGGTTGGCTCGCTTCAATGACGACCGCTGTGTCACGGACGTCGATCCATCATATTCGTCCGGTGCCCTCGGGGGGTTTCCGTCGCAACAAGATTCTTGCGCCCACCGGCGCGCGCGCCCCGTCGAAAGGGCATTTCAGCCCTTATTTTCAGGCCTTTCGCTGGGTTCAGGGGTTATCCCTCTATCTGTTGAGCCAAGGAGTTTCCGTGAGCATTTTAGACCTGTTCGAACATCGCGATCCCCAACCGCCGGGAGGATGATTTATCCACTGATTTTCCCCATCGCGGCTTTCAGGTCGCTCCAAACCATCCTGCGGTTCTCCGGGGTGTACTGCCGGAGCAGGAAGGCCGGATGGAAGGTCGCCATGACCGGGATATCCGCCGCGAGGGCGCGTCCGTCCGCTCCCCGCCCGCCGCGGTACGTCGCCCAGCGCCCGCGCAGCGCCGAGATGGCCTCCTTGGTGTCCAACAGGAACGCCGCGGCGGGCTTGCCGAGAGTCACGATCACGCTGGGCTGGATGATCGCGATCTGTTCCCTCAGCCAGACGCCGCACCGGTCGGCCTCCGCGGGCGTGGGGGTGGCGTTGTCGAGGGGCCTGGCCTTCAGCACGTTCGCGATGAAGACGCGGTCTCGCGAGAGGCCCATGGCGGTGATCATGCTGTCGAGCAACTGGCCGGCGCGGCCCACGAACGGGCGGCCCGTCCGATCCTCCTCGGCGCCCGGGGCCTCGCCGACAAACATGAGCGAGGCGGACGGGTCCCCCTCCCCGAACACCGTGCGGGTGTGGGCGGTGGCGCGGGTGCAGTGCGCGCACTCGAGATCGTGGCGGGCGCGCAGGGCGGCGAGCAGGGCCGCCTTGGCCTCGCCGACCCCCGGGCTCGCGGGCTCGGCGGCGGCGGTGCGCGCGACCGACGACGGGGCGGGCGGCGCGGGGCGACCGACCGGGATGATCTCCACCCC
This sequence comes from Phycisphaerales bacterium, assembly GCA_947476675.1. Lineage (GTDB taxonomy): Bacteria > Planctomycetota > Phycisphaerae > Phycisphaerales > UBA1924 > CANJRL01. The sequence continues at coordinate 8,280 of CANJRL010000097.1, forward strand.
GAGCAGGCGGAGCGTCTCCGCCTCGCGTTCGAGCGCCGTCCGCATCGATGTCGATCCCCGCATGGCCGCCTCCGCGCGCGAGCGCATGCGCAAATCTACCGCTGGGCGGTTCAGCCCGCGCTTGCGCGGCGCGACTCCGCCCGGTCCGCGCCGGCCCCGGCCATCGAGTGGCCGAGGGCCTTGGCGATGAGCGCGCCGCGGCTGCTTGCCTGCAGCTTGCGGTGCAGAGCCTTGACGTAGTCGTGCACCGTGTGGGGGATGCGCGAGAGGCGGGCGGCGATCTCCTTGACGCTCCGCCCGAGCGCCAGGTGCTCCAGCACCTCCTGCTCGCGCGGGGTGAGCATCCGGGCCGGGCTGATCCGATCGGTCCCGAAGGCGAGCATCGCGCGCCGCGCCACGGCGCCGAGCGTCGCGGCCAGGATCGCCGGATCCTCCGCGACTTCGAAGAGCCGCCCAACCTCGGGGCGGCCCACCTCGACCACAATCAGCCGGGCCGGGTCGTCGCGCGCCAGCAGCGCCGCGCCGGCGAGCACCTCGGTGACGCCCAGGCTCGCCCACTGCCGCGAGCCGTCGGAGGTCGGCCAGGCACGGGGCGCCGCGTCCGCCAGCCGTGCCGCGGCGGCGCCGTCTCGCCATGAGGCCGGATCGCCCAGCCACCATCCGAGCAGGTGGGCGGTGTCGAAGCGTCGGCGGAGCGCGGGGACGCGATCCCCGCGCGGGTCGGCGCCGGCGACGCCGACCGCCTCGACGCGCGCGACGCCAGCGTCGGATTCAACCTCGAGAATCGCGAGCGCGATCAGATCGCGCGGGAACAGCCGCAACAGTGCCTCGGCGGCTCGGTCGCACCAATCCTGTGTCCCGATGGCGGGAAGGGAACACACCGCCTCGGTCGCCTCAACCACGCGCGAAACGTGGCCTTCCGTGCCCTGCATCATCATGAGCGCTCCTCAGTCCTGGAGGCACGCGTCTACCCTTCGCGCGTCACCGCAACGCGCAAACTCCATTTCCTTCTCCCCGACACCTTCGTCGCCCGGCAAACATGGCCTGGCGGACAACCGACCCCGGGAAACTCCTAGCGTGCCTTACAGGCTACGCCACTCATTCAGGCTCGGCAATCCTCGGGGGTCCTCTGTACCCAGAATCATCGTTTCGAGGCCGAAAATCCACGAACGGCTCGGCCGCCTCGTGTCCCGCGCAGGCCCTCACGGGTCTTCGGCATGCTCGACCGGCGACGCCAAGGCCTCCCGGATCCGCTTCGCCACCTCCGACGCGAGCCCCGGATCCTCGCGGGAGACGCCGACGGTCTGCGGGCGGGGCGTGCCGGTGGCGGGATCGATGTCCTGGTAGTAGCCGCTGAGCCTGATGGAGGTGGTCTGCACCTGCCTCCCGGGCGTGTACACTCGCTCGACCACCGCGTCGACGACCGCGTTGACGGCCTCCCCTTCGCCCGTCGGGCGGTCGAGGCGGACGCGGACCACGCGGCGTGTGGTGTTCAACGCGCTATCAACCTCGTCAGAGAAGGTCGTTTCGCCCTCGATCCACGGGGTGGCGACGCCGCCGGACCAGCGGGGGCGCGTGAGCAGGACGCCTTCCCGCGCGTCGACGCGGGCCAGGGTGAAGCCCATGTCGCGGAGTGTGCGGCGGGCGGCGTCGAAGGCCCGGTCGTAGGTTGCGGAAAGCACGACGCGCTGTCCCTGCTGGGCGGCCTCGCCGAACTGGAGCCGCGGCGCCGGGCGGGCGCGGTCGTCGGTGGCGCATCCGGTGGCGACGCACCACGCCGCCGCCGCTGACCATGCCGCTCGCGCCGCTCGCCGCATGGGCCGAGTCTACCGCCGCGACCGGTAGGATCGCGGCATGTCGAAACTCCCCGTTGGAAACGCCGTCATCGCCCAGTCGGGCGGCCCGACCGCCGTCATCAACCAATCCCTGGTGGGGGTGATCGAGGGGCTGCGAGGCGCCGGCACGATCAGGGCCGTCTTCGGCGCGCGGCACGGCGTGCGCGGGATGACCAAAGACGAGTTCGTCCCCCTCGACGCCATCCCGCAGGCCGACCTCGACCTGGTCGCGAGCACGCCCTCGGCGGCGCTGGGCTCGACCCGTGACAAGCCGGACGCGGCGTACTGCGAGCGCATCCTCGAGCACCTCAAGAAGCGCGACATCCGCTACTTCTTCTATATCGGGGGGAACGATTCCTCGGACACCTGCCGCATCGTCTTCGAACTCGCCGACAAGTCGGGCTACGACCTGCGGTGCTTCCACGTTCCCAAGACCATCGACAACGACCTGAAGGAGAGCGATCACACGCCGGGCTACCCCTCCGCGGCCCGCTTCGTGGCCCTCGCGTCGATGGGCGACAATCTCGACAACCGCGCCCTCCCGGGCATCAAGATCAACGTGATCATGGGCAGGCACGCGGGCTTCCTGACCGCCGCCTCGGCCCTGGCGCGGGTGCGCGAGGACGACGGGCCGCACCTGGTCTACACGCCGGAAGTGGTCTTCGATCCCGAGCATTTCACCGCGGCGGTGGACCGGGTGTACTCGCGACTGGGGCGGTGCCTGATCTCGGTGTCGGAGGGCATCCAGGACCGGGCGGGCAACGCCATCGCCGCGACGATCACGATGCTGCAGCGCGAGACCGACGCGCACGGGAACATCCAGTTGTCGGGCGTCGGGGCGCTGGGCGACTTCCTGGCCGATTCGCTGAAGCGCGACCTGACGCCCAAGGGGGGCAAGCCGCCGAGGGTGCGCGCCGACACCTTCGGGTACATGCAGCGCTACTGGCCCGACACCTCGCCGGTGGACGCGGGCGAGGCACGGCAGGCGGGCAACGCCGCGGCGAAGGCGGCGCTGATGTCGGGCGAGCGCTCGGGCTCGATCGCGATCGCGAGGCTGTCGAGCGTGCCGTACAGGTCGGAGATGAGGCTGGTGA
>CANJRL010000098.1 GCA_947476675.1 Phycisphaerales bacterium
AAGAGCAACCCTCCCCCGATGCGGCCGAATGCGAAGCCTGCCGGGGGCTCTTCGAGCCTCTCTCCCGCCAAGCCACCCAGAACGCCATGGGGCCTTGGCAGATCCGCGACCCCCGCAACCCCTTCCTTCCGGGCTGCTCGTACGACGTGATCCGCGCCATGGCCCTGCGCGGGCGGCTCAGCACCGATTCGATCATCCGCGGGCCAACGACCGGGCAGTTCTGGGAGCGCGCCGCCAAGACCCCGGGCGTCGCCCACCTGCTCGGACGGTGCCACTCCTGCGCCGCCCCCGTCCGCCCCACCGACGCGCTCTGCGTGTCCTGCGGCTCCCGCTTCGAAACCCCCGCCGACCGGCAGTCTCTCGGCATCGGACCTTCGCGCCCCCTGCACGCACCGCCGCCCCACCCGCGCGCGCCGACGCCGGGGGAGGACCCGACCGCCCCAGCACCCGGTGGCCGTCACGAACTCAGCGTCTTCGACGCCATCCCGGCTCCGGCCGCCGCCAAGCCCGGCATCCCGCGAATCGCGATCGCCGTGCTCATCATCGCCGGTGCGGCTCTTCTCCTGGCCGCATTGCTCGCGACGAATCTTCTCTCGAATCACCCTGAGCCCAGCCTCCCGGCCCACCCGCCCGCCCGCGCGCCCACAACGACGTCCAACGCGGTGGGTCCGGCGGATGCACCGGCAGCGCGCTTCTGACACCCCAACAGAATGCGAATGATGGGAGAAACTCCTCTGGAGTGAGACGGATGCCCAGTCGATCGGGATCTTTCTGACCCCCAAAAACAAGGGGATTCACGGTTCCGCTTCCACCTGAGGGGCCCCGCCCTGCCCTTGCGGCTCGGCTCCGGACTCGAGCCGATCTCGTAAGTCTATATTTATCATAGACTTGCGACATTTTTCGCGATTCGCATCAAACCCGTTGACCGTTCCGTGCCGGCGCATACGCTAGCCTCAGAACGATCGCGGCTGGTCGCCCAGCGAGGCCCGATCGGCACATCACAGACCACTTCCGCGGCCTCGCGCCGTGGTACCCCGCCGAACGGAGATCGGAGCCTTCGTTCGGCGGTTTTTCTTTTGCGCGCACTCGCCGCAGGCGCCTGCAATCCCCCGCCCCGAGCGGCCCGGCGCGCGACATGCCTTCCTCATTCAGCAGCGCTCGATGCAGGCCGGGCGCCGATCCGCCACCCCGCCGCCAGCGCACCGATCCCCGACAGCGCCAGCGCGGCGATCGCCGCAACCATCAGCCCGTGGAGCCAGGGCCCGGCTGCATTCGCCTTCGCGCTCAGGGCCAACACTTCGGCCCCGTCAGTGCGCACCCGCGGCAAAGGCGAGCGCCAGCACGGTCCACCACCGTCTCGGCAACACCGACCCCGCGATCACCAGCCCCACCACAGCCGCGAGCACCCCGACTCGCAACGCCCCGGAAACCTGGGCGGCGGCCAGCACGGCGCACATCCCGAACATCGCTGCCTGCAGCACGAACACCGAGGCCAGGGCGCCGGCCCACGCCGCGCGCGAGCAATGACGCCTCTCCGCCTCAGCCCCTTCGGGACGCCGGAAGACCCACACGACCAGCGCACCCCACGCCGCCGCCATCAGCAGCGACGCTCCTCACCCCCAGTGCACGGTCGCGATCGCGGAGGTCAGGACCGCCATGGCCACCGTGGTCCCGGCGCTCTCGGCACAACGAAAAACGGCCGGTTCGCCGGAATCCTCTCGGAGCGTGAGGACTCGTTCCTTCGGCGAGCGGCCGCTGTGGATGGTCTGCTCTGTGGTGCGCAGGTTCTCGCGTCTGACGCGCGGAGAAGCGTCCATCCGCTCTATCTTCTCCTAGTGTGACGCAAAAGTGAAGCGCGTCAAGCGCGGAATCTTTCGGGTCGCTCCGAGCCCCCCCGCCCTTGCGCCGGCGCCCGCTCATCGCAGGCCGTACTCGCGCAGCTTGCGGTACAGGGTGCGCTCGCCGATGCCCAGCAGTTTCGCCGCCTGCTCGCGGTTGCCGCCGGTCAGCCTCAGCGTTTCGCGGATGGCGCGCTTCTCGAGCTGCTCCAAGTTCGCCCCGGCCAGCGACTGCACCGCGCCGGACCCCTCCGGCTCGTCGGCCGTCGCGATCTCGGAAGGGATGTGCTCCGGTCCCAGCGCCGCCGCGCCCGCGCCCAGCCCCATCACCGTCATGTTCTGCACCACATTGAGCAGCTGACGCACGTTCCCGGGCCACGAATACGCTGTCAGCCGCATCATCGCGGCGTCGGTCACATCCGGGGGAGGCTGGTCGGGCCGCAACTGCCCGGCGAACTTCGCGACGGCGTGCCTGACGATGCGGGGGATGTCCTCCCGCCGCTCGCGCAGGGGGGGCAACTGCACTTCCACGCCCTTGATGCGGAAGTACAGGTCCTGCCGGAAGGACCCGTCCGCCGACGCCTTCACCAGGTCCTTGTTGGTCGCCGAGACGAAGCGGACATCGGCCTTGCGGGCCTCGTTGGAGCCGAGCCGCACCACCTCGCCCGACTCCAGCACGCGGAGCAACTTGGCCTGCATCGGCGTCGGCATGTCGCCGATCTCGTCGAGGAAGAGCGTCCCCCCCGAGGCGTACTCGAACACCCCCTCGCGCTCCTTCTCGGCGCCGGTGAAGGCGCCCTTCACGTGCCCGAACAGGGCGTCCTCCAGCAGGCTCTCGCTCTGCCCGGCGCAGTTGAACGTCACGTACCGCTTGGAGGCCCTGGGGCTGTTCCTGTGGATCGCGCCGGCGATCAGTTCCTTCCCCGTGCCGCTCTCCCCGGTGATCAGCACGGGGAGGTTGCTCGCCGCCACCGTGCGCACGGTCTGCAGGATCCGCCGCATCGGCTCGGACCCGGCGATGATCCCCTCGAAGCCCTGGTGCTGCACCAGGTCGTCCAGCCCCTGGGCCTGATGGCGGAGCAGCACCGTCTCCGCCGCCCGGTTCACCAGCGAGCGGAACAGGTCGAGGTCCAGCGGCTTCTCGATGAAGTCGTACGCCCCCTGCTTGAACGCCGCACGCGCCGTCGGGACGTCCCCGTGCGCTGTCACCATGATCGCCTCGGCCTGCGGCTGGCGCTGCTTCGCGATGCCCAGCACCACCATCCCCGCGTTGCCCCCGTCGTCCGACACGCCCAGCCTCCCGCCCGAGCCCGGCATGCGCAGGTCGGTCACGATGACGTCGAACACGCCGTGCCTCAGTTCGTCGGCCGCCTGCTCGACCCCGTGCACGATGGTGCAGATGTGCCCGGGCTTGCGCAGCGCCTCGGCCATCACCTCGGCGTGCTCGGCCTCATCCTCCACGATGAGCACCTGGGCCCGCGCCTGCTGCTCCGCTGCGGAACTCACGGTCATGACGACGAGTGTATCGACCCCGTCCGCGCCGGCCGGCCGGCGATCGGCGCCGCCTCCGCGTGCGCGCACAGCGCCAGCGCCACCGCGTCCGCCACGTCGGCCGGCTCCATCGCCGGCAGCCCCAGACGGTCGCGCACCGCCCGCTGCACCTGCGCCTTGCTCGCGTTGCCCGCCCCCGTGATCGACCGCTTCATCCGCGCCGGCTTGATCTCCGAAACCGACACCCCCGCGCGGCGCAGGCACAGCAGGATCACGCCCCGCGCGTGCGCCATCGCGATCGCCGTCGACGGCCTCTCATAGTGCGTGAACAGCCCCTCCACCGCCGCCGCCCCGGGCCGCGTGCGCGACAGCATCGCCGCGAGGTCCTCCTCCAACTCAAGCAGACGGTCGGCCATCGGGCGCCTCGCCGGGAGGCGGAAGACCCCGGCCTCGATCACCGCGGGCCTGACCCTGGGTCTCGCCGCCTCGAACTCGAGGCACGCGTACCCCGTGCGAAGCAGGCCCGGATCGACGCCGAGAACGCGCATGGGCGCAACCATACCCGCCCGGCGCTCTCCGGCGGCCCCCGCCGCGTCAGTACGCGTCGCTGTCGGCGTGCTCGCCGGACGGGGCCTGGCCCGCGCCGTTCCCATTGACGCCCCGCCGCGGCTTGCGCGCCTGCTTGCCCGGCGCCGGGTCGCCGTTGATCTGCGCGTTGAGCTTCTTCAGCGCGTCGGTCTCGATCTGGCGCACCCGCTCCCGGGTCAGCCCGATCTCCGCGCCGATCTGCTTGAGCGTCAGCGGCTGCTGGCCGTCGAGGCCGAACCGGAGGCGCAGCACCGTCGCCTCGCGCTCGTCGATCGCGCCCAGCAACCGGTGGATCGTCCGGATCTCGTCGTCCATGAGCACCGCCTGGTCCGGGGTGTCGTGCCGCGAATCCGCGATCAGGTCGCCGAAGTTCACCAGCTCGCCGTCCTCGCCCAGAGGCGCCTGCGACGGGGTGCGGAGCGCCTTGAGCGCCCGCTTGATGATCCGGATCTTCTTGACCGGCAGTTCCATCGCGTCGGCGATCTCCTGCAGCGTCGGCGGACGCTTCAGGTCCGCCTCCAGCCGCCGGCTGGTCTGCTTCAGCCGCGCGATCAGCTCGACCATGTACGCCGGGATGTGGATCGGCTGCACCGCGTTGATCAGCGCGCGCTTGATGGCCTGCTTGATCCACCACGAGGCGTAGGTGCTGAACCGCGCGCCCTGCGCCGGATCGAACCCTTCCACCGCGCGGATCAGCCCGATGTTCCCCTCCTCGATCAGGTCCGTCAGCGACAGCCCCCGGTTGGTGTAGTTCTTCGCGATCGAGACCACCAGCCGCAAGTTGGCGCGCACCAGCAGGTCCCGGGCCTCGGGGCAGTTGTCGTTGATGATGCGCCAGCCGAGCTCCTTCTCACGGTCGGCCGTGAGGAGCGCAGTCTCGTTGATCTGCCGCATGTACAACTGCAGATCAGACTGAAATTCAGCCTTGGGCATGCTCTACCTTCCGGGACACCCGGCGCATCCAGCCGTCGCGCCGAACCCTCCGTGCGCTTCGCGGGCCGAACGCCCGCCTGACTCTCTCCCGCCGACCCGGCGGCTTTCCGCAGCGTACTTCCTCGCCGCCCGCGCTGCGATCTCCAGCCTGCCGATTCGTCCGGGAAACCGACCGGTTCCATCGACCATCCGGGAGGCCGGATTCATCTCCCCGACCCGCCCGGGTCCGAGAATCCTCCAACCCCCTCCGGTCCCGCTCCCCTCCCCGCCGGACTTCGGCCTCCGAATCGGACAAAGAACGGATCCGCCACGCCCCCGAACCCCATATCATCCCGCATGTCGGCGGAACCCGACGGCCCCGAGATGTCGTTCGATCTGGCGAGGTTGACGCAGGATTGGCCGTACCAGCCCGGTCAGATCAATGTCCGCCTCATCGAGGGCGACGACGGCAAGCCCAAAATCCAGCTCCGCATCGACCTCGGCATCCTCCAGATGGAGGTTTCCGGCCGCCCCGACGGCTTCCGCCCCGAGGGCTTCGAAAGCCTCCTCGAGATGCACGAGGCCCGCCTCGACGACCACGTGGCGGAGTCGGGCAGCGCCGAGGGGTTCGACCTCGATTCCGAGGCCTGCCGGGCCCTTCGCGACGAGGCCGTCCAGTACTACCACCGATACCTCAGCCTCCTCGTGCTGGAGGACTACGAGGGGGTCGTGCGCGACACCACCCGCAACCTCCGCGTGCTGGATATCTGCGCCGCCCACGCCGCCTCCGAGCAGGATCGGGCGGTCATGGAGCAGTTCCGCCCCTACCTCCTCATGATGAGGGCCCGCGCCCTCGCCAGCCAGGCGATCGACGACGACGAGCCAAAGGCCGCCCTCCTCGCCATCGACGAGGCGCTCGAAGCCATCGCCCGCCACTTCACCTCCGAGGGGGGCGAAGCCGACCCCGGCGAGGGCTTCGAGGACGCCAACGAGGTCCGCCTGCTGCGCGGCATGAAGGCCGCACTGGCCCCCAAACTCCCCGTCAGCGCCAAGGAAGAACTCCGCCGCCGCCTCTCCCAGGCCGTCGAGCAGGAGAACTACCGCCTCGCCGCCATCCTTCGCGATGAACTGCGGGCCATGCCCGACTGAGCGTCACCCCCCCGCGGGGATCTCGATCTCGCGCGGCTCGGGCTGCTCCCTGGGCGTACGCACCCCCATGGCGGCGACCGTCTCGCACGGCTCGCGCAGCCGGCGCGAGTTCGGCGCATCGTGCCACTGCCCGGGCGCCAGCGTCTTGTGCCACTGGTGAAAGACCGCGATGTCCTTGACCGCAACCACGGGCCTGACGCCGGAACGATACAGGCGACGTCCGAGGTCGTCGTCCTCTCCGCCCCATCCCTCGTACGTCTCGTCGTGCCCGTTGATGGCGAGGAACGCCTCCATCGGCACGCCGAAGTTCGAGCCGAGCACCTTCGGCTTGTGCTCCTTGCACAGCCCGAGTCGTTTCAGGAAGGCCTGCCGGCGGTAGGCACGGTCCTTGCGGGCCAGGAACGCAGCCTCTTCCGCTCCCGGCATGACGGGCCAGCCGCCCCGGCGCATCGCGGCTTCGTCGAACAGTGAATCCTGCGCCTCGGTCAGGTTGAACCGTCGGCCGATGACCAGGCCTCCGGTGGGCCCGGCGCCCCAGCACAGCCGCTCGTGCCGGGCCACAGCCTCGGGCTCGGGCACGCAGTCGCCGTCGAAGAAGATCAGCACCGCCGGCGCGCGGTCGGCGCCCCGCCGCAACAGGCTCCGCACCGCGTTGTTCTTGGCTTGCGCCGAGCGGCCCTTGCCCGTGTGCCCTCGGAGGATCACGGTCATCGGCATGCCGAACTCGGCCGCCGCCCCTCGGCACACCGCTTCGATCTCCGCGTTGTCCGAATCGCAGGAGACCGTCAGCGTGTCCGGCCTTCGCGTCTGGCAGGCGACCCCGAGGATCGTCCGCCTCAGTCGGAGCGGCGTGTGGGTGTGCAGGATGACGTGCGCCGCCCCACCGTGCCCGCCGCCGCTCACTGCGCATCCCCGCTGTGCTGCGCCAGCCGCCGCGCCCGCTCCAGCAGCGCCGGCTCGTCGCGGCGAACGAACAGCCGGTTGTGGGCGACCCAGGCCGCGTGTTCGTACCCCTTGGAATCCAGCCAACGCGCCAGGGGGCTCACACCCTGCCGATGATCCTCCACCAGCAGCAATCGCGGGCGGAAACGGTCGACGTCGAAGCCGTCCAGGAGGTCGAGTTCCCCGCCCTCGACGTCGATCACCGCCACATCGATCGGCCCGCGGTGCTCGCGGAGCAGGTCGTCCATGGTCGTCAGCGGCGCCTCGATCATCGTGACGCCGGCCTTCGGTACCCGCTTGGTCGGCCCCTCGGCCTTCTCCACCAGGTGCGACAGCGCGTCGTAGCGCCGGCCCGAGCCCGAGACGTGGGCGAAGCGCGCCGTCCCGCTCGAGCCCCGCCGCGACAGGGCCGCCCTCACCACCCGCGAGCCCGGCCTCCGCCGCACGCACGACTCGAACAGCTCCGGCACCGGCTCGATCACCAGCCCCGTCCACCCCATCGACTCCAGGGCGTAGGTCGCCGCGAAGGTGTACCCGTCGTATCCCCCCACCTCGATGAAGAAGCCGTCCAGCCTCCCCCCGGGCCTCTCCTCCGCTAGCAGTTCGTGCAGAAACAGGTCCTCGCCGGTCTGCGACCGGAACTCGATTGGCATCCGCGGCGTCCGTCCGGCCCCCGCGACCAGGGCCTCGGCCCGGCGCACGTACCAAGCCTTGAGGAGGTGGAGGAACTCCCCCTCGCGCTTGCCGGCTCGCTCAAGCCGCATCCGCAGCCGTTTGTGGCGCTTGTCCGTCACCGCCGCAAGGGCGACCAGGCCCGCCGCCAGCGCCACCAGCGAGATCGTGGTCCCGAAGGAATCCATTCCGACTACCATAAGAAAACGGCGGTCGCCCGCTCGTGGGGGCGGCGGAGGGCCGTTCCCGCGAGCCCTCGCCTACACTTCTGCGACTCAGTCTCAGTCGAACATCGCGGTTTCCTCCGGAGCGTCCGCACCATGACCCTTCGCCTTCCTGTGTACATGGATCACGCCGCCACCACCCCCTGCGACCCGCGGGTGGTGGAGGCCATGCTCCCCTACTTCACCGAGAAGTTCGGCAACGCCGGCAGCCGCAACCACAAGTTCGGCTGGGAGGCGGAGGACGCCATCGACACCGCCCGCGAGCAGGTCGCCTCGCTGCTCGGGTGCAACGAGAAGGAAGTCGTCTTCACCTCCGGCGCGACCGAGAGCAACAACCTGGCCATCAAGGGCGCGGCGGAGATGTACGAGAAAAGGCCCGCCGGCGAGACCGGGCGGGGCCACATCATCACCTGCGCCATCGAGCACAAGGCCGTCCTCGACCCCGTCAAGCGACTCGTCAAGGAGGGCTTCGACGCGACCTTCCTCCAGCCCCCGACCGACGGCGTGATCACCGCCGAGATGGTCCGCGCCGCCCTCCGCGAGGACACCATCCTCGTCACCCTGATGTGGGCCAACAACGAGATCGGGACCATCAACGAGGTCCCCCAGATCGCCCGCCTGTGCAAGGACCGGGGCGTCATCTTCCACACCGACGCCACCCAGTGGGTCGGCAAGATGCCCACCGACGTCGAGAAGGACGGCATTGACCTGCTCTCCTTCAGCGGGCACAAGATCTACGGGCCCAAGGGCGTCGGCGCGCTCTACGTGCGCCGCCGCAATCCCCGCGTCCGGCTCGTCGCCCAGGTCGACGGGGGCGGCCAGGAGCGTGGCTTCCGCTCCGGGACGCACAACATCACCGGCATCGTGGGGCTGGGCAAGGCCGCCGAGATCTGCCGCCTCGAGATGGACGCCGAGGGCGCCCGCCTCTCCAAGATGCGCAAGCGCATGGAGACCGCCCTGACCCACGCGATCGACGTCTCCCAGATCAACGGCCACGCGGAGAAGCGCCTGCCGCACATCGCCAACATCTCCTTCGGCTTTGTCGAGGGCGAGGGGCTGATGATGGCGGTCAAGAACATCGCCTGCTCCTCGGGCTCGGCCTGCACCAGCGCGTCGCTCGAGCCCTCGTACGTGCTCAAGGGGCTGGGCGTGGGCGACGAACTGGCCCACTCCTCCCTCCGCCTCTCGATGGGCCGCTGGACCACGGACGAGCAGGTGGACTACGCCATCGCCGAGATCACCAAGGCCGTGCACAAGCTCCGCGAGATGAGCCCCCTGTACGACATGCACAAGGAAGGCATCGACCTGTCCACGGTGGAGTGGGCCCACCACTGACCTGCCGCCGGCGCGCAACCGCAGAAGGAAACAGACCATGGCATACAGCGACAAGGTCATTGACCATTACGAGAACCCCCGCAACGTCGGGAATTTCGGCACGACCGCGGACGTCAAGACCCGCAAGGACATCGGCGTCGGCGTCGTCGGCGCCCCCGAGTGCGGCGACGTCATGCAACTCCAGATCAAGGTCGACCCCGCCACCGGCAGGATCGAGGACGCCAGGTTCAAGACCTTCGGTTGCGGCTCGGCGATCGCCTCGTCCTCCCTCGCCACCGAGTGGCTCAAGGGCAAGACCATCGACGAGGGCCTCGCGATCAAGAACACCGACATCGTGCAGGAACTCAGCCTCCCCCCGGTGAAGATCCACTGCTCCGTCCTCGCCGAGGACGCCATCCGCGCCGCCATCGGGGATTACAAGGCCAAGAACGGCATACCCGCCTCGGCCCCGGAACACGCCGACGCACACTGACAACCCGGGGCGGCGGGGCCGCCCCCCGATGCCGACCCCGGGTGCCAACGGCCCCGCCATGGGTGCGTAGCATCAGAGAGACAGCGAAGCGGGCACGGAATGCCCGATCGGAGAACTTCCCATGCCAGTCACCATCACCCCCACCGCGGCCCGCGAGATCAAGAACATCTGCCAGCAGCAGGAACTCGACCTCGAGAAGGTCCGTCTCCGCGTCGGCGTCAAGGGCGGCGGCTGCTCCGGCTTCTCCTACATCCTCGACCTCACCGAGTCCCAGAAGGAGCACGACGAACTCTTCGACCAGCACGGCGTCAAGGTCATCTGCGACCCCAAGTCCTACCTCTACCTCAACGGCGTCACCATCGACTTCAAGGACGAGATCATGGGCCGCGGGTTCGTGTTCAACAACCCCAACGCCACCTCGACCTGCGGCTGCGGCTCATCGTTCCAGGCCTGAGCCCCGTCTGAGGCGGCTTCCTGAGCGGCTGCGCCGGGTGTTCGCGGTCGGCGGCATGGCGAGGATCATCAACCCTCTGTTCGACGCCTCCGGGGCCCGCATCGCCGCGGAGATGGCCCGCATGCGCCGCGCCCCGGTCCCTCTGCAGCGCCCACTCGTCATCCTGGGCGGCTGGCGCGCCGTGCACGCGACCGCGCACCGCCTGACCGAGCGGCTGGCCTTGCTCACCCAGGGCGATGCGGCGCCCCGGCTCGCGGTCTCGTTCCTGCGCACCGGGTGCGTCGTCGAAGCGGCGCGGGTTGCCGTCGAGGCGGTGCGGCGACGCTGGCCCTCCGACGATCCGGCGAGCACCATCGAGGTCGATGTCGTCGGCGTCTCGATGGGAGGCATCGTCGCCCGAGTTGCCGCGGCGGGGCTGCACGACCCGGGGCGCGGGAAGCGGCTGCGCATCGCCCGGCTCTGGACATTGGCGACGCCGCACCGGGGCGCACGGATGGCCCGCGTGGCGGCCCTCGACCGCGTGGGCGGGCAACTGAGGGCGCGATCATCGCTCCTGCGCGCCGTTGACGACGCTCTCCCCGCAGCGCGTTACGACATCTGCGCCTACGCCCGCCTGCGCGACGGCATGGTGGGCGCGCGCAACGCGGCACTCCCAGGCCGCGGCTGCCGCTGGATCGACGGCCCGCCCCTGCTCAGCCACCTGACCATCACCAGAGAGGACGCGTTCGCAGCCGACATCGCGCTGGCGCTGCGCGGCGAGCCCCCCTTGTCGACCGGCGAGAGCGAGCCCCCGCGCGACTGAGTCAGGCCATCCGGGCCAGCAGCACGCGGGCGCAGCGGAGGGATCGCTCGCACACCGCCTCGTCGTCGTCGCCCGAGGCGAGACGAGCGATGTCGGCCGCGGCCTCGATGGCCCCGCCGCGCTCGGCGGCCCAGAGCGCCGACAGCCGATGCCCGGGGCGGGGATCGGCGAGCATGCGCGAGAGTTCGATGACGCCCGCGGCTCGGCTCTG
>CANJRL010000099.1 GCA_947476675.1 Phycisphaerales bacterium
CGGCGCAGCGCCCGACGCCCTCGCCTCTCCTCCCCACCCCCGCCCATCCCGGCCGGCTCTCCGTGTCGGCCAACCCACGCTTCGCGATCGGGTGCTCGGAGGAACTGCTCGCCGAGACGGGCTGGCTCCGCGGCGAGCGCACCGATCTCTTCATCCAGACCCACCTCGCCGAGTCCCGCGAAGAACGGGAGCGCACCGCGAGCCTCTTCCCAGGGGACCGAAACGCCACCGCCCTGTTCGACCGCCTCGGACTGCTCGGCCCCCGATCGCTCCTCGGCCACTGCTGCCACCTGACCGCCGACGAATGGCCGATCCTCGCCGCTCGCGGCGCTATCGCGGTGCACTGCCCGACCGCCAATGTATTCCTTGAGTCCGGGCTCTTCGACCTCGCCTCGGCCCGCGAGCACGGGGTGCGCGTCGCCCTGGGCTCCGATATCGCCGCCGGAGCCGACGCCGCCATGCCCCGGGTCGCACGAGCCATGATCGAGTGCGCGAAGACCCGTCGGATGTTGGGCCTGCCCGCGGCTGTCCCGACCCCAGCAGAGGCCTGGCACGCCATCACCAGAGTCAACGCCGAGGCTCTGGGGTGGAGCGACGCCGGTGCGCTTGAACGGGACGCAGCCGCCGACCTGCTGGTCCTCCGCGTTCCCGAAACCTGGCTGGACGAGCACCTCTTCGGCCGGCTGCTCTATGGCTGGTCGTCCGACCTGATCGAGGCACGCATCCTGGGCGGGGCTCTGGTCGGCGCCGATACGATCCCTTCGTGATCATCCCCCTCGGCGCCGACCGACCGCTGCGCAGGCCGACGCCGCTCACACCGGCCCTGGTTGTGCTCAACGTCGCCGTCTTCATCGCCATGACGCTGGGCGTCACCGAGCACCCCGAGGGCGACGTCACCGGCCCGCTGGCGTCCACCTTCCAATCGATGATCCTCAGCCCGCGCGACCCCGCGTGGTGGCAGTTCCTCACCTACAGCCTGCTCCACGCCGGGCCGCTGCACCTGCTCGGAAACATGCTGTTCCTGTGGACCTTCGGCCGCGCAGTCGAGGACCGGCTGGGGCCCCTCGGCTTCCTCGCGTTCTACGCCGTCGGCGTCGCCGTCGCCGGGGCGACGCACGCGCTCACCTCTCCGGCCCCGGTCATCGGAGCCAGCGGGGGCGTCGCCGCGGTCACCGGCGCGTACCTTGTTCTCTTCCCGCGCACCATCATTCGGTGCTTCGCCTTCTTCTTCGTGGTCGGCATCGTCGAGATCCCCGCCATCTGGTTCATCGCGGCCTCGATCGTCTGGGACATCGCGAGGAGCGCCGGAGGCGGTTCCGGGGTCGCGTGGGCGGCGCACCTGGGTGGGTACGCCTTCGGCGCCGGCGTGTCGCTCGCTCTCCTCGGCCTCCGGGTATTGGGCCGCGAGCCTTATGACCTGCTTGCGGTGCTCGAGCGCAGCAAGAGGAAGCGCGACTTCCGCGCCGTCGTGGCCTCGGGCGCATCGCCGTGGGAGGGCCGCCCGACCCGACGCGCGGGCAAGCGGGGCGCAGCCGCGGAGCCCGAGCCCGATCCCGAGGTGCTGCGCCTTCGCGCGGAGGTCGCCACGGCCGTCAGCGACGCCCGCGCCGCCGACGCGGCGGCCGGCTATCGCGCACTCCTCGACCGGGACTCCAGGGCCGTCTTTGCGCGCGCCACGCAGATCGACCTCGCCAACCGGCTCTACGCGCTGGGCGAGCGCGAACTCGCGGGAAAGGCGTACGACGGGTTCCTCGACCGCTATCCCCAGGACCCCGAGGCGACCCGCGTCCGGCTCATGCTCGGCATGATCCACGCCCGCGAACTCAACGACCCCATCCGTGCCAAGGCCCTCCTCCGCCAGGCACGCGACGCCGCCACCGCCGCCAGCGAGCGGGTCCTCGCCGACGAACTCCTCGCCGAACTCGGCTGAGACAACCGGAGCCAACCATGCCGAGAACCCGCATCAAGATCTGCGGCCTGCGCACCGAGGACGCGATCGAAGCCGCGATCGATGCCGGCGCGGATGCGCTCGGCTTCGTGTTCGTCCGGTCCTCCCCCCGGTTCATCGACCCTCAGAGAGCGTGGCGGCTCGTCGGCGCCCTGCCGCCGCTGGTCCATTCTGTCGGGCTCGTGATGAACGCCGATCTCGAGGAATTCAGCCGGATCGAGGAGGCCTGCCCGACCGACTACTCCCAACTCCACGGACAGGAAACCGAGAAGACGGTGCGCCAATGCGGCCCACGGGTCATCAAGGCGGTCCGCTACGACGCCGCCACCATCGGCGCCGACCTCGCCCGCTGGAGCGCTGTGGAAGAGGTGGACGCGATCCTCATCGACGGGTCGGCCGGGGGGCAGGGACACACGCTCGACTGGGAAGGGCTCGCCGCCCACACCCAGGCCGCGGCCGGCAAGCCGCTGATTCTCGCCGGAGGGCTCACGGCAGAGAATGTGGCCCATGCGATCCGCATCGTCAGGCCCTACGCGGTCGATGTGTCCAGCGGCGTCGAACGGCCCGGAGCGTTGGGAGAAAAGGACCCCGAGCGCATCCGGCACTTCTGCGATGCCGTCCGGGCCGCCGACGCCTTGCTCTGATCGGCGCCACCCCGTTCCGGTGGCTTCCTTTAAATGTTTGGACCCGGCTGTTGAATGCCGATGCCGCCGCGGCTACGTTGATCCGGTTCGGCGGGCGTGGTGAGGAGACATCCCATGGCGACCACGGTCAGAGACGACCGCACCTCGGACGAAGCACGCGGCTCGGGTCAGCGATCAGGTGCTCGCTGGACGGACCACGACAGCGTCGGCCCCGAGAAGCCGCACCATGGGCGCGCGGCCCGCACGGAGGGCGCGTCGGACTCTCGATCACCCAGGCTAGGGCACGCTCCTGAGCCGATGAGCTAGAGCCCACCTGAGAACGGGGGGCGATAAACGAGGGGTTTGTCCCCATTGTTTTCCCTGGGATGGTAGGATTGACTCTGCGGGGTTGGGTGGCCCCGTCAAGGAGCAAGCCATGCTGCCCGAGTCGAAGTCGCAGCCCGCCGCCTCGCGCGTTGTGCCATCTCACGAGCCGGAACCAGACGACATCACCTCGTCCTCGTTCGACGGCGTGTGCAGCACGACGACCGTCAAGGTGAAGTGTGGCGAACCGGGTGTCCCGCAGAAGGATCCTGGGTCCCCCCGTCGCGCTCTTGGCCACGTTGCCGAGCCCATCGGCTAAGCGTCGCCTCGCGCCTCTTCTTCTCCGTACGTGGCGAGCACCTCCGGGATGAGGGCGAGGAAGCCGCGCAGCGTCCGGAGGAGTTCCTCGGCGCGCTCGGGCGTCAGCCCGCCCTTGCGGAGCGCCGCGACCCGCCCGGCGCCGATGCGCCATTCGTACCCCGGCGCTTGGCGAACCAGGTACTCGTGCGCCTCGTCCGAGAGGAGCATCACCGCGAACGTCTCATCGTCGGAGGTCAGCCGGAACGCTCCGTTGAAGCCCGCGTGCTCGAGTTCGATCCGCGCCGACATCCCAACCGAATCGATTGCGCGGCTCAGGAAGGTCGATGGTTCGATCCTCACCCTCGGCCAGCGCGGGCCGATCCCCGCGGCGGCGACGGCGTGCTTCACAGCCATCACCGCGTTGCCCGTGTGCACCAGGTAGTAGTGCTGCCCGATCGCGACCTCGCGGCCGTCAACAACGCCGGTCATCACGTGCTGGTAGCGTTGGGTTCCCGCCCCGTGGATGCGGGGCAGCAGGCCGTCCCGCGCCGCGAGGTTGGCCGCGTAACGCATCCCGTGCCGCCGAGCGAACGCGTCGAACGCTTCCCGCGTGCGCCGACTCCTGACGACGAGCAGGAACATCGACGAGGCCAGAATGGCCGCCGCGAGCGCCGCGATCAGCCACACGATCGACACGTGCGAGGTCGACGCCTGCGCGATCATCGGGTCAGGTCGCCTGGGTGAAAGTCGCCCCGGGGAGCACATCCATGCTGACAAACTGCCCCGCGCGGAAGTCGCCGGCGCGCTGCCTGCCGTCTGGCTTCACCACGATCGGAGCGCCGTCGTGCACGCTCACGGTCAGCGTGTCGGAATCGGAATCGATCGCCAGCACCGCGCCTTGCACCCGCCTGGGCCGGCCGTAGACCGGCTCGACGTACCGCCCGCCCGTTGTCACCACGTCGATGCGCCGCGCCTGGGCCCGGATCACGCCCCGGACGCGCTTGCCCACCTCGGCGGTGACCGCGCCTGCCGTCGCCAGAAGGATGCGGTAGTCCGTCCCGGGGAGGGCCAGCACGATGCGATCGGCGTGTCTCTCCGCGAGTGTTCCTCGGGCCACGGACACGCCGAGCGCCTCAGCCCCGGGACCTGTGGCTGTGATCGATGCCATGGGTCCGAGGGTATCGCGCGCCGGGCGCCGGCGCCGCCCCCGGCCCCGCCCCGGCCCCCTCGTCGACGCGCCCCGGATCGCGGACCGGCGCGGGCCTCCCGAGAAAGTTCGCGAGCAGTACCGGCCCTTCGACGGTCAGAAAACTCTCGGGGTGGAACTGCACCCCTTCCAGCGGCGCTCCGGGGAGCCCGGATCGGAGGTCGGCGGGGGACCACGCCCGGCGCAGGCCCATGACCACGTCGCGCCTCCCTGACAGAGCGTGCTCGTCATGCTCGACGGTCCATGCCGACACCTCCCAGCCCTGGGCGGGCACGGTGTCGCGAAGGACCACGAGGCTGTGGTACCGGGTTGCCACGAAGGGGTTCGACATGCCGGAGTAGATCCCCTTGCCGTCGTGATGCACCGGGCTGGTCTTGCCGTGCATCACCCGCGGGGCCCGGGCCACCGTCATGCCGCTCGTGAACCCGATGCACTGGTGCCCCAGGCACACTCCCAGGATGGGTACGCGGCCCGCGAACCGCGCCACCATGTCGTTGCTCACCCCGGCCTCGGTTGGCGAGCAGGGGCCCGGCGAGATGATGATGTGCGTCGGCCCCAGAGCCTCCGCCTGCACGGGCGTGATCTTGTCGTTCCGCACGACCTCGACGCGGAGCGAAGGGTCGATCTCCCCGATGCGCTGCACCAGGTTCCACGTGAACGAGTCGTAGTTGTCGATCAGCAGGAGCATGCGAGCGGGAGTCTAGCGCCCGCTCATGCCGCGATGGTCCCCGCCACCCCGTCGCGAGTCACAAGGAAGAAGCGCGTGGTGATCGGGTAGGGGAGCCGGCGGTAGTCCTGGAGCACGCGGTCGTGGAGGCGCTCAACGAAGGGCGCGGGGTCGGGCGAGAGGGCCAGGAACATGTCCCGAGCCGGGGTCGCCACCAGGAAGTCGCCGCCCAGTTTGGGCGCCAGTTCGTGGTGGAGCCCGCCGAGCAGGAGCCGCGCCGCGTCGTACCCGTCCTGCTGGCTCACGATCGCGGCCCGCCCGCCCTCCTTGCTGTCGACGAACTGCACGCGGAGCGTCGGGGAGTAGGCCTCGAGGTTCTTCCGCGCCAGGGATTCGAGGTCCTCGACGGTCAGCCCCCAGCGCACCATCTGCTCGGTGGTGATGCTCACCGTCATGTGCGGGAGGTCGATCACGAACAGGATCACCGTGTCGTTGACGAACGGCACGTGGGCCACCAGGTCGCGGGTCAGCCGGGCGAAGATCGCCTCGGGCTGGATGCGCGGCATGATCCGGGTGCGCGCCAGCTCGATCGGCATCGACGCGGCCGAGAGCGAATCTCCCGCGAACAGGTGATCGAGGTACTGCTCGACGATCTCCGCGCCCTGATCCGGGTCGTGGGCGACGAGCCGGAACAGGTTCTCGAGGTCGAGCCGCCGCCCGTCGACCAGCAGCTCGCTGGGCCCGATCAGCTGCACGTCGAGGCGCGGGTGCAGCCGGTGCAGCATCGACCGCACGGTCTCGGCGAATGCTTCGGGCTCTTTGGGCATCGAGGCCATGCTGACTCTCCCGCTCCTCAGCGACCTGAGGCCGTGTTCCGGCGGCGGGAATCATCGGTACAACGCCCGCCCGCGTCCATGACCTTGGCGCTGTGCTCGGCGGACGCGCGCTCTCTGCCGCATGTGCGGGCGGCGCCCCGATATATCCCCTCCGACCCATCCCGATTCGCATCGCTACCCTCCGAGGATGCGTCGAACATGCGTCATCGGGCGGGGCTTCGCCGAGATCGCCGTCGGGGCCGAGAAACCGCTCGCGATCATCGCCGGCCCGTGCGTGCTCGAGAGCCCCGCGCTGGCGGCGGAGATCGCGCAGCGCCTGCGCGACGCCTGCGCCCGTCTCGGACTCTCTTATGTCTTCAAGGCGAGTTTCGACAAGGCCAACCGCTCCAGCGCCGGGTCTCCCCGGGGCCCCGGGTTGGGCGAAGGCCTTGCCCAGATTGCCGAGGTCCGCGAGCGCTTCCGCGTCCCGGTCACCACGGACATCCACGAGCCCGCCCAGGCCGAGACCGTCGCCCGCGCGGTCGATCTCCTGCAGATACCCGCCTTCTTGTGCCGGCAGACAGACCTGCTGATCGCCGCCGGGCGCGCCGCCGCGGCCCACGGCAGAGCCGTCAACATCAAGAAGGGCCAGTTCGTCTCCCCCGCCGAGATGGAAGGCCCGGTCGCGAAGGTCGAGCGCGGCGGGTGCGGCGAGATCATGCTCACCGAACGCGGGACGTTCTTTGGTTATGGGCGCCTGGTCAACGATTTCCTCGGCCTCGGCGACATGATGGACATGCTCGGGGAGCGCAGCCCCCCGGTGTGCTTCGATTGCACCCACTCGACGCAGCAGCCCGGCGCTTCCGGCGCGGGGGAAGGGAGGGTCTCCGGGGGCAGGCCGGAGCGCGCCCCGATGCTGGCCCGCGCCGCCGTTGCCGCCGGAGTCGACGCGGTGTTCCTCGAGTGCCACCCCGACCCTCCGAAGGCCCACAGCGACGCCGCGACCGCGCTGCCCTTGAAGGATGTTCCGGCCATCCTCGAGAGCCTCGCGCACGTGCGCGAGGCTGCGCGCCGCTGGCGCGAACCGCTCCGCCGGGATGCGTAGACTGACCACGCCATGACCTGCGACACCGAGGGATGCCCGAACGAGGCGACCGTCTCCGAGACGGTGATCCGCGGCGGCAAACGGGTGGAGAAGCACCTCTGCGAGCAGTGCGCCCGAAAGCAGGGCCTGGTTGTCCAGCAGCACGTGCCGATCAGCGAGCTGCTCAGCAAGTTTGTCGTGCAGCAGTCCGGGGGGGCGCCCAAGTCCGCGGAGAAGTCCGCGCACTGCCCGGCCTGCTCCCTGACATGGGCCCAGTTCAGGCAGAACGGCGTCCTGGGCTGCGCGGAGTGCTACCGGGCTTTCGAGAGCGATCTCTCGCCTCTCATCGAGCGCGCCCACGAGGGCGGGACGCACCACGTGGGGAAGGCGCCGCGGCGCGCCGGCGGGGCGGCGGCGGCGCAGGTGGTGCAGACCCGCCTGGCGGCGATCCGCCGAGAACTCGAGCAGGCGGTCGCCGCGGAGCAGTACGAGAGGGCCGCGCGGCTGCGCGACGAACTCCGGAAGATCGGCGACGCGCCCAGGGGCGGGGCCGAGGAGAACTGATGGGGCGAGGGCCGGGCAACGGCGGGGCCGAATGGATCCGCGGCGCGGGCCGGGACGCCGACGTGGTGATGTCCTCGCGGGTCCGGCTGGCGCGCAACGTCGCCGGCGTGCCCTTCCCCAACGCGGCCAAGCGCGAGGACCGGCGGCTGGTGGTGGACATGGTCCGCGCCGCGACCGCCGAGGCCCGCCCCGCCGAGAGCACGCTGTGGGTCGACATGAACGAGTGCCCGCCTCTGGAGCGGAGCGTGCTCGTGGAGCGGCACCTGATCAGCAAGGAGCACGCCAAGGGCGCCGAGCCCAGGGCGGCGGTCATCTCCGGACCCGAGGAGTGGCTCTCGATCATGGTGAACGAGGAGGACCACCTGCGCATCCAGGTGATGCGCAGCGGGCTGTGCCTCTCCGAGGCGTTCGCGCAGATCGACGCGGTCGACGACGGCCTCGAGCGCCGGCTGACGTACTCGTTCTCCCCGCGATTCGGGTACCTTACGGCGTGCCCCACCAACGTGGGCACGGGCATGCGGGTCTCGGTGATGCTGCACCTGCCGGCGCTCAAGATCACCGGCGAGATCGACAAGGTGCGCCGCGCCGCCAAGGGGATGAACCTCGCGGTCCGGGGCTTCTACGGCGAGGGGTCCGACGCGGTCGGGGATTTCTACCAGTTGAGCAACCAGACCACCCTGGGCAAGAGCGAGCGCGACCTGCTCGACGACTTCGAGCGGCGCATCGTGCCCGAGGTCATCGACTACGAGCGGCACGCCCGCGAGGCGCTCATGAAGAAGCGGCGCGTCGTCCTCGAGGACAAGGTGCAGCGGGCGATCGGGCTGCTCCGCCACGCGCGGATGCTCGGCGCGGACGAGGCGCTGCAGCTGCTCAGCCACGTGCGGCTGGGCGTGTCGCTCGGCGTGCTCGACGGCGTCGACGTCACCGGCGTCAATCAACTCATCCTCGACACGCAGCCGGCGCACCTGCAGCGGGTCGCCGGGCGCGAGATGGACCAGAGCGAGCGCCGGGTGGCGAGGGCGACGCTCGTGCGCGAGCGCCTCGCGGAGTGAAGCCGGTGGAGCCGTCGCTTCAAAGAACCCGCGACTTTGCCTGGCCGCCGGCCCCGGCGCCGAGGCCGCCGGCCGGCCCGCCATCGTCGGGGCCCGCGCCGAAACTCGCGACGCGTGGCCGCTGCGCCGCGCTGGTTCGGTGGGTGCACGCCGCGGAGGAGTTCTGGCTCGAACCCGCGGCGCTTCCGCTGGCGCGCCGGATGGCGGCATGCGGGTGGCAGCCGGACGCGTTCGGCGCGTTCTGCGACCGTTGCGGCAGGACGGTGGGCCCTCACGAAGGCGACGACTTCGGCTGCGCGGGGTGCCGCGACGCGCGGCTGCCGTGGGCCCGATTCGTCCGCCTGGGAGCGCACGAGGGCGACCTGCGGCGTTGGATCCACGAGGTGAAGTTCACGCGGTGGCGGCGGCTCGGGGTCGATCTCGGGTTGCTGCTCGGGGAGCGCTTGGGTGCCGCAGGCCTGGGCGCGGGCATGCCGGCGCGTCCGGCGCGTCTGTGTGTGACGCCGATCCCGACGACGTGGCGGAGATGGGCCGCGAGGGGGATCGACCACGCGGGGGTGCTCGCGGAAGGCGTGGCCGGGGCGCTGGAAGCGCCGCTGGTGCGAGCGCTCCGGCGCCGTCACGGGCCGAGCCAGGTGTCGGTGACGGCGAGCCAGCGATTACGCAACGTGTCGGGGTCGTTCCGGCCCTCCTGGGGGGTGAACCTCTCGGGGTGGACGGTGGTGCTGGTCGACGACGTGCGGACAACCGGCGCGACGCTGCGCGCGGCGTCGCGCGCGCTGGCGCGGGCGCGATGTCGACCGGAGTCTGTTTGGTGTGCGACCGCGGCGGTGGCTCGCGACCCTGGGGCGGGGGCGGCGCCCGCGGCGGGCTGAGTCTCGCGGACGGCAGGGCTGAGGATGGGTGGTCTGGGGGAGCGCGGAGGTGGGGGAGGGAGAGTGTGTGGAAAACGTGAGGGGGGGTTCGAGAGCGGCTTGACGGCGTGGGGGAGACTGCTACACTTTCCGACCCACCAGACGGCAAGCCGCCGGTGGCCCGGACCGGTCGCGGACGCGGCGGGTCTGGAAGCCTCTTTCACAAGTAAACAGTCGGGAAATCGCCGCGAGAATGTGCGGCAGCGCACGGTCTGCAAAGGGCCGGACCCCGCAAGGTCACGCGTTGCCGTATTCGCCGCGAGGGGCCTTCACAACCCTTCGCGTCGGTCATTCTCGTTGCCACGTACAAAGACCTTTGAACGTGAGAATGTCCGAAGACCGCGGGCACTAGCCGGCCCGCGGGCGAGAGCGGATGAAGAATCCGAACTCGCGACCACAAAGATGCCCGTGTTCCGACGGCGAGAGCCGGAGGGAGCGGGCGCAAGCAGGCAAGCGCTTCATTGAAGTCAACCGTTCTTCGGAACGGCGAAAAACAACAATTGAAGAGTTTGATCCTGGCTCAGATTGAACGCTGGCGGCATGGCTAAAGCATGCAAGTCGAACGAGAACCCAGCAATGGGGGACAGTGGCGGAAGGGCGAGGAATACATTCCTAACGTGCCCCGAGGTGGAGGATAGGCATGGGAAACTGTGCGTAATACTTCATGTGCTCGAGAGAGGAAAGCCGCAAGGCGCCTCGGGAGCGGGGAATGTCCTATCAGGTAGTTGGCGGGGTAAAGGCCCACCAAGCCGAAGACGGGTAGCGGGTGTGAGAGCATGACCCGCCGCATCGGGACTGAGACACTGCCCGGACTCCTACGGGAGGCTGCAGCGACGAATATTCCGCAATGCGCGAAAGCGTGACGGAGCGATGCCGCGTGCAGGATGAAGCGGCTCTGCCGTGTAAACTGCTGTCAGGGAACAGAAACTATGATCATTCCCAAAGGAAGGGCCTGCTAATCTCGTGCCAGCAGCAGCGGTAATACGAGAGGCCCGAGCGTTAATCGGAATTACTGGGCTTAAAGGGTGCGTAGGCGGTCCCGCAAGTGTCCTGTGAAATCCCCCGTCTCAAGCGGGGAACTGCGGGGCATACTGCGGGACTTGAGGCCGGCAGGGGTCGTCGGAACGCTAGGTGGAGCGGTGAAATGCGTTGATATCTAGCGGAACGCCGATGGTGAAGACAGACGACTGGGCCGGACCTGACGCTGAGGCACGAAAGCGTGGGGATCAAACAGGATTAGATACCCTGGTAGTCCACGCCGTAAACGATGCGCACTAGATCGGGGCCGCTCTGACGCGGTCTCGGTCGCCGTAAAAACATTAAGTGCGCCGCCTGGGGAG
>CANJRL010000100.1 GCA_947476675.1 Phycisphaerales bacterium
GCAGAGCCCGTGACGGCCGGTCCAGCCTCGGGGCGCGCAGTGTCCCACCCTCTCACCCCCGTGGGAGAGGGTCGTCGCGAAGCGATGGGGTGAGGGCGCGTCATCAACCGCTCCCCCTCACTTCCGCTGCGCCGGCTCGGCGCGCTCGGCGGGCTTCGAGCGATCCGCGCCGGTCCGCGGCGTCTCGAACGCCGTGATCATGAGGTCCTGGTGCGTCGAACTCTTCTTGCTTCGCCTGTCGCCGGGGAGCAGGTCGTAACTCGAGACGCCCGGCTGATTAGGATCCAGTTGCCACGCCCAGAGGCAAGGCCACGAGTGCCGCACCGCGCCTTCGTGCTCCGCGGCGAATTCGATCGCCAGCGGAATCCATTCGTTCAACTTGTCGTGGTTGCCGAAGTACGGCCACGATGCGGTGATCGCCGGGGCCCGCGATGAGACCTCGCGCTGACGCGTCACGTCCACGGGGATCCATTCCCCCTTTCTCGAGTCCGGATCGAAGAGATAGAACTCGACCCAGCCGCGGAAGACCAGGTCGTTCTTGAGCGCGTACGAGGGCTGGTCGTAGCCGACGACGACGCGCGCGGGAATGCCCGACGAGCGCAGCGCGGCGGCGAGCAGGCGCGCCATGTCCCACTCGTTGCCGCGGCCCTCCTTGGCGGCCTTCTCAGCGCCCGAGACCTCGAAGCCCTCGAAGAAGCGGAGCACGCGAGGGTGGTTGATGCCCACCCACATCTCCGGACACTTGAGACCAATAGAAGTCGCCGCTTCGTGATGCAGCGCGGTCCCAAGAGGCTGAGTAACCTCGATCACCTTCGCGGTCATCCGCTTTGCGGCTTCCGCTGGCGGAAAATCCTTGCGATCGATGATCTCACGCTTCCACTGGAGCAGCAGCCGAGCAAGTTCCGGGCCGTCCCATCGGATGTACTTATCCTCGGCAAGATACGGCTTGACAAACTCCGGCAGTTCCTCGGGCTTGGTCCACCGGATCTTGCGCGCCGCGGCTTCATCGAGTGCAGTCTTGTGCGACGTGAGATCGTACTGAATCTCCATAATCATCGAGAAGCACGGGGCGTTGGTTGTGTCTTCTGACGTCCAGATGAGCAACGGCTGGCTCGGCAAGATGTGCTCACGGAGTGTCGGCGCCGGGGATACAACGGTGCGTGTGACACCAGCCGGATTTGGCGACCTAGTGTCCGAAGGGGCTCTCCCGGCAAACACAAGTGCTGCCTGCAGGGACTCACGAACGGCATCATGCGAGGAAGATCGCTCGAACCATGGGTAGATCAGCGTCGACCGATGTCGATTCCATTCGATCGACCCGATGCCGTAGTCCTTCTGTCCATTTCCGTACGCCCCGATCCTCACGCGCACGCGCCACTGCATCGGCTCGCTCCGCGTGATCAGGCCCAGCGTCGCCGGGACGGCCGGCGCCGCGACCTTCTCGGACGGCCCCAACGGCTTCACCAGCGGGGGCGACGACTCCTTCTCGGCCTCACGCTCTCGCGACTGCCGAGCGTGCGCGCACGACGCGAGGAGCAGCACGAGCGCGACCTGCCAACGATTCTCGACTCTGTTGACCATGTGTGCCGCCTTCGTTCGCCTTTCCTTCACCCCCGGCATTATGCCAGAGTAAAGTGGGTGGGCACGCGAGGAAAATCCGGAGAGAGCGCGCACGAGAATGCCAGCATTCAGCGCGCCGCCGAGCCTCCTCCGGCGAGCAGGCCTCCGTCAGGGGCTGCACGCAGAGCCGTAGTTCGCGAGCACGAGGCTGAGATCGGTCATGTTGACAACGCCGTCGTTGTTGACATCGCCGCGCACCGCACCGGGAGGGCCCGAAGCGCCGTACGCCGCGAGCACGGCCACGAGGTCCGTGAAATCAACGGCGTTGTCGGCGTTGGCGTCGCCCGCGGCGTCGCGCCATCGGGCCCAGCGCGCCGAAACCAGCGAGCCCGCTTGCAGGAACGATCCCCCCACGATCAACTCGTTCCGGTACACCGCGAGCGCTGCCGCGCCATCGCCGAGCCCTCCGTCGAGCGGCCGCCAGCGGGATCCGTCCCACCGGGCGATGCGGTTCACGGCCTGCCCGTCGGCGGTGGAGAACTGCCCGCTGGCGATCAGGTCGCCGCCGTACTCGCCGAGCGCGTTGACAGCGCCGTCAAACCCGCTGCCCAACGGACTCCACGCCTGTCCATCCCATCGGGCGATTCGCCTGACCACCCCGCCGTCCGTCCGAGTGAAGTTTCCGCCCGCGATCAGGTCTCCGCGGTAGGACGCGAGCGCGTTGACAACCCCGATCGGACCACTGCCCACGGCGCGCCACGCGGCGCCATCCCACCGCGCGAGATAGAAGGCCGTCCCCGTCACGGGGTCTGCGAACGTGAAATTCCCGCCGATGTAGAGGTCGCCGTTGTGCTCGACGAAGGCGGACGCCGATCCGCTGATGCCCGAGCCCATGGGCAACCACGACGCGCCATCCCACCGCGCGATGTTGGCGGCGGGAACTGCGTCCACTCTCGAGAACGAGCCGGAGACGACGATCCCACCTCGAAATGGAGCGACCGCGCCGACGCCGGCGCCTCCCCTAAACAGACCAATCTGGGCCCACCGGTTCCCGGTCCACCGCCAGGCGATGGCATCGCCCAGGAACGAAGTCGCGTACAGATCACCGCCCGCCGTCGTCAAGGATTGGAGCCCCCCCAAGCCCCTACCCATGGGCATCCACGCCGACCCGTCCCACGACGCGACGCCCCGCGCGACCACGCCGCCAATCCCGGTGAGATTGGGGCCGCCCGCGATGAGGTTGCCATTCCAGGACACCAACGCTCGCACGTCGCCGA
Organism: Phycisphaerales bacterium; assembly: GCA_947476675.1. GTDB lineage: Bacteria > Planctomycetota > Phycisphaerae > Phycisphaerales > UBA1924 > CANJRL01. The sequence continues at coordinate 2,838 of CANJRL010000100.1, forward strand.
CGGCACCAGCGCCGCCGCCGGGGAAGGACCACGAGGACTCGTCCCAGAGAGCAAGCGGCGCGACCACAAGCCGATCTCGATAAGTGAGCGGCGAAGTGCCGCCAACGCTGAGACCGCCGACGACAGCCCACGCGCCGCCGGACAGCACCCACGTCGCGTTGCCGACCGCGTAGAGCTGCCCGCGGTAGACATGCAACGCGGTGACGTCGGGGATCGTGCCGATCGGTTCCCACTCCGCGCCGGTCCATCGAACCACGCTCCGGAACCCTCCCGTCACGGCCGAGTCCAAGCATGCGTACAGAGAGCCCTCGAACTCGGCGAACCCATTGAGCGTGATAAACAGCGAAGAAGACCCGAGGTTGCCAAGAGCGGTCCACGACACCCCATCCCATGCCGCAACGCCGACCGCCGGAACCCCTCCGATCTGGGAAAACGTGCCTCCGACAATGAGTTGATCACCCCGAACGAAGAGCGCGTTAACCCCGATCGCGGTCGATGGCGTGTCGATCGCCTCCCACGCGGCGCCCGCCCAGCGCGCAACGCGGCCATTACCGGTCATGCCCGGAACGCTGAATGTGCCCGACGCGATGATCTCACCCCGGTAGCGCGCGAGCGCCCGCACATCGCCGCTCCCGAGCGCGTCTCCAAGCCCCTGCCACGACGCGCCGTCCCACCGCGCGATGTTGTTGATGCTCAACCCCCCGGCCGATCGGAGCCTTCCCCCAACAACAAGGTCCGTCCCGGACACCGAGATCGCGTACACCGTGTCGCCGGCGTTGCCGACCCCGCCGGCAACTTCCCTCCATCGCTCGCCGTCCCACGCGGCGAGATTCCGCGCCCGCACGTCCCCGGCGATGGAGAACGAGCCCCCGATCACGACCATCTCGGGGAGCGGCCCGGGCCCGTCGGGGTCCCACACCGCCGCCGCGTACACCCGGCCGTCAATGGTTCGAAGACCCTGGCCGCTCTGCCACGCCGCGCACCCCTGTGCACGGGCCGTTTCACCCCCGACCATCGCGACCACCATCGCCGACAACCAGACAACCCAGCCAACCATCGAGGCAGCCGCCGCTCGCACGCTCCTGAACATGTGCCTACTCCCTGGAAAAGGATCCACTGCCGGAATCGAGTCCTAAGAGTACTTCAGCGGCCCGGATTGACGCAAGCAAAATCCAGAGAAAAAACCCCACCCCCGCTCACTTCCCCGCGTAATCAATCATCCGCCCGATCTCCGAGCGGAGATCGCGCCGGTGCACCACCCGGTCCACCAGCCCCGCGTCCAGCAGGAACTCCGAGCGCTGGAAGCCCTCGGGCAGTTCCTGGCGGATCGTCTGCGCGATCACCCGGGGGCCCGCAAACCCGATCAGCGCCTTGGGCTCGGCCAGGATCACATCCCCAAGCATCGCGAACGATGCCGTCACCCCCCCGGTCGTGGGATCGGTCAGCACGCTGATGAACAGGCCGCCGGCATCATCCAGGCGCGCCAGCGCGGCCGAGGTCTTCGCCATCTGCATCAGCGAGAGGCCCGACTCCTGCATCCGCGCGCCCCCGGAGCAGGACACGATGATCAGCGGCAGGTTCTGGTCCGTCGCCGCCTCGATCGCCCGGGTGATCGACTCGCCCACCACCGAGCCCATCGAGCCCATCATGAACGTCAGGTCCATGCATGCGAGCATGACCTGGCGGCCCTTGATGAACGCCCTCCCGGCCTTGATCGCCTCGCTCTCCCCGGTGCGCTCGCGCTCCTCCGCGATCCGGTCGGCGTACCGCTTGCGATCCACGAAGCCCAGGGGGTCGGCGGCCCGCAGGTCGGTGAACATCGGCTCGAACGAGCCCTCGTCGACCAGTTGCCGCACACGCTCCGCCGCGCCGATGCGGAAGTGATGCTCGCACTCCGGGCACACGTGGAGGTTGGCCTCCATCTGCTTGCGGTAGATCATCTGCCCGCAGGATTCGGCCGGGCAGCGCAGCCACAGCCCCTCGGGGATCGCCGCGCCCGCCGCCCCGGCGTCGCCGGTGCGCTTGAGATCGATCCACGTCCGGTTGCCGAGTTGGGCCATGCTCTTGGTTCCTTCCCGGGCGCCGATCAGGCCGAGACCCGCGCCGCCGCCGGGGGTGCGGCCAGCAGGGCCCGCGGCGTGACCAGTCGCTCGAACGCCGGAGATTCATCCCGGGCGCTCCACAGTTCCGTCGCCGGCCGGCCGGTCAGCCAGCACCGCACCAACGCGTGAGCGATCGGCCGCAGCACCACCGCGATCGTCCGCTTCCCCGACCGCGACAAGGCCCGCGAGACGGCCGCCGTCAGCCGGTCGGAGGCGTCCGCGAAGCGCTCGCCCTGGGGAGGGGTGACGCTGGCCGGATCTTCCATCCATTGCCGGTACGCCGAGGGGTGCCGGTCGAGCAGTTCGGCCTCGCGGAGACCTTCCCAAAGTCCTAGGCAGACCGGCTGCAGGTCGCGGATCTCGCGGCGGCGGGCGTGCGTGGCCCGGGCCAGAAGGCTCGCCGTCTCCTTGCTCGCCTCGTCGGGACCGTGGACCACCGACATCAGGTCGATCCCCCGCCCGCCCGAGCCCAGGAACACGCCGAGTTCGTGAAGCAAGCGCTGGCGCCCCGACTCGCTCAAGGGCAGGTCGGTCTCGCCTTGGAGGCGCGCGGCGTCATCCCACTCGGTCGCGCCCGCACGCACCAGCAACACCGAGATATCGCCGACGTTTGCCATAGTCTGCGGGGTCGAAAACCCCGCGGATCGACTGTCCTCTCCGCGAAAAACCAAGGAGAGGATAGCACCCCACGGGTGACCATCCAACTGCTTCGGCGGTATCCCGGCGACGCTTTGATAGGTCCCCATTCGGGTGGTATCGGCTTTCCAAGCCGCAACACGGGACTTTGCCGGACCAACAGCTGACAACCCCCTTCCTCGGGGTGTCTGAGGAACCTGTCGATTGGTGTGGAAACCCGGGCGGGTTTGCCTATCCCCTTAGGTCGTGGATGACCGTCGGCCACTGCTCGCGCGGGGCGCCGAACAGGGCCGAGGCCGAGACGATGACATCGCACCCCGCGGCACGCACCTCCGAGGCGTTCGTCGGCTTGATCCCCCCATCCATCTCGATGCGGATCGACGACGCCGGCCCGCCGAACTCGCGGGCCAGGGCGCGGGTCTTGTCGAGCACATCGGGGATGAACGCCTGCCCGGATCTTCCTGGGTTGACCGACATCACGAGCAGGAGGGCAAGCCCCGTGGGGACACCGCCTCGGAGCAGGTCGGTCATGGTGTGGAGCGCGGTGGGCGGGTTGATGGCGAGGCCGGCCGTCATGCCGCGGTCGCGGACGGCCCCGACCAGGTCATCCAGCGCTGCGCGCGCGGGGGTGACCTCGCAGTGGAAGGTGAGGTGGCTTGCGCCGGCGTCGGCGAAGGGAGCGATGAGCATGCCCGGGCTGGTGACCATCAGGTGCACGTCGAGGAACGCCGCGGGCAGGGCGCGGCGGAGGGATCGGACCATGTCCGGCCCCATGGTGAGATTGGGGACGAAGTGCCCGTCCATCACGTCGACGTGGAGCAGATCGGCCCCGGCGTCGAGGGCGGCGCGGCAGTCGTCGCCCATGCGCGCGAAGTCGGCGGAGAGGATCGAGGCGGCGATCAGCGGCTTGGGCGTGGGCTCGGCGAACGTGCGCATTCGGCCAAGGGTACCGCCGGCGCGCGAGCCGTAGAATCCCCGCCGATGCCCGATCCCGCCCAGCAATCCCGGCCGTGCTACCTCACGACGCCTATCTATTACGTCAACGACAAGCCGCACATCGGGCACTGCTACACCACCCTGCTGGCCGACATCGCGGCGCGGTTCCAGCGGCTGTTCGGGCGCGACGTCTTCTTCCTCACCGGCACCGACGAGCACGCCGACAAGGTGGTGACCTCGGCCGCGGCCCACAACCTGTCGCCCATCCAGTGGGCCGACCGCAACGCCGCGGAGTTCGAGGCGGCCTTCCGGGCCTTCGGCTGCTCCAACGACGACTTCGTCCGCACCACGCAGCCGCGGCACATCGGGAAGGTGGAGGCGTACATCCGCCGCCTGCAGGCCTCGGGCGACATCTATCTGGGCGACTACGAGGGCTGGTGGGACGAATCGCAGGAGGAGTACCTCACCGAGACGGTGGCTCGCGAGGCGGGCTTCAAGAGCCCGGTCACCGGGCGGCAACTGGTCAAGCGGAAGGAGCGCAACTACTTCTTCCGGCTCGCCGCCTACGAGCAGCGGCTGCTGGCGCACATCGACGCCAACCCCGGCTTCATCCGCCCCGACGCGCGGCGGAACGAGATCGTCGGCCGCATCCAGCAGGGGCTGCAGGACGTCCCGGTGTCGCGGGGCATCGATCCCTCGAACCCGGCGACGGCGTGGGGGATCCGCGTGCCCGGCGACCCGAGCCACCGCGTCTACGTGTGGATCGACGCGCTCTTCAATTACCTGAGCATCGTGGACACGCCCGAGCGCAGGAAGTATTGGCCCGCGTCGGGGCACCTGATCGGCAAGGACATCCTCTGGTTCCACGCGGCGATCTGGCCGGCGCTGCTGATGGCCCTGGGCGAGCCCCTGCCCGGGTGCGTCTACGCCCACTCGTGGTGGATCCGCGAGGGCCGCAAGATGAGCAAGAGCCTGGGCAACTTCCTCGATTTCCCGACGCTCGAGGCCTACGCCGCCGCGTACTCGCTGGACGCGCTGCGCTGGTTCCTCGCGACCCAGGGCCCGATCGGCGCGACCGACGCGGACTTCGCCCACGCCCGCTTCGTGGAGACCTACAACGCCGATCTGGCCAACGGGCTGGGCAACGCGGCGTCGCGGGTGGCGAACATGATCGCGAAGTATTTCGGGGGCGCGGCGCCCGACCCCGGCGGGGTGACGCTCCACGCCGGGCACGACTGGCCCGCGATCGCTGGCGCCGCGGTGGAGAACGCGAGGGCGAAGGTCGAGAGTTGGGACCTCGCGGGCGCGCTCCTCGAAGGCATCGCGCTGCTCCGCCGCGTCGACGGGTACATCAACGCAACCGAGCCCTTCAGGGTGGCGAAGGATCCCTCGCGCACGCGGGAACTCGGGTCGATCCTGTACCACTGCGCCGAGGCGATCCGCATCGCGTCGCTGATCCTGTGGCCCGCGATGCCGGCCAAGATCGAGGATCTGTGGGGCCGCCTGTCGTGCCCCGTTCGCGTGGGCGCCGATTCCTTCGACTCGCTGGCGGCGTGGGGCGGGCTCAGGCCCGGGGCGCGGATCGAGAAGGGCGACGCGCTGTTCATGCGGGCCGACACCGCGATGCCCCCGCCCACGCCGGAGAACGTGCTCGGGGCGCCCTCGTGACGCCGGTGCGCAAGTACCAGTTCGCGCCGCACGCCGAACAGGCGGCGGCGTGGCTGCGCACGCACGGCATCCCGGCCGAGGTCGTGGGCGACCGGGTGCAGGGGGCCATGGGCCTGCCGACGCTCCAGTGGGCGCAATTGCAGGTGGTGGTGCTCTATAAGGAACACGCGGAGGCCGCCGCGGGCCTGCTCGCGGAACTCGACGCCGAATCCGAGGCGGCGGTCGACGACCTCGAGGCGTCGGCGACGCCCGACCTGTCGCGGCTCGTCGGCGCCTTGCCTCCCCCGTGCCCGGAGTGCGAGGCGCCGCTCCCCATGGACGCGCGGCTCCGCGCGTGCCCGGCGTGCGGGGCGGGCGTGAGCGTGGCCGACCTGCTGGTGGCCCGCGACGGTCCCGAGGCGCTGATCGCGGCGTACGACGGCGACGCCTCGCCGGAGGCCGACCGCGAGATGCCCTTCCTCGCCTCCCGGGGCGCCGCGTGCACCGCGTGCGGGTACTCGCTCGAGGGCCACGGCGACCGCGGCCGGTGCCCCGAGTGCGGGCAACTGTTCGACCAGGCGGCGATGAAGCGGAGGAGCGGGAGGTGAGCCGCCCCGCGCAGCCTTCCCCGGCCGAAACCGCGCTCGCCGAGGCGCGCGCGCTCCTCGCCGACAACCGCCGCGGCGTCGCCCTCGCCGACGAGCGCCCGCTCCCCGTGCTGTTCGTGCCCGACCCCGCGACCGGCGACATTGTCCTGCGCCTCCCCCGCACCGCCCTCGACGCCGAGCAGATCGTGCTCAACGTCCCCGACGAGGGCGACGACGCGCTCATGCTCCTCCTGCACGTCGTGGGCGCGGCGGACGAACGGGGAGCCCCGGCCGCGCCCGACATCACGGCTCGCGGCGTCGACGAGGCGCTGATCGACCGCTGGCGCATCGTCCACGGCGATCCGCCCGCGGCGCCCGCGCGGCGCGACGTGAAGCCCGAGCTGCAGGTCTACATCCGCTCCGCCCTCGACACCGCGCGGCATCAGGGCAGGGTCTACGAGGGCGAACTCTTCGCCATCAGGAACCGCCTCGCGTCCGACGAGCCGCGCCTGTGCAAGCGGGCCAACGCCGACCGGGCGCGGCTCGACCGGGCCATCCGCGCCGCGCTCGGGGCCCACACCGAGAACGCCCTGTGCGTCTCGGTGGACCAGCGCGGCGCGCTCTTCCGCACGCCGCTGGGCATCATCCGCGCGCCCTTCCCGAGCGAGGCCGCCGGCGCGCAAGAGGCCGAGGGGCATCTGGCGGCGTTCCTCGCGAGGGGCGACGCCGGGGTCGAGGGGGCGCGGTGATCTCCATCCCCTCGCGCCTGCGCGACGCCCACGTCCACCTCTACGCGTACGGGCTCGAACTCTCGTGCGTGGGCATGGCCTCGTGCGCCAGCGCGGAGGAGTGCCTGCACCGCATCGCGGCGGCGGCGGAAGGCAGGGCGCCCGGCGAGTGGATCGCCTGCACCGGCGCCCGGGTCGAGGGCTGGCGCGAGGCGCGGTGGCCGACGGCGCGGGAGATCGACGACGCGGCGGGGGGGCGCCTCTGCTTCGTGCGGTCGTTCGACCTGCACGCGGTCGCGGCTGGCGCGGCGGCGCTGCGGCTCGCGGGCGTCGAGGCCGCGACGCCCGACCCGGCCGGCCCGGGGAAGGAGGGGGTCATCGCGCGCGACGCCTCGGGCGACCCGACGGGGCTGCTCCTGGAGGGCGCGTGCGAACTGCTGTGGCGCGCGATGCCGCAGCCGACGCCGCAGGAGTTCAAGGAGCGGGTGCGCGCGGCGCTGCGCGACTTCCGTCGCCGGGGCTTCGTGGAGGTTCATGACATGTTGAGCCAGCGCCTCCTCGGGCCCTCGATCGCGGCGCTGATCGACGAGGGCGATGAGGCGGCGCTGGGCGTGCGCGTGTGGCTCTACCCCGCGCTCGACGATGTGGCGTGGACGCTCGAGCACGAGGAGTCGTTCGCGCGCGACACGCTCAGGCTCGCGGGGGGCAAGATCTTCCTCGACGGCACGCTCAACAGCCGCACCGCGTGGATGCTCGCGCCCTACCCCGAGCCGCTCCCCGGCCTGCCCCACGGGAAGGCCATGCACGGCGAGGAGGCGATCGAGGCCGCGGTGAGGCGGTGCGACGCGCTGGGCCTGCCGCTCGCGATGCACGCCATCGGCGACGCGGCGGTGCGCGCCGGTCTGGGCGCGATCGAGCGGGCGTCCCCCGACACCGCGGGGTTCCGCATCGAGCACTGCCAGTTCGTGGACGAGGCCGACGTGCCGCGGTTCGCCGACCTGGGCGTGATCGCGAGCCTGCAGCCGTGCCACCTGCTGCCGGACATCGAGGCGCTGCGCCGCCGCACGCCGCACAGGATGGGCCGGGCGTTCCCTCTCCGCGACCTGCTCGACGCGGCCCGCGCCGCCGGGCTCGAGCCGCAGGACGCGGTGTGGTTCGGGTCGGACGCGCCGGTGGTGGAGCCCGATCCGGCGGACAACGCGCAGGCCGCGGCGCACCGGCGTCGCGGCGGCATGCCCGCGGAGGACGCCATCGCGCCCGAGCAGGCGATCACCGAGGCCGAGGCCTGGGCGTGCATGCGGTCCGAGGCGTGGGAGGCCGGGGGATGACGCCGGCGGCCCGCGCCCTGCGCGA
>CANJRL010000101.1 GCA_947476675.1 Phycisphaerales bacterium
GAGGCGTAGGCGGGAAAGGGGGGCGTGTTGGGCGCGCCGAGGCTGTCGGCGAGGGGCCGCCACGTCGGGTCGGTGATGGTGAGGGGGTTGCCGTCATCCGCGGTGTCGGTGATGGCGGTGACGGGACGCCAGAAGTTGTAGTGGTACTTGGCCTCCCAGGTGGAGGTTGCGGCGTCGGCGATGGCGACGCCGGCCATGCCGAAGAGGGCGGCGTTCTGGACCAGGGTGTTGCCGCGCTGGGTGGCGATGGCGCGGGCGATGTCGAGGTACTGGCCCATGGGCTTGTAGGTGCCATTGCGGTCGTTGGCCCAGAAGATGGCGATGTTGGTCTGGTCCTGGGTGCGGGTCGAGCCGTTGAGCGCGCCGAGCGTCTTGACCTGGTTGAACGACGCGGTGTACTCGGCGCTGGTCAGCGAGGGGGGCGGCGGGGGGCGGAACTGCGCTGCGTTCTGGATGACCCAGGGCGTGACGAGGCCCGCGGATGCGCCGACCGCCGGCGCGAAGCCGGGTCCGGTGGGGCGCCACTGGCCCGGCTGCGTCCCGCCGGGGAACGGCGAGTTGGAGTTGGCGGAGCCGTCGTTCTGCCGGGCGGCGAGCACGCCGTTGCCGACGTACGAGCCGATGTTGAGGCCCTTGGTGACGGAGGCTGAGGCGCCGAGCGAGGCGAGGGAGGCGTCGCGCTGCGCCGTGAGGTAGGCCGACTGGCCCGAGTACAGCGAATTGAGCACGGTGTATGCGGCGTTGACCGCGGCGGCGGACATCGACGCGTCGCCGCCCCCGTTGGCCGCGCCCGCCTGGCCGAAGGCGTTGACGACGAGGTTCTTGCGGCCGCCGTCGATGGCGTTGACGGCGTCGTACATCGCCGCGTTCACCATGCCGTAGACCCGCGAGACGTCGGGGGGGCCTCCCCCGGCGTTGCGGATGACCTGCATGGTGACGCCGTTCCAATCGAGCACGGCGTCGGCGGCGCGGGAAGCGCCGGCGGCGGTGATCACGAGAGCCGCGGACAGCGCGGCAAGACGCGAAGTGCGATGCATGAGCAACTCCTCGATCTGTGCGTGCGGAAGCCGAACACCCACGCCGCAGCACCGCCCTGTGCGAGGGGCGGTATTCCACGCCGCCGGGTTACCGAGCGTCCGGCGCGTCTGATTGGTTGTTCCCGCGGCGCTGTGCCGCGAGCGCATTCCCTGCTCCGAAGGCACTATGAATCAAGGTCCCGGGCGCGTCAACGGAAATCCCGCCAGAAATGTCGGTTCTTCGTGATCTCGGCTCCGCGCCGGGCAGGCTCGCCCCTCGGCGCGCCCTCGGGAACGACAAACGCCCGGGCTCCGAAGAGCCCGGGCGTCGCGGCTTGTCGACAGGGAGCGGGATCAGCGGGCCGCGGCGGCGGGGCCCTTGCCGGTGAGTTCGTCGGCCAGGAAGCCGGCGTCGTAGATCTTGCGCAGGGCTTCGAGGATGGCGCGGGAGTCGACCGAGAGGGCCCTGCCCATCTTCTCGTCGTAGGCGATGTCGGTTGCGAGGGAATAGAGGTTGCCGTCGAAGATGAGGCCGACGACCTCGCCCTTGGCGTTGACGTGGGGGCTGCCCGAGTTGCCGCCGATGATGTCGGCGGTGGAGACGAAGTTGAAGGGCGTCTTGAGATCGAGCGCGTTCTTGTGCTTGATCCAGGAGTCGGGCAGGGTGAACTCCTTCTCGCCCTTGCGCTGCTCGGCGCGCTCGTAGACGCCGCCGATGGTGGTGAAGGCGGGGACCTGCTTGCCGTCCTCCTCGTAGCCCTTGATCTTGCCGAAGGTGAGGCGGAGGGTCCCGGTGGCGTCGGGGTAGACGGTGTCGCCCTCGACGGCGAACTTGGCCTGGGCGATCTTGGCGTAGCCGTCGCGCTCGAGGGCGTCGACGGTGTCCTCGGTGCGCTTGCGCAACTCGCGGAGTTCGGCGTCGAAGGTCTTGAAGAAGGCGAGCATGGGGTCGGTGCTGGCGTCGACGGCCTTCTTCCCGCCCTCGGCGAGGCGCTTGCGCTCGGCGATATCGAAGAGCCTGGTGCCCTTCACCAGTTCCTGGGCGCGGTCGCGCGGGCTCTTGCCGGCGAGGGCCTTGACCACGAGGGGGTCCTCGCCGCCGAGGATCTCGGCCATGGAGAGCAGCCCGTTCTCGAGTTTGGTCGCCTCGTAGAAGGGGTAGATGGGAGCGTCGGTGTAGAGGTTGTTGTAGAGGGAGGGCAGGGCGGTGTCGCGGTACTCGCGGAGGCGGTCGGCGTTGGGCTTGGGCAGTTCGTCGGCGAGGCGCACGACGGTCTGGGCGAGGAAGAAGACCTCGGCCCCGCCCCCGGCGCCGCTCACGCCCTGCCCGCGCCAGAACATGGCGCGGGCGTTGTCCTGGGCCTTGGCGATGAGGTCCCAGGCGTCGCCCCACTTGCTCTTCCACTCGGGCTTGGCGTTGACGGCGGCGCGGAGGGCCTTCTCGGCCTTCATCTTCTCGTTCATCACCGCCGGGTCGAGCAGGCCGGCGAGGCGCCCGGTCGAGACCTTGCGCGAGTTGGCGATGCCGAAGATGTCCTCCTTGGCGACGCGGAAGTGCTCGGCGTCGCGGCCCATGAAGGTCTGGGTCTTGACCTCGGCCCGCCAGAGCCGCTGCAGCGACGCGGGGAAGGCGACATCGCGGAAGAAGCGGAGGTGGTCGACGGTGTTGAGGCGGCGCGTGCGGCCCGGGTGGCCGGCGACGAAGGTGAGTTCGCCGTCCTTGGCGCCGTTCTCGCTCCAGCGCAGGTAGTGCTCGTTCTTGACCGGCTTGCCGTTCTCATAGATGCGGAAGAAGGAGACGTCGAGGCAGAAGCGGGGGAACTCGAAGTTGTCCGCGTCGCCGCCGAAGAACCCGATCTGCGACTCGGGCGCGAAGACCAGGCGCACGTCGTCGTACTTCTTGTAGGAGTAGAGGTGGTACTTGCCTCCGTTGTAGAGCGTCACCACTTGGCACAGCAGGCCGGACTTGTCCTTGGCCTCCTTCTCGATGGTCGACATGGCCTTGCGGCGGGCCTCGTTGGCCTGCGCCGGGTTCATGTCCTTGGTCGCCGCGGCGTTGACCTTGTCGGTCACGTCCTCGATGGTCCAGAGGACCGAGACCTCCATGTCGGGGACCTTGAGTTCCTCCTCTCGCCCGCGGGCGGTGTAGCCGTCCTTGAGCAGGTCGCGGTCCTTCGACGAGAGTTTCGAGAGGGCGTCGGAGGCGACGTGGTGGTTGGTCATGATCAGGCCGCCGGGAGAGACCAGCGAACCCGATGCGCCCATCCGCACCGCCGACTTCTGCAGGTTTTCGAGGAATGACGGGGAGGGTGTGAACCCGTACTTGTCCTGGAGTTGCTTGACCGGGGGCTGGTTGAGCAGCCACATGCCCTCATCGGCGCGGGCGGCAACGGCGAGCAGGGCGCCCGAGGCGAGCAGGGCGGCCCGGGCGGCGAACGTGGTGCGCATGGTCGGATTCCTCAGGTGAACGGCGGGGGCAAACGCCGAACTCCGGCGTTCACGCGATGCTCGGGGAAGGCTTCAACCGGCGTGCGAAAGGCCAGTTGCAGGGCGGCGCGCCCGCGCGGCCGCGACGGCCCAAAGTAGGGCCGTGCGCTGCCCGCCGCAAGGGAGACCGGCCCCGGCCGCTCAGCGGCTGCCCGACGCGATCGCCTGCCGCAGCGGGTTGATGATGCAGGGCGCCACCCGGCTGTCCACCAGTTCCTCGGCCTCGGCGGCGAGGCGGTCGAACACCGCGCCCAGGTCCTTGGTCGCGGGGTCGACAAACGAGCCGGACTGCCGGACGCTGACCAGGACGCTGATGGGCGACTCGGGGAAGCGGTTGTTCCTCACCTCGCGGGCGCCGGTGCGGGTCTTGATCTCCACGAAGCCCTGAACGTCCGCGCGGGCGCTGAGGGCGAAGCCGACCGAGGGCTCGAGACGGATCAGCGGCTGCTCGCCGTGGGTGTCGGTGAGCCGGGCCAGGGGCGAGTGGTCGAGCAGGGCCTCGCGGACGATGTCGTTGTGGTTGCCCCCCGCGTCCAGGTCGAAGCCCAGCATCACCTCGAGGCCGGAGATATCCAGCGGGTTGATCGAGAGATAGAACGGCGCCAGGTCCAGCGCGGAGCGGTGGAACTTGTAGGCCTCGGGGAGCGAGGGGGGGTCAACGATGCCGGTGCGGACCGAGGTCTTGCGCAGGGCGATCCACTGGTCGTGCGGCGTCTTGCCGGAGGTCTCCAGCGCCAGTTCGCCGACCGAGCCGGAAGCGTCACGGTACCGGCGGAAGCGGTCCAGGCGCGGGAACTCCTTGCGGATCCGCTCGAACAGATCGAGCACCGCCTCGCGCTTCAGCGGCAACTCCATGCGGGTCGACAGCCGCTGGTTGACATAGAAGCCCGAACAGATGGCCGCGTAGGAACCCGTCATGCTGGTGACCTCTCCGATGCACAATGCTACGCGGGGTCGCGGGGCCCGACACGCCCGCCGACAGGTTGGGCACAGGGCCCGATCGCGGTTATTGATCGAGGAGCCATCGTCCCACCGAGTCGACGACGGCCAGCGACTCAACCACGTGGTGCGCCCCAGCGGCGCGCAGTTCGGCGGTGGTGAACTGGCCGGTCCCGACCCCCAGGACCCGGCACCCGTGGGCCAGGCCGCAGGCCACGTCGGAGGGCGTGTCGCCGATGATCGTCACACCCCCGGCGGCGGGGTCGAGGCGAGGGTCGATCTCACGGCGGAAGCGGTCCCGGAAGCGTTGCATGGCGACCGGCGGGAGGTGGTCGCGCGCCGGGGGGTCGAAGGGAGAATCATCGCCCCACGCCCGCACCTGGAACTGCTCGGGGTCGATCCCGGCGCAGCGGAGTTTCAGCAGGCCGGTTTCCTCGAAGTTGCCGGTCAGCAGGCCGAGGATCGGCGTGCTTTCGGGCGGTCCCTGGTGGCCGCGCGAGGCGGCGTTGAGCATCGCCAGCAGATCCCTCACGCCCGGCAAGGCGCGGGCCGTGTTGTTGGCCTCGAGGCGGCGTCTGAGGTGGGCGTGGTACGCCTCGCGGAATCGCCGCATCGCGGCGGCGTCGGCGGGCGCGCCGTGCGCTGCCAGCATGTTTCTGATGATGACGGGGTCGAGGCTGCCGGCGAAGGAGTGGCCCTCTTCGGAGAAGTGGGGGCCCACGAGGTCGAGCCCGGTGTCGCGCATGGCCAGCACCCCGGCCCGGGCCGAGGTAAGGAGGGTGGCGTCGATGTCGAAGAGGAGCAGCATGCGGCGCGGTCAGTGCCTGATTTCAAAGGACTCGTAGCCGAGGTGTCCCGGGTGAGCGGCGATGGTCTCACGCCGGATCAGCGATCCGAGGGCGGCGCGCAGGTCGGCGAGGTAGGCATCGACGGCGTCGCTCTCCCCCTCCACCGACATCGATACATCGCCGTCCGGCTCGTTGCGGACCCACCCGACCACCCGGAACCTCGGTGAGTCGGAGGCCCTGTCGTGCGCGAGTGCAAGGGAGCGCGCCGTCGCACGGAAGCCGACGCCCTGCACCCGGCCGCGGAAGCGGATGTCGTATCGCACGAGGAGTGAGTCTACCGTCGCCTGTCCCCGGGAAAGGCCGGGACGATGCGCAGGGTCAGCGCCGATGCGCGGCGGGAAGGGGCTCGGAACCGGCCGGAACTGCCGAAAAAATGCCGCAAGTTGTTTGACGGTTGGGGGACCGGTGCTAGCGTTGAATAACCGAAGCGTCGCCGTCCGATCCTCCTGGGCTCTTCACGCCGACCGCCGTGCGCGGATGACTCGGCATCCGAGCCAACCCCTCCTCGGACGTTCGCGGCGGCTCGGCCCTGTGGAGACTCTTTCGCGTGGAGAGTGTGTTCGCGCCCGCAGTGAGGGCGGCGAACGGATCGCGACGGCCAAGTCAGAGGATGGATCAGCGGCATTGAGAGCGCGGGTTTGCGCGCGCCGCGAGCGCTGGGTGGCATGCGAGTGAGTTCCGCCGGAAAGATCTCCGCCGATCGTGGGCATGACCGCCAGCGCGTGCTGGAGGCAACCGATATCGTCCGGCTCGTCGGCGAGCACGTGGCCCTCAGGGGCAAGGGGCGCGAGTACGTCGGCCTCTGCCCCTTCCACGACGACCACAAGCCCTCCATGTACGTCGTGCCGGGCAAGGGCATCTATCACTGCTTCTCCTGCGGCGCCGGGGGCAACGCCATCGACTTCGTGATGAACCTCCACAAGATGGAGTTCCGCGAGGCCCTCGAGCACCTCGCCGAGAGAGCCGGGGTGGCGCTGACCCCCTGGAGGCGCGACGACGCCGCCGGGCGCGAGGGCGAGAGCGGCGCGCCGTCGCGGGCCGACCTCCTCGCCGCCAGCGCCTTCGCGGCCGACTTCTTCCGCGTGCTCCTCCGCCACCCCGAGCACGGCCAGGCCGGGCGGGACCTGCTCGCACGCCGCGGCATCGCGGCCGAGATGGTCGAGGCCTTTGAGATCGGCGTGTCGCCCGACCGCTGGGACGGGCTGGCGCTGACGGCGGAGAAGAAGGGCGTGCGCGTCGATGCGCTCCGCGCGCTGGGGCTCGTCAAGCAACGGGAGCAGGGAGGGCCGTCGAGCGTCTACGACGCGTTCCGCCACCGGCTGATCTTTCCGATCCACGACCAGATCGGGCGCCCGGTGGCCTTCGGGGGGCGCAAGATCAGGGACGAGGACGAGCCCAAGTACCTGAACTCCCCGGAATCGGCGCTGTTCGACAAGAGCCGCACGCTGTTCGGGCTCAAGCAGGCGTTCCGCTCGATCCAGCGCGAGAAGCGGGCGATCGTGGTCGAGGGCTACGTCGACACCATCGCGTGCCATCAGGCGGGGGTGACCAACGCGGTGGCGACGCTCGGGACGTCGCTGACGGCGGAGCATGCGCGGATGCTGGAGCGGGTGTGCGAATCGGTGGTGCTGGTGTTCGACGGCGACGAGGCCGGCGCCCGGGCCGCGGACCGCGCGGTCGAGGTCTTCTTCGCGTTCCCCATCGACGTGAAGATCGCGGTGCTGTCCGGGGCGGCGGGGAACGGCGCGAAGGACCCCGACGATCTGCTGAAGCAGGAGGGCGGGCGCGAAAGGTTCGACGCCCTCGTCGCCGGGGCGAGGGACGCGCTGGACTACCGCTTCGACAGGCTCCGCGAGCGGATGGCAAGCATGGGACTGTCGGCGCGGGCCCGGGCGGTCGAGGAGGACATCGCGCGGCTGTCGGAACTGGGCCTTGGTCGGGTCAGCCCGGTGCGGCGCCGGCTGGTGCTCAAGCGTCTCGCGGCTCTCGCGGGGGTCGGCGAGGAGGACGTGCTCGATGCGCTTCGCAGGTCCGCGCCCCGGTCCGCCCATGCCGGCGCCGGCGAGGTTGAGGCCGCGGCGCCCGCCGGGCCCGCCCGGAAGGCCGCCGACGGCGCGGTGGGCTCGATGCTCTGCGAGCCGACCATGTGGGCGGAATTGAGCGTCGAGCAGCGAGACGCGCTGACCGGCGGCGCCTACGCTCCGGCCCTGACCGTCGCGGTGGCGCGGGCCGCCCTCGGGATTCTCGACGCCGGCGCAACGCCGACGGCGGGCGCGGTGATCGACGCCGCGGTTGACGGCGAGGTTCGGCGGCACGCGGCGGCGCTGGCCAGCGGCGCGGAGGTGGCGTGCGGCGGGGACGCGGAGCGTCTCCGGTCGATTGCGGCGGATTCGCTGGCGTACCTGGTGCGGCTCGGCGCCGCGGAGGCCACTCGGGCGATGGAGACGGGCGCATCGGACAGCGTGGAAGCCATGCAGCGGCGGCTGGACGAGCACCGCCGCCTGCGCGAGCGATTCGGCGGCGTGGCGGCGGTGATGCCCGGGGTGGCCGCGCCGCGGTCGGCGTAAGGAACAACGAAGTCACGCTCGGACCTCTTCTCCGGGCGGATCGGGAACGAACGGAGGATCAGCACAGGAAACGGCAGGACGGCAGGACGGAAGAAGCAGGCGGGGCGCCAAGGAAGGCCCCGCGGCAGGACAGATGGGTGGAACGGACCCCGGGCGGCTCGTGGCGCCGGGGCGAGTTGGTGTGAATGAGCCCCGCACCGGGCGCCGCGTCGGCCTCTCTCGCCGCGCGGACCCACGGCCGGCGCGGGGCGACCGATGATGGAGATGAATCCCGTGATGGACATGCATCCCGCGGTTGCGGAACTGATCGAGCTGGGCAAGAAGCGCGGCTGGATCGCGTACGAGGAGTTCAACGACGCGGTCCCCGACGAGGTCGTGGACCCGACGCGCATGGACGAGCTGCTGGTCGAGATCGACCGCATGGGCATCGAGTTCATCGACCTGCGCGACTTCCGGGCCCGCCGGGGCCGCGAGGCGGCGCAGCAGATGAAGCCGCTGGTCCCCGCCGCGACCCCCATCGCCGCGCCCTTGCCGTACCCGGTCGACAAGAAGGCCGCCGCCGCCCTCGCCGCCGCCGCCTCGGCCTCAGCCCCCGGCGGCAACGGGGGCGTCAACAACCCCAGCGGCGCCGCCCCGACGCTGGCCAAGGCCGATCCGCCGCTGGCCATCACCGAGCCCCCGACCGAGGACGAGGTGGAGGAACTCGACGACGAGGCGCTGGAGGAACTCAAGAAGGCCCTCGAGGCCGAGGCCGGCGCCAAGCGCATCGACGACCCGGTGCGGATGTACCTGACGCAGATGGGCACGATCCCGCTGCTCACGCGCGAGGAGGAGATCCGGCTCGCCAAGAAGATCGAGCTGACGCGGATGGTGTTCCGCCGCCGCGTGCTGGAGAACGACTACGCCGTCGCGCAGGCGATGGAGACCCTCCAGGCGGTCGACAAGGGCGAACTGCCCTTCGACCGCACGATGAAGATCTCCACCGCCGAGGAGAAGGCGAAGGAGAAGATCGCCCAGCGCATCCCCTACAACCTGGAGACCGTGGGGAAACTGCTGGAGCTCAACCGCGAGGAGTGGGACCGGCTGGAGGAGGCCCGCAAGCGCCGCGACGGCGAATCGGCGGCGGAGGCCCGCGAGCGTATCGCCAGGCGCCGCCGCAAGATGGCCATGCTCACCGAGGAGTGCTCGCTGCGCACCAGCCGCATCTCGCCGATCCTCAAGAAGCTGCGCAGCATGTCGATGAAGATGCAGGAGATCCTGCGCGACCTGCAGAAGGCGGAGAAGGGCATCGCGCGGCTCGAGCCCGAGGACGTCTCGGTGATGCGCGAGGAACTGTCCGGGCTCCGCGCCCTGGTGCTCGAGGAGCCGGAGGAGCTCGCGCGGCGCGTGCGCCGGCTCGAGACGGTCTTCTGGGAGTACGAGCAGGCCAAGCGCGACCTGTCCGGCGGCAACCTCCGGCTGGTGGTCTCGATCGCCAAGAAGTACCGCAACCGCGGGCTCTCGTTCCTGGACATCATCCAGGAGGGCAACACCGGCCTGATGCGCGCGGTCGACAAGTACGAGTACAAGCGCGGCTACAAGTTCAGCACCTACGCGACGTGGTGGATCCGCCAGGCCATCACCCGGGCCATCGCCGACCACGCCCGCACCATCCGCATCCCCGTGCACATGATCGAGACCATGAGCAAGCTGCGCAACATCCAGAAGCAGATGCTCCAGGAGACCGGCGCCGAGCCCACCATCGAGGAACTCGCCGAGCGCGCCGGGATGAACGTCGCCGAGGTGCGCCGCGTCATGAAGATCAGCCGCCACCCCATCTCGCTCGACCGCCCCGTCGGCGAGAGCGAGGACTCCTATTTCGGCGACTTCATCGAGGACGAGCGCCAGGAGGCCCCGGCCAACTCCGCGGCCAGCGACATGCTCAAGTCCCGCATCGAGAGCGTCCTCAAGACGCTCACCTACCGCGAGCGCGAGATCATCAAGCTCCGCTACGGCATCGGCGACGGGTACACCTACACCCTCGAAGAGGTCGGCCGCATCTTCAAGGTCACCCGCGAGCGCGTGCGCCAGGTCGAGGCCAAGGCCATCCGCAAGCTCCAGCACCCCGTCCGCTCCAGAAAGCTCGCCGGCTTCATGGACGGCCAGGCCAAGATCCAGGAGCCGCAACTCGTCGAGTGAGCCGCGGCCCGCGTCGCGCGAACATGAAGGTTCCCTCAGCCCCGGGCGGCCGCTCCCCGGGGCTGTTTGTTTGGGGGTAGGCTTAGTCCATGTCCCTCCGATTTCAGCGGCGATTGCTCTCGCACATCCGGCACCCCTCGTACACCCCGGGGGCCGTGCGCGAACTCGCCGAGGACCTAGGCATCGCCGAGGAGGATTTCGCGGAGTTCGAGCAGTCCCTCCAGGCTCTGGCCGCGAGCGGACAGGTGGTCTACGGCGACCTGCGCGTCGTCACCCTGCCGCCGATGGGTCACGAGGTCGTGGGCATGTTCCGCCGCAACCAGAAGGGCTTCGGCTTCGTCATCCCCCGCCTCGCCAACCTGCACGGGGACCTGTTCGTTCCTGCCGACGCCACCGGGGGCGCCCTGACCGGCGACACCGTCAGGGCCCGGGTCGTCCGCGAGCGCAACGCCCCGCCGGGCAAGAGCCCCTTCGTCGGCGAGGTGATCGAGGTCATCGAGCGCAAGCGCACCGAGTTCTCCGGCGAACTGGTCCGCCGCGGCTCGATGTGGATCGCCCAGCCCGACGGCAAGACCCTCACCGACCCGGTGGTCATCCGCGACCCCGGCAACAAGAACGCCCAGGAGGGCGACAAGATCATCTTCGAACTCACGCTCCGCCCCGAGGGCA
>CANJRL010000102.1 GCA_947476675.1 Phycisphaerales bacterium
CCGTCGCGATCGAGGTCGGTGGGAAGGTTCGGGGCGACGCGGCCAAAATCGCCGAGCACGGCGTTGAGGTCGGTGAAGTTCACCGTGTTGTCGCGGTTGGTGTCGCCCGTGCATCGGTACTCGGTCACCCACTGGCTGTAGGGGCCGATCTGCGCCGCGACGGTCTCGGAGCCGCCGTAGGGCAGGCCGGCGTAGGCCATGATCTCCTGCTCGGTAAGGGGGGCGAGCGCGACGCGGGGGTCGAGCCGCAGGGCGGCGATGATGGTGTTGGCGACGACGCCCTGGATGGCGGTGTGGGGGTGGGCGCCGTCGTCCACGAAACCGGCGAAGGGGTTGGCGTGGGCGGCGGTGTCCTGCTGCAGCAGGCTGATGGGGGTGTTGCCGACGAGCAGGGTCTGGAACGGCGCGGCGTTGGTCCCGAAGACCGCGCGTCCCATGGCGAAGAAGTCGACGTACGCCGCCTGCTGTTGCCGCGCCACGTCGCGCAGGCGGGCGTTGATCGTCGCGATGACGCTGGTCACGCGCTCGCGGTTGGCGGCGTTGGTGTAAAGCGAGCGGACCACCGGCGTCGCGCCGAAGTCGACGACGTTGACCATCACCACCTGCATCCCCGCGTTCCTGAGCGTCGTTGCGGCGGCGGCGATCTCGGTCACGGTCTGGTTCACGTACGCGCTGACGGTCGCGGCGGACCAGAGATTGAAGTAGATCGAGAAGTACGCCGAGTTGGCCGGCGCAAAGTTGTTGGCCCCGATGAACAGGACGGCGTGCGAGACCCCTCCCTGCGAGGGCGCCGCCTGCGCCGCCAGCCCGGTGTGCTGGCCCTGCGACAGCAGGTTCGCGGTAGTTGCGCCGTAGCGGGCCCAGTCGAAGGCGTAGCCGGTGCGCCGAGGCTCGCCCCAGGAGTTGCCGGGCTGGGAGGCCTCCGCGGCCGTGGGGCCGAGGTTCACCTGCCGCAGGTTGCGGAACATCATCGACCAGTTGCGGGCGTAGGAGCCGTAGGACTCCTCGAGGTACTCGTCGGAGAGGCTGTCGCCGCACACCCCGAGCGCGGCAATCTGGCGGGCAGAGGCGGAGACCGATTGGAGCGCGACGGCGGCGACGAGGAGAAGAACCTTCATGGGGCGAGCATACGGCGCGCGTCAAGCGGTCCGACTCTCGGCCCCGCCTCAGAGCGCCACCACCGCCATATCGCTCACCCGCCGGCTCTCGGCCTCCTCCGGCTCGATCGTCCCGCTCGCGAAGCCGCCCAGTTCGTGCGGCCTCTCGCGGGCCATCTCGGCCCGGAGCCGCGCCGCGTC
Organism: Phycisphaerales bacterium; assembly: GCA_947476675.1. Classification (GTDB taxonomy): domain Bacteria; phylum Planctomycetota; class Phycisphaerae; order Phycisphaerales; family UBA1924; genus CANJRL01. Next base: position 1,299 of record CANJRL010000102.1, read on the forward strand.
GTAGGCCCTCGCCGGCGAGCCCTGCGCCACCGAGAGCAGGTCGAGCCCGGTCTGGCCCTCGGCGCGGGCCCCGTCGATCGGCGGGATCGCAGAGTGGAACGACTGCAGCAGATGCGTCGCGTTCTCGAACGTGCCGGCCTTCTCCAGCCACGTCGCGCCGGGGATCAGCACGTCGGCGCGCTCGGTCAGCGCGCTCGCGAGTGTGTCGATCACCACGAGGAACGGCCTGCGCCCGTGCTCTCCCGCGAGGGCCCGGAGCATGGCGTCGCTCGCCCAGGCGCTGGGGTAGTTGCCCGTGACCAGCACGGCGTCGAAGCCGCCGAGGGTGTGCTCGGCGTCGGGGAACTCGCGCACGCGCCCGGCGGCGAGCGCGCCCAGCACCCGGCGCACGCCCCGCGCGTTGGGGGCCTTCTCGGCGCGCACCACGAAGCCCGGCCCCCCCTCGTGGGCCGGCTTCGCGCCCTCGGGGAAAACCTTGTCCACGCCCCTGAAGGGCACGGGGCCGATGACGAATGTGACATCGCCGCTCAGGGCCATCGCGGCCTTGGCGAGCGTGCACGCCTCCTCGCACGCCAGCATCGGGCTCACCATCGCCGCGATGCGCTTGCCGCGCATCCCCTTCACCGCCTCGTCGACCGCCCTCTTGGGCTCCACCGGGACCGGCGCGCCGAACTCGCGGACCATCGGCTGGGCCACGCGGCTCTCGGCGTGCGCGTGCTTCCAGCCGTAGCGCACCTCGTCGGTGATCCACCAGCGGTTGACCGCCATGTTCTCGCGCGGCTTGACGCGGTACACGCGGCCCTCGTTCTGCTCGACCCACAGGTTGTCGCCGCTCGCGGTCAGCCCGTCGATGCTCGCCGCGGCCTTCAGGAACCACACCCGCTGGGCGAACAGGAAGTCCTTGTCGAGCAGCGCCCCCACCGGGCAGATGTCGACCACGTTGCTCGCGAGCGGGTTGTCGAGGGCCTTGCCGGGGAACACGTCGATCTGCTCGTACGCGCCGCGGCCCTCGACGGTCAGTTCCGCCGTGCCGCTGACCTCGCGGGTGAAGCGCACGCACCGCGAGCACATGATGCAGCGGTCGGAGTAGAGCAGCACGTTGGGCCCGAGGTCCTTCTTGGGCTGCTTGATCTTGTCCTCTTCGAAGCGCGAGACGCTCCGCCCGTACTCGTAGGAATAGTCCTGCAGCAGGCACTCGCCGGCCTGGTCGCACACCGGGCAGTCCAGCGGGTGGTTGATGAGCAGGTACTCCATCACCGCCTTCTGGTTCTGGGCGGCCTTGGGCGACGCGGTGTACACGACCATGCCCTCGGTCGCCGCCGTCTGGCAGGTCGGGACCAGCTTGGGCATGGGCTCCAGGGCGTTGTTGTTGCGGGGGTTGGGCGCCCAGACCTCGGCGAGGCAGATGCGGCACGAGGCCACGATCGAGAGGCCGGGGTGGTAGCAGTAATAGGGAATCGGCTGCTGATTCCGCAGGGCCACCTTGAGGATGACCTCGCCGGGGGAGAACTCGCAGACCTTGCCGTCGATCGTGAGGGTGGGCATCGCGGGGTTACTCTACCGGGGTCGGAACGGGGCGGGGCGCGCGGCGTCCCGGGGGGCGTACGGGAAGATCCATGGCGCATCCTGGAGGCGGATCCGGTCAGCGCTGTCGGGCCCGCAGCCGTGCATGCAGACGCGCAGCGCCGACGACCCCCGCCCCCAGCACCGACGCCAAGATGCTGCTGAAGAGAAACACAATGGCGTTCATCGGGCTGTGCGGCGGGATCACGAAACCGGCAACGGCGGCCGCCTGGCAGACCGACGCGATCGCGATCACGCCTCTGGCGACCCGCTTCGGAGCCGAGAGCGCGGCACGATCGGCATCAGGCTTCATCATGGCGCGCGCCGTCGCGAATGGCGCATACGCGAAGAGCAGCAGCGCGATCGGGCCCAATGCCGCGCCCAGCGGATCGCCCGCGGCGTTCGAGACGAATCGCGCGAGGAAGGGCACTATCACGGCGAGCATGCCGAGGCCCGCGATCGCGAGGCCCCATGATCGCAGCATTCGTCGCGCGGCATCGATCTCGTGCTCGGGCGGCGGGAATGGCTCCGGACCGATCTCGTGCATGGCTTGCCACCATCGTCGCGGTCTGGGGAGCGCTGCTCCGAGGCGCGCGGCCCACCGAGGCGGCGCACACCCCGGTCGAAAAGAGTTTTACATCCCCGCGACCAGTTCCGCGAGCAGCCGCACGCCCCACCCGGTGGGCACGTCGCGCACGAACATGCCCTTGTCGCCCTCCGAGCGGTGCACCCCCGCGATGTCGAGGTGGCACCAGGGCACGCCCTCCTCGACGAAGTACGAGAGGAACGCCGCGCCCTGGATCGGATGGGCCTTGCGATCCGGGTTGCTGTTCAGGATGTCCGCGATGGTCGACTTCATCATCTCGCGGTACTCGCGGTGCATCGGCAGGCGCCACACCCGCTCGCCCGACGCCGACGCCGCGGCCTCGACGTGCGCCCTCAGCGCCTCGTCCTCGCAGAACATCCCGGCGTAGGTCGAGCCCAGGGCGACGACGACCCCGCCCGTGAGCGTGGCGAGATCGACGATGCTCTGGGCCTTCTCCTCCTTGCACGCCCAGCACAGCGCATCGGCGAGGACCAGGCGGCCCTCGGCGTCGGTGTTGGTCACCTCGACGGTCACGCCGTTGCGATAGGTCAGCACGTCATCGGGCCTGTACGCCTCGTCGGACACCGAGTTCTCGGCTGCGGCGAGGAGCGCCACGACCGGCCGCCGCGGCTTGACCACCGTCGCGATGGCGTGCATCGCGCCCAGCACCGCGCACCCGCCGTCCTTGTCGCCCTTCATGCCGCGCATCCCGTTGTTGACCTTCAGCGAGAGCCCTCCCGTGTCGTAGGTCATCGTCTTGCCGATGAGCACCACCGGGCGCTGGCCCTTGCCCCCGCCCTTGGGCGCGTACTCCAGCCGGATCATGCAGGGCGGGTTCTCCGACGCCTTGCCCACGTTGATCAGCCCGGTCATGGCGGCGCGCTCGAGGGCCGCGCCGGCCATGACATCGACCTTCAAACCAGCCTTGCGGCCGATGGCCCTGGCCCGCTCGGCGATCCACGCCGGCGTCGCGACATTGGGCGGCGTGTTCGAGATGACCCGCGCGATGTTCGCCGACTCGGCCAGGGCCAGCCCCAGGCGGAGCCCCGCGACAAAGTCCGCGTCGGACGACGCCAGGCGCACGCTCGGACGCGCCGCGGCGGCCGTCGCCTTGCCCCGGAACTCGTCGAAATCGCAGGCCAGAAGGCCGAAGGCCTCCCCCACCGCCTTGCCGGCGCGGGCGGGCTCGATGGCCCCGTCGGCGTCGATGGCGTGGTGGATCTCGACGGCGGCCGCGGGGGCCTTGATCTCGGCGCACTTGCGGGCGATCGCCGCGCCGATGAGCCGCATCGTCTCCATGTCGAGGGCGCCGGGCCTGCCCAGGCCGACGACGAACGCGCGGGGGAACCGTGCCGCGCCGCCGGGCGCCTCGGTGATCTTCCCCGGATCCGCCGAGAATTCGGATCGCTCCAGCGCCGCCTCGAGCGTGCCGGCGTGGTCGAGGGCCGCGGTGGCCTCGTCGAGCCGCGCCGGCCCAGGGCGGCGCGGCGCCCTCGAGGGAGTCGACGCCGGGGACCGATCGACAACGCCGACGAACAGCGCCGCCTCGGCGGGCTTGAGGCTCGACCCGGGGACGACGGTCACGGACTGCGGCATGCGCAGGGCTCCAGGAGAGAAGTGCAGACTGTACCGGCCGGTGCGCGCAGCGCGGCACGCGGCCCTCGCGCCGCTCCCGCGCCGCGCGGCGGGCGAGGAACGGCACGACGCCAAAGGCGCCGCGCCGCCTGCCCGCCGCTACCCTTTCTTCATGCCCCGCGCGGCCAAGAACCCTGACGGACCGGGCAAGCCCAAGGCCCCCAGAGGCGCCAAGCCCGCCTCGAAGGCCTCGGCGCCGACGACGCCCCTCGGCAAGCCTGCCCGGCCCCTCATCGCCCTCTTCACCGGCGACGACGACTTCCTCCTGCACTCGCTCACGCTCCGCCTGCGCGAGTCGCTGGAGGCCGAGTTCGGCGCCGACGGCGTCGAGGTCATCCGCTTCGACGGCGAGTCGGCCCAGCCCGTCGACGTCCTCGACGAGTGCCGCTCCTTCGACCTCATGTCGCGGCACAAGCTGGTCATCGTTGACCACGCCGACAGGTTCGTCGCCGGCGAGAGCCGCGCCGTCGTCGAGCGCTACGCCGAATCGCCTTCCGACAACGCCACGCTGGTCCTGCGCTCCTCCGCCTGGAGGCCGGGCAAGCTCGACAAGCGCATCGCCGAGATCGGCGCGATCGAGAAGGCCGAGCCGCTGACCCCGGCCAAGGCCGCCGGGTGGGCCGCGGCCCGCGCCGCCAAGCGCCACGGCGTCGAACTCTCACGCGACGCCGCCGTCGCGCTCGTGCAGCAGGTGGGGACCGACCTGGCCCGCATCGATCAGGAGATCGGCAAACTGTCCTGCGCCGTCGAGAACCCGGCCGGACCCATCACCGCCGAGCACGTGCGCGAGTGGGTGGGCCGCGCCGCGGACGAGGACCTCTGGGCTGTCCAGGGCCCGATCGCCTCCGGCGACGCCGAAGCGGCGCTGGGCGTCATCGATGACGCGCAGCGACTGTGGCGCCAGGCCCCGACGGGGATCCTCTACGCCGAACTCGACCTGATCCGCAAGGCCGCCGCGGTCGCCCGCCTCGTCGAGCAGGGCGAGAACCCCTTCGTCGCGTCCCGCAAGGCGAAGTTGTGGGGCCCCTCGGCGGACGCCATCGCCCAGGCCGCCCGCCGCGCCGGCGCCGCCGAACTTCAAGAACTCCTCACCGACGCCCTCGCCACGGACGTCAAGACCAAGACCGGCTGGCGCGACGCCGACAGCGCCGTGCGCACCATCGCGGTACGATGGTGTTCGCTGGGGCGGTAGCAGCGCCCCGGGGCAACACCACCCGCGCGGCGGAGCCGCGCGATTCGCGCACGCGAGGGGACAAGGCCTCGCCGCGCAGGAGGCGCACGGACGTGCCGAACACCACCCCAATCATCGTTCCGACCTCGACGCCCCCGCGCACGCGCGCGGGGTTGTGCTTGCTCGCGGGCCTCGCCGCCGCCGCCTCGCTCTGGGGGTGCGCCAGCGCCGGGGAGTCCGAAACCGCCGCCGCCAACTCGGGGGCTGCGCTCAAGCCCGCGCCGGGCGAAGCCCGCGCCGACCTCGCCGAGGCCATCGCCCGCGACGCCGAAGCCCTCTCGAAACTCCTGCGCGAAGGCGGGGCGGCAGAACAGCAAGCCGCGGCGCCCCCGGCCGAGTTCCCCGGGGCGACGTTCAAGCAGAACAGGAAGCCGGCGCCCGGGGCCGCCGACGCTGCCGCCAGGGCCAACATCTCCACCGCGCTGGACACCGGCGCCGACGCCGCGACGCCGGTGCTCGCCTCTCCCGCCCCGACGCCCTCGAAGGCGGCCGCCGAGCCTCCGGCCACCCTCGACCAGCGCATCGAGCGCCTCTCGGCGGAACTCGCCGCCCGCCTCCGCGAGCGCTCGGAGAAGAACGTCGCGCCGTTCTACGCCGCCCTGTCCCTCGCCAACCTCGAGTTCCTCGCCCCGACCAGCGCCGCGGCGTTCGAGCCCTCCTCGGCGCTCTCCGCCGACGAGGCCGCGGCTCTCTCCGCCTGGCGCAGCGCCCTCCGCCAACTCGCCTCCGACCTGACCTCGCCCGATTCCGCCTCCAGCGCCGGGGGGGGAGTGGGGGCGATGTCCCGCGCCGTCGCCGGATTGCAGCAGGGGCTCGGCATCGCGCCCTCCCTCACCATCGCCCAGGCGTTGCTGTGCTCGCGCGTCGAGGGCTTCGGCCGCTACACCCCCCTGCCGTCCACCTCCCTGCTGGCCGGGAAGCGGCACCGCGCGATCGTCTACGCCGAGGTCGACGGCTTCGCCCACAAGGCCTCGACCGGCTCCGATGGCGAGCCGGCCCACACCGTCGAACTCACCCAGGACATCTCGCTGTACCACGACGCCGACGGGCTGCTCGCCTGGCGCCGCCCGGAGCAGGACATCAGCGACACCTCGCGCAACAGGCGCCGCGACTTCTTCGTCGTGCAGATGATCGAACTGCCCGAGACCCTCACCGTCGGCGCCTACCGCCTGAAGGTCACCATGCGCGACAAGAACACCGGCGCGGTCGCCGAATCGATCGTCCCCGTCCAGATCGTCGCCGACGCGGCTCTTACGCGCGGGAAGTGAGCAACGCTTGGCGGCGTTCCGTATCCTTGCTCGCGCATGAACCGTTTGCCCCGCGACCTCGCCGTTGCTCCCCTCGCCGCCCTCGCCGCCTGCACCCAGTCGCCCTCGCTCCGCGTCGTCGATGTCAGGACGGTCGAGCGCACCGAGCAGGCGACCGTCGTCGAGTTCACCCTCGAGGGCGACAACCCCAACGAGATCGAGCTGCCGCTGCGGACCGCCCGCTACTCCCTGCAGATCGACGGCGCCCGCGTCTTCGAGGGCGAGCGCTCCCCGGAGGCCACCCTCCGGCGCCAGGGAACCCAGCGCTTCGTCCTGCCGGCGCCGATCCCCGCCTCTCTCGCCTCCGGCGCCGGGCAGCGCCCCTACCGCCTCGCCGGCACGCTCGGCTACATCGCGCCGGGGCAACTCGCCGAGGTGATGTTCGACCTGGGCGTGAGCAATCCCACCGTCGATTTCTCCCAGTCCGGCACGCTGGACCTCGGCGCGCCGGTCACGCCCAGGCCAGCGCCGCCGCCGCCCGTCTTCACCCGCCCCCCCAACTTCGAACTCGGGGGCTTGCCGGGCGCCCCGGCGCCGCAGAGCGCTCCACCCCGGGCCGGATCGCGACAACCCCCCGCCGGCAACCAGCGCCCCCAGCCTCCCGAGCCGGAGCGCAAGCCGCCGGCGGAGCCCGCGCCTTCGCCGACGCCGGAACCGCCCGCGCCGCCGGCCCCGACGCCCTGAGCCTCACTCCCACATCGCGCCGCCGCGCACCTCGCCCGAGCGCAGCACCTCGGCCCATGCCGCGCCGCCTCGCGAGGTCATCAGCCACAGCGGCACTCCTCGCTTCGCCCGGTCCCACCGCTCATCGCCCTCGCGCTTCGGCCCGGTCGATTGCAGCGCGATCGTCGGCTTCACCAGCCCCACCAGCCGCGCCGCCTCGCGGCGGAAACTCCCGTGGTGCGGGATCTCCATCACCGACGCACGCAGCCCCGGCTCGCCGGCGATCACGCCCTCGATCGCCTCATCTTCCGCATCTCCGGTGAGCAGGAGGCTCGGGGTCTCCACGCCCGGCACACGCAGCAGCGCCACCAGCGACGCGTTGTTCGACTTCGTGAACGAAGCGCCCTGCGGCGGCCACACCACCCGCATCTCCGCCTCGCCGAGGCGCCACGACCACCCGGCGCTGACCGTCTCCACCGCCACGCCACGCTCCCTCAACCTCCCGAGCACCAGCGCCTCCGGCCCGTGACCCCGGGACCGCCGGGCGTCCGCGTGGAACCGCTCCCCCACCACCACCTTCGTCACGCCCAGCGGCTCCACCACGTCGAGCAACGCCGAGAAGTGGTCCAGGTCCGGGTGCGTGACGAACACCGTCAGCCCCTGCGGGGCCGAAGCCCCGATGCGCGCCCGGAGCGCCCTCACCGCCGCGGGAATCTCGCGCCGGCCCATGGCGAAGTTGCCCGACCCGCAGTCCCACAGCGCCGCCCGATCGCCGCTGCGCAGGAGCAGGCACGAGCCGTCGCCGACGCTCAGCATGTCGACGCGCAGCGCGACATCCCGCGGCAGGCCGTTGGAGGTGAGCACCGCGCCCGCCCACACCGCCGCCGCCACCGACGCCGCGATCCCCGCGAGGTTCGCCGGGCGACGCCAGGCGCCGCGCCGCAGGGTCCCCCAGCGCAGCCACCACACCGCCAACGCGGTGAGCGCGACCGCCAGCCAGGGGCCGATCCAGGGCAGGGGCAGCGATGCGCCGGGCATCCGCTCCGCGACCGTCACCGCCCATGCCAGCCCACCCGCCGCCCACCCCAGCAGGGGCGACAGCAGCGCACCCAGGCTTGGGAACACCGCCGCGGCGAGGAGCCCGGCGTACCCCGCGCCGACGAGGCCCGTGAACACCGGGATCGTCGCCACGCTCGCCGGGATCGCCGCCGGCGTGACCACGCCGATGTGGTGGGCGATGCAGGGCGTCGACACCGCCCACGCCGCGATGGTCGCGCTAATCAGCCCCTGCCCGTCGCGCACCAGCCGCGAGCGCAGCGTCGCCGGCGCACCGGCGTCCAGGGGGTCGGCCCCTCCGAACAGCCGCTCGCGCACGGGCTCGGCCAGCCCGACCAGCGCCGCGACGCACCCGAAACTCAGTTGCAGCCCCGGTGTGAACAGGTCCATCGGCCGCCACGCCAGCACGATCACCAGCGTCCACCCCAGCACGCCCATGCCGCCGTACCGCCGGCCCGAGGCCTCCGCCGCGAGCAGCGCGACGGCCATGATCGCCGCCCGCAGGACCGGGGGCTGCACCGGAAGGATCAGCGTGTACCCCGCGACCAGCGCGACGACGATCGCGAGGTGCGCCCAAGGCCTGAGCCCGAGCAGACGCAGCGCCCAGGACGCCGCCACCGCGAGGATCGTCAGGTTCACACCCGAGATCGCCAGCAGGTGCGTCAGGCCCAGGCGGGTGAACGCGTCGCGCACCTCCTGAAGCCGCTCGTCGGGCTCGCCGAGCAGCATCAGCGCGAGAAGCCGCCGCCCGTCCGCTTGCGCGCCGCGCGCGTCCGCCTCCCCCGCCCCTCCCTCGAACCACCCCACCGCACGCTGGCGGAGTAAGGCTCGCGCCCGGATCAGCCACCGGGCCATCGAAGGCGCCCCCTCCAGCCGCTCGATCAGCCGCTCGTCGGCCACCGTCACGAACCCGGCCACGCCGCCCCCGGGCGCCGCCGCGGCGGCCAGCCGCTCGTCATCCTCGCCCGGGTTCCGGGGAGGCGCGGGGGCCCGCGCCATGCCCGTGATGCGGATGCAATCACCTGCGCGCAGCGGCCCGGCGCCGAGCGCAGCCGCGGGCGCGGCCACCCAGACTCTTCCACTCGCAGGGACGACGCGCGACGCTCCATCGCCCACGCTCCCCTCGACCCTGGCCGCGACATCCATCCAGAACCCGAGCCGCTCGGTCCGCATCCACGGCGGGGCGAACTCCGCCAGCGCCCCACGCCGAGGAACCGTCCGAGGGGCCTCC
>CANJRL010000103.1 GCA_947476675.1 Phycisphaerales bacterium
ACGGCCGGCCGGCCTGGCCCGGGCTGACGTATTCGAAGGGGCGCTTCCAGCCGTCGAGGGGCATCTTCTCGAGCTTGCCGGTGCTGACCAAGGCCTGGAGGCCCTCGGCGGTGGTGGGGTACGCGCCCTTCTCGAAGTAGAAGTCCTTGAGCGCGGCCTTGATGACCTCCATGCTCTGCTTGGTCGCGTTGACGCGGGCCTTGTCGGCCGTGCCGACCAGGTTGTACGCCGCCACCGAGGCGAGCAGGCCGAGGATCACCATGACCAGCACGAGTTCGAGCAGGGTGAAGGCGGAGCGGGCGTGGATGCGGCGGAAAGCCGGGGCGGTGCGCATGGTCTGTCTGTCCTCCGGTTCGGGTGGTTCCGTGGCTTCGGCGGCCTCGGGCCGGCGCTTGAATCGTAGGGTCGGGAACGGGCGGCGGTTGCCGTCGGCGCGGCGTGCGCGGGGCCCCGGCGCGATCTATGCGCCGCCGGCCTCGCCCACGCGGTTGCTCAGGGTGATGAGCGGGATCATGATCGACAGGAGCATGGCGCCGATGAGGGTGAACATGAGCACGATAAGCAGGGGCTCGAGGAGAGCGAGGAGGCGCTCGGAGCGCTTGTCGACCTCGTTGGCCAGGTCGTTGGAGACGGTGTCGAAGGCGGCGTCCAGTTCTCCCGAGCGCTCGGCGGCGATGAGCAGGCGGCGGGTGGCGAGGGGCAGCTCGTCGACCTGCTCGAGCAGTTGCCGGAGCAGCCCTCCCTCGACGAGCCGGCGCCGCAGGGTGTCGAACTGGGATCGCAGGCCCGGCTCGGTCACCGCGCCCGAGGCCACGCCCAGCGCATCGGCGACGGGGACCCCCGAGCGGGTCATGGCGCCCATGACCGCGAAGAAGCGGGCCGCCTCGATGGCGGTCTGGAGGCGCCCGACGGCGGGGAGCCGGCGGATCACGCCGAGGACCGCGGCGAGGATGGCGTCGCGGGCGACGATCGCGAACACCACGGCGGCGGCGACGCCGACGCCGACCCACAGGGCGTTGTCGCGCACGAAGGTCCCCATCGCCATCATGACCCTGGTGTAGCCCGGCAGGGGGACGTTGGCCTCGGTGAGGGCGTTGCCCACCTGGGGGATCACCACCGCGAGCATGACCAGCGACGCGATGATCGAGATGGCGAGCACCACGCAGGGGTAGATCAGCAGCGTGACGGCCTTCTGCCCGATGGCGAGCCGGCGCTTGGCGGCGGCGCCGAGCCGCTGCGCTGCGCCCGCGAGGTCGCCGGTGCGCTCCGCCGAGCGGTAGACGGCGACGGCGACGGGGTCGAAGCCCCCGACCTCCTCGCACGCGCCGGCGAAGGAGGCGCCCCCCGAAACCAGCTCGCGCATGCGCCCGAGTTTCGCAGAGGCGGCGGCGGAGACGACGGTGGCGGCGACTTCGAGGGCCTCGGTCAGCGGCACGCCTCGGGACTGCAGGATGCTCAGCTGCTCGTTCATCCCGGCCTGGTCGCGCAGGGAGATCTCCCCCGCGGTGGAGGCCCAGCGGGGGAGGCGCCAGGTGCGCAGGAGGAGCAGGTGCTCGCGGCGGAGGGCCTCGTGGAGCGCGGTCTGGCTGGAAGCGGGGCGCACGCCGACCTTGCGGCCGCCGACGGGGGTGACGGCCACGTAGAGGTACTGGGTGGTGAGCGTCGCGGCGGGCATGGCGTGGTCGCGCGCGTCACTCAAGGACGCGGCGGATCTCGTCCTCCGTGGTCAGCCCCATGGCGACCTTGTCGCGCGCGTCCTGGATCATGGTGCGCATGCCGTGGCGGACGGCGAGCTCGCGGATGGCCATCGCGTCGGCCGTGCCGGTGATGCTGCGGCGGATCTCGTCGTTGAGGATCATCAGTTCGTAGACGCCGACGCGGCCGTAGTAGCCCGCGCCGGCGCAGCGCTCGCAGCGGTTCTGGCCGGTGTGCCCGGTCCCGGAGCACACCTGGCAGACTCGGCGGAGGAGCCGCTGCGCGAGCACCGCGAGGAGGCAGGAGTTGATCAGGTAGTGCTCGACGCCGATGTCCTCGAGGCGCGAGACGGCGCCCGGGGCGTCGTTGGTGTGGAGGGTGGCGAGGACCAGGTGGCCCGTGAGCGACGCCTGCACCGCGAGGTTGGCGGTCTCGGCGTCGCGGATCTCGCCGACGAGGATCACGTCGGGGTCCTGGCGGAGCAGGGAGCGCAGGCCGGTGGCGAAGGTGACGTTGCGCTTCACGTTCACCTGCATCTGGCTGATCTTGTCGAGGTGGTACTCGACGGGGTCCTCGATGGTCATGACGTTGCGCGAGCCGCGGTCGACGCGCCCGAGGGCGGCGTAGAGCGACGTCGTCTTGCCCGAGCCGGTGGGCCCGGTGACCAGGATCATGCCCGTGGGCCTGCCGACGAGTTCGAGGAACTGCTCCTGCATCGCGGCGGTCATGCCGACGGCGTCGAGGGTGAGCTGCGTCTGCGACTGGTCGAGCAGGCGGAGGACGATGCGCTCGCCGAAGACGGTGGGGATGCAGGACATGCGGATGTCGATCTTCCGCGAGCCGACGCGGACCGTGGTCTGCCCGTCCTGCGGGCTGTGCCGGTTGGCGATGTCGAGTTCCGCCATCACCTTGAGGCGCGAGGAGATGGCGGCGGCGAGCGAGGCCGGCGGCGCGAAGGCGTCGACCAGCATCCCGTCGATGCGGAAGCGGATGACCAGCTTGCCTTCCAGGGGGTGGATGTGGATGTCGGAGGCGCGGCGTCGGAGGGCCTCGAACAGGATCATGTTCACCAGCCGAATCACGGGCGTCTGCCGCGCCAGTTGCAGCAGGTCGGTGGCCTGGGAGACCGAGCCCGCGGCGGACTGGATCGCGCGTTCGTCGAGGGGCATGTCCTCGACGATCTCGGCGACCAGGTCCTGCTTGCGCTCGTAGCCGCGATTGATGAGATTGCCGACCTGGGCCCTGGGCGCGAGCACCAGCCGCAGGGGCATGCCGATCATCCGCTCGAGCGTGGCGAAGAGCGCCGGCTGCATCGGCTGCGCCGCGGCGACGGTCATGACGTGCTCGTCGGCGAAGAGCCCGGCGACGTGGTGGCGGCGGGCGATCGACACGGGGACGCGCTCGTAGAACACCTCGCCGCTGGCCTGGGCGACCGGCTCGGCCTGGAAGACCAGCCCGCACCGCTGCGCGAGGCGTTGGAGCGCGGTGTGCTCCTCGGTCCCCATGGCGGAGAGCATCACGTCCCAGGGTTCCTCGTCGGCGCCGGGAAGCCCCGGGAACTGGGCGAGCTGGTCCGCGCGGATCGGAAGGGGCTGGAAGAGTTTCGCGAGCCGCTCGATCTGGGCGCTCGGTGGCGCTGGCGCGCCGCGCCCGCCGCCGCGCGCCGGGGCGGGCGGCGCCGGCCGGGCCGCGCCGTTGCCGTTGCCCGGGGCGCTCCCGGGGGTGTTGCCCGTCGGGGCCTGCGTCACTTGGGCTCGCTCTCCTCGTCCTCGCGGCGGGCGGGGCCCGATCCGGTGCGTGCGGGGGTGAGCGTGACCTCCCCCTCGGGCTCGCGCTTGAGGGCGCCGGATTCGACCGGGATGTGCGCCGGCTGGAGCGCGGGGGTGTCGCCCTCCATCCGGACGGCGTCGAGCGGGCCCTTGGTGAGCAGGCGGAGGTCGCCGAACGAGGAGTCGCGGATGATGACCGGTCGGATGAAGACGAAGATGGTGCCCTGGGTCTTGTTGTCGTTGGTGCTGCGGAAGAGCTCGCCGATGATCGGGATGTCGCCGAGCAGGGGGATCTTGCTGACGCTCTTGCGGAAGTTCTCCGTCGTCAGGCCGCCGATGACCATGGTCGCGTCGGAGGGGAGGGTGACGAGGCTGTTGTAGTTCTCCTTCTGCTTGGGCGGCTGGAGGCCGGCGGTCTGGTTGGCGGTGCTGAGGAAGTTGGAGAGCTCGACGCTGTACTCGAGGTTGAGCAGGCCGGCCTCGGAGATGGTGGGCCGGACGGTGAGCCTCGTGCCGGCCTCGGCGACGCCGCCCTGGCTGGTCTGGGTGGTGGACGTGCCTTGCACTGTCTGGGCGTAGGGCTCCTCGCGGAGGCTGACGAGCTCGGCCTCCTCGTTGTCGTTCACGAGGATCTGGGGCGAGGAGAGGATCTGCGTGTCGCCGTTGGTCTGCAGCGAGTTGATGACCACGGGCACGTAGTCCGAGCGGATGACCGCGGTGGTGATCCCCTGGCTGTTGGCTCCGACCACGCGCGCGCCCTGGACAGCCTGGCCCCCGCCGGCCGGCGCGGTCCCGGCGCTGGTCAGCCCGAAGTTGGTGAAGAAGACGGCCTGCCCGGGCGTGAACTGGCCCTCGATCGAGAAGTTGAAGGTCTGCGTGGTGGTGACGGAGACGATCTTGGCCTCGATGAGCACCTGGGGGCGGCGCACGTCGAGGCGCTGGATGATCGTCGCGATCTCCTGCTGCTGGCGCGCCGGGGCCTTGACGATGACCTGGTTGCGCGCGACGTCGGCCTGGATGGTGACGTTGTCAGCCGGGGTGAAGGAGAGGCCTTCGTTGCCGGCGCCGCCGCGGAGCCCGCCGCCGCTGCGCGAGCCGCCCCCGCCACCGCCCCCGGAGGTGCCGCCGGAGGTGGAGCCGGCGCCCGTGGCGCTGCCCAGGGTGTTGACGGTGGTCCCGCCTCCCGTGGTGCTCGTGGACCCGGTCCCGGAGGAGTTGGGGCCAAGGCCGCTCGCGGACAGCCCGCTGGCGGACGAGCCGAGCCCGGCGCCGGAGCCCGAGCCGCTGGTTGTCGGGCCCAGGCCTCCGCTGCGCCTCCCGCCCGAGCCGGTGGTGCGCGTTCCCCCGCCCCCGCCGCGGCCTCCCTGGCCGGTGTTGAGGAAGGGGGCGTTGCCCTGCTGCTGGTCGTTCTGGCCGATGATCAGCGAGACCAGCGCCGCGATGTCCTCCGAGTTGGCGTGCTTGAGTTTGTAGAACTCGACGACAACCTTGGCGGCCTGCGCGAGCGGCCCGAACTCGTTGACCAGTTCCGCGACCTGCCGGTGCTGCGCGGGGGTGCCGAAGTAAACGAACGCCTCCTGGTTTTCTTCGAGGAAGAAGCCGGCGCCGGTCTCGGCCTGCTGGGTCTGCTGCTGCCCGAAGGCGAAGCCGCCCTGCTGGGGGTTCACATTGATCGAGAGCCCCCCGGCGTTGCGGCCCCCCTGCTGGTTGCTGGACGCCGCGGTGGTGCTGTTGACGGGCCCGAGCCCGCGCTTCTGGCCGAACTGGGCGACGATGGGGGCGGCGGGGCCCGCGACGTAGCGGCGGGCCATGAGGCGGCTGGGGACGTCGACAACGGCGATGAGCCGCTGGAGCTGGTCAGTCTCCTCGGGCGTGCCGCGGAAGATGAGGGCGTTGGACTCGGCGTCGATGATGAGGCGGTCGTTGAGATTGGTGAGCGGGCCGGAGGAGCCTCCCGCGACCGGGGTGGCGGGCTGGCCGATCTGCTGGTTGGGGTTGGCCCTTTGGGCGGCGGATCGGGTGGCGCCCCCCCCGGCGAGCTCGATGATCTTGGCGCGGGCGATGTCGGCGGTGATGTTGGCGATCTCGAAGCGGTGCAGCGACTGCTTCTTCTGCTCCGCGAGGATGAGTTCGATGATGGTCTCGACGGCCCTGATGTTGCGCGGCGTGTCGGTGATGAGGATGACGCCGAGTTCGTCGGCGTAGGTGATGCGGCCGCCGCCGCTGATCCCGCCGAGGGGCGCGCCTCCGGGGATCGGGGTCACCCCGGCGCCGCTGCTCTTGACCGCGCCCGCGACGGCGGTCTGGAGGGCGCTGGGCCGCAGGCCCGGGGTGGGGATGATGCGGGTGGTGGCCATCGCGTCGTCGCCGGGGTGGACGGCGACATCGCCGGCGGCGCGGATGTTGAACCAGCCGGGTTTCTCCTGGGTGAGCGCGAAGCCCTGCTGCTCGAGCAGCATCGAGAGCAGGTCGAGCAGTTCGGTTGGGCGGATCTGCATCGGGCCGTTGAACTTCACCTGGCGGCCGCCCAGCGCCGGATCGGTGAAGATGTTCACGGCGAGGCGCTCGGCGACGAAGTCAACGAGGGCCGCGAGGTCCACGGGCTCGGCGAAGCCGGCGGGGAAGGCGACGAACTCGCCGGAAGGTGGAGGGGGCGGCGCGGGCTGGACAGCGGGGTCGAACGGCTGAGGCTGCGCCGCGCCCGGGGCGGGGCGCGCCGGCGACGCCGGGGACTGGGCGGCGGAGGCCGGGCCCGGGGGCGCGTCCTTGGGCTTGACTTGGTTCCAGAGGTTGCTGAGCGCGCCCGAGGCGGGCCTCTGCTCTTCGGACGCCCTGGGCGAGCCGTCGGGCATGCGCTGGATTTCCTGCGGCGAGGAGCCCTGCGCGCTCTGTCGCTCGTCGCTTTGGCCGAGCGCGAATCCGGCGCCGATGAGGGCGCCGGCGGCGGCAAGGAGCCACGCCGAGCCGGTCGCGGGGCGGGCTGTCGGGCGATGGCTTTCCTGCTGTGTCACGCCGTACACCTCATGGTCTCTTCAAGGGCCGAGACCCTAGCCGGGCTCGGAGTCGGTCGCCCTCTCGGCTCCCGATCATCGGACGTATAACACCTCCGCCGCAACCGGAGCGACCGCGCACCGGGATCGCCCCCCGGGAGGGGGAACGCAAACCCCGCGCCGCTCCATCCGGGGTGGCGCCCGAGCAGGACCTCGATGCGTGTCGTCAGCCTGTTGCCCTCGGCGACAGAATGCCTGTTGCTGGTGCTGGAAACTACCGCCGCGGGGCGCGCGAGTTGCGGGGCGGGC
Organism: Phycisphaerales bacterium; assembly: GCA_947476675.1. Classification (GTDB taxonomy): domain Bacteria; phylum Planctomycetota; class Phycisphaerae; order Phycisphaerales; family UBA1924; genus CANJRL01. The sequence continues at coordinate 6,764 of CANJRL010000103.1, forward strand.
TCTGGCCAGGCCGCGGGGCGGGTCGAATTGGTGGGTCGCTCGCACGAGTGCGACTTCCCTCCGGGCATCGCCGATCGCCCGGTCCTGACCTCCCAACGGACCGATTTCGCGGCCCAGGGGGCGGCCGGGGTGGACGCCGCGGTCCGGGCCGCCGCCAGCGCCGGGCAATCGCTTTACGCGCTCGACGAGGCGCTGCTCGAGAGCCTGCGGCCCGACGTGATCCTGACCCAGGACCTGTGCGAGGTGTGCTCGATCGATCTCGGCACGGTCCGCCGCGTGGCGGAGCGGCTTTCGCAGAACCCTCGCATTCTGAGCCTGAATCCGGCGAGCATCGAGGACGTGTTCGATGATGTGCTGCGCGTGGGCGAAGCGGTCGGGCTCGCGGGCGAGGCGCAGAGGGCGGTGGTGATGCTGCGCGAGCGTTTCTACAGGGCGGCGGACTTTGTCACGCCGTACGAGGAGGGCCCCCGCGTCGCGTTCCTCGAATGGACGGATCCGCTGTTCATCGGCGGGCATTGGACGCCCCAGTTGATCGAGCGCGCCGGAGGGCGCCACCCGCTCAACCCGGCGGCGCCGGGAGGCGGCCATCACACGCCGGCAACGACGACCGGCGCGGGCAAGAGCGTCCGCGTCCCCGCGGAGGCGTTGGCGGCGATGGAGCCGGAGGCGATCATCGTGTGCCCGTGTGGGGTGGGGCTGGGCGGCGTGAGAGCCGAGGCGGCACGGCTGGCGGAGCAACCCTGGTTCCGCGCGACCCCCGCGTGGCGCGCGGGTCGCGCTGCGCTGGTCGACGGGAACCAGATGTTCAACCGACCCGGGCCGCGCCTGGTCGACGCGTTCGAATGGCTGGTGGGGTGGCTGAACGATCGGCCCGAGGTGATCCCACACGGCTTTCCCTGGGAGCCGATGCGTTGATCCCTCGCGCCGCGGTGGCCGGGTGGTGCGCGGCGGCTGCGCTGCTCTGCGCATGCGCTGCGCCGCTGCTCGCGCAGGCTCCGCCGGAGGAGCGCGCCGCGGATGACCTCCCGACCTTCGAGATGATCGGGTCGGCGCAGATCGCGATGTTCAACGGGGTTGACTCCCGGCGGATCGGGGGTCTGAGCGGGCTGATGTACGACGGCGGGCGGTGGATCGCGGTGACCGATGACAAGCGGTGGTCGCGGGTGGTGGAACTGGCGGTGGACGTCGACGCCGGCGCGGGGCGGCTCGATATCCGAGTGATCGGCGTGGCCGACCTGCCGGGCACGCAGGAGCGCCCCGGCGCGGTGCGCGAATACACGGACGGCGAAGCGATCGCGCCCGACGGCGAAGGCGGGTTCTTCATCGGTTTCGAGGAGCCGACGCAGGTGGTGCGGTTCCGGGAGGCGGTGCGCGCCGGGCCGGGCGCGGCGAACAGCCTGGGAGCGCTGCGCCGGCTGGCGGTGTTCCCGCCGCCGGCGGTGGTGCGGGACCACGTGCGGTTCAATCGGGGGTTCGAGTCGGTGGCGGTGGTCGGCAATCCCCGCGGGGGGCGCGAGGTGTGGGCGGCAACGGAAGCGGCGCTGGATTGCGACGGCCCCGAGGCCGCGCCTTCGCACGGGAGTCATTGCCGCGCTGTGGTGTTCGATGCGGAGACGGGCGCGGTGCTCCGCCAGCACGTGTACGAGACCGGCCCGTCGCCCAGGGGGCTGTACGGTCTGAAGTCGTACAACTCGCTGTCGGAGTGGATCGCGCTGGCGCCCGGTCGGCTGCTGTCGCTGGAGCGGCGCTTCGGGATGCTGGCCGGCTACGACGCGACGCTCCGCGTCGTCGACCTCTTCAGAGGGGAGACGGACGTGTCTGGCGTTGCGTCGATCTCGGAGGCCATCGCGCGCGACGCCTCGTCCATCAGGCCTCTGTCGACGCGGACCGTGACCACGGTGTGCACGCTGGGCGCGCCGTGGAGCGCGAACTACGAGGCGATGGCGATCGGGCCGGAACTCAAGGATGAGAAGGGCGGGCGCCTGGTGATCGTGCTGGCCGACGACAACTTCGGCGACGACGGCCAGGTGGTGAACGCCGCGCTGGCTCTGCGGCTCACGACGCCGTCTCGAGGCGGTCGCTGATCTGCGTGAGTATCTCGTGGGCAACGCGGTTGGGGCCGTACCCGGCGGGGAGGCGGACCAGGGGCTTGCCGAGCCGGGCGCAGAACTCCTGCAGTTCGCCGTAGGAGTGGCTGGACCATCGGATGGCGAGCAGAACCGCGGCGACCTCCGGGCGCGCGATCTCGGTCTCGAAGACGGTGAGCGACTGGTGGGGCCGGGTGGAGTTCCAGCGCAGCTCGGCCAGGTCAAAGGCCTCCTCGAGAGCGCGCTGGGCGGCGGCGCGGCGGAGGCCCCCGATGAAGAAGACGACCTTGCCGCGCAGCAGGTTGGCGACCTGCTGGACCTCGGGGCTGCGCTCGCGCTCGATCCCTTCGGCCGGCTCGGCTTCGTCGGTGTCGGCCGTCGCGGCGGGGGGAGCGGCCGGCGCGGCGGCGGCGCGGGCGGCGGCGACGGCGCGGGCGGCGGCGTCGCTGAGCGGGGCGTCCGTCGGGAGGTGCTCGACGATCGGGCGGAGGGCCTTGAGGAGCTCGCGCGAGTCGGGCGCCACGCCGCGGGCGACAGCCTGCTCTACCGCGGTCAGGAGTTTGGCCCAGTCGTCGGCGGCCGGGGAGGGGAGAGCGGCGCCGATGCGGCCAGCGTGGTACTGGGCCTTGTTGATGAGGGCGCGCTGCTGCTTGGCGGCGTCGGCGGAGGCGCGGCGTGATTCGCGGAAGGCCTCGATGCGCGACGCGAGATCGCGCCACTGCGTCGGATCCGCGGGATCCTCGACCCGCATGTGGCGGTCGATGAAGATCCGCTCGCTGGAGGTGTGGTCGCGGAGCCACACGAAGATGTCCATCTGGTCGCGGTCGTTCCGAACGTCGACCGGGAGCAGCGAGGCGCGGAGCCCCGACTGGGCCTCGGCGATCAGGCGGTAGGCGGCGCGCTTGAAATCGATGTCGTCGGCGTCCCCGGCCTCCTTGGCGAGTTCGGCGGCCAGGGCCAGCGTGTCGTAGCACCCCGCGATGTCGGCGAGCAGCGACTCGTCGGGGGTCGGCCCGTAGGGGTCGAGCATCCACAGGTAGCAGTCGCTGATCGCCCTCGCCTGCTGGACGAGCGCGGCGTCCGTGGGTCCGATCTGGGTCAGGAACTCGGCCCCCGCCTTGAGGCGCCTGCGGCGCTCGACCGCCCACCGCGCCGACTCGGCCTTGAGCCGGGTGCGCTTGATCACGACGTCGAG
>CANJRL010000104.1 GCA_947476675.1 Phycisphaerales bacterium
CCGACGATGATCGCCCGAACCTTCGCCATCCGCGCCGACTTTCCTTCCTCGATGCCTCGATGCCTCGATGCCTTGATGCCTTCTTGCCTTGTTGCCTCGATGTCTTGATGCCTTGATGCCTTGTTGCCTCGATGCCTTCCTACCTCGACGCCTTCCGACTCACCCCAGCCCCGCCAGCCCGGCCACCCGCTTCCGCAGGCTCCTCGCCGCCGCCTCGCTCGGCGTCGCCACGAAGATCGTGTCGTCGCCCGCCACCGTGCCCACCACATGCTCCAGCCGCACGCGGTCCAACTCCAGGCTGACGGCCTGCGCCCTGCCCGGCCCAGTCTTGATCACCACCAGCGTCCCCGCCGCCGTCACCTCCAGCACATAGGCCCGAACCGTCCGCTCGAACTCCGCCTGCACGCCGGCCGGCGCCGCCCCCCCCTCGTGCACGCCGTTGGCCTCGCCCGGCATCGCGTACCCGGCCGGCGACTTCATCACGCCCAGGTCGCGCATGTCCCGCGACAGCGTCGCCTGCGTCACCTCGACCCCGCGCCGCTCCAGCAGCGCCTTGAGTTCCTCCTGGCTCCTCACCGGCCGCTCGCGGAGCAGGCCGGCGATCAGCGACTGTCGTCGGCTCTTGCCGCCCATGGCATGAATATACACATGGTTGCATAAGTATGTCAAGCCGCCGGCGCGGGAAATCCCAGCGCCCCGGCGCGGGCCGGGGCCGGCGCCGGGGCCGGGGTCCGGGGTCCGGGGGCGGCTCTCACTTCGCCGGCTTGCCGCCGATCGTCAGCGTCGCCTTCACCCCACGCTTCCGCCCCCTCAGCGCGCGAACCGCCCGCGCCACCCCCCACCCCGCCGCGCCAAGGCACGCCGCCGTCACCACCCAGAACTGCCAATCGCCCCACGGGATCGCCGCCGCCAGAACCGCCGGGCTCACGCAACACCCGCCGCGCGCAGCCCCTGATAGACCAGCGCCGCCGCCGCGAACGCCAGGCCGCTCATCCACCCCAGTTGCAGGAGCGCCCACCGCACGCTCCCGGTCTCCCGCGCCGTCACCGCCAGCGTCGGCAGGCACTGCATCGACAGCACGTAGTACACCAGCAGGCTCCACGAAGCCGCCGCCGTGAAAACCGGCGTCACCCCGTCATCCCGCGTCGCCCCGCCCACCTTGCCCACCACGCTCGCCGCGTCCTTGTCCGCCTCCCCCGCCGTCACCACCGCCATCGTCGAGACAAACACCTCCCGCGCCGCGAAACTCGCCACCACCCCCGTGATCAACTGCCGGTCCCACCCCAGGGGCGCGAACACCGGCTCCAGCGCCGCCCCGGCGCGCCCGATGAACGACATCCGCGCCCGGTGCTTCGCCTCCAGATGGTCCGCCTCGGCCCGCAACCCCTCGGCCCTCTCCGGCTCCGCGTCCGCCCGCGCCCGCAGCGCAACCGCCGCCGCCGGGGGCTCCGACCTCGGGAACGCCCCCAGCCACCACAACCCCATCGAGATCACCAGGATCACCGTCCCCGCCTTGCGCAGGAACACCAGCGAGCGATCGACCGCCGTCAACGCCGCCGTCCGCACGCTCGGCCACTTGTACGTCGGCAGTTCCATCGCCATCGGCCGCGCCGCGCCGCGAAGGATCGTCCGCCGCGCCGCCAGGGCGCTCAGCAGCCCCGCCAGAATCCCCAGCAAGTAACACCCCGCGAACGCCAACGCCTGCAACGCCGGCCTCTCCCGGAACAGCAGCGTGCACAAGAGCACGTACACCGGGATCCGCGCCGTGCACGACATGAACGGCGCCACCAAAATCGTCGCCAACCGGTCCCGCCGGTCCGGAACTCCCCGGCACGCGATGATCCCCGGCAGCGCGCACGCGTGCGAACTCAGCAGCGGCACAAACGAGTGCCCGCTCAGCCCGAACGGCCCCAGCACCCGGTCCATCACAAACGCCGCACGCGCCAGATACCCCGAATCCTCCAGCAGCGAGATCAGCCCGAACAGCAGCGCAACCTGCGGCACAAACGTCACCGCAGTCCCCACACCCGCCATCACCCCGTCCGCCAGCATGTCGCGCACCAGCCCCGCCGGCATCGCCCCCCCCACCGCCCGCTGCGCCCACGACACCCCCGCGCCGATCCACTCCATCGGCGTCGCCGCGAGGCTGAAGATCACCCAGAACAGCCCCGTCATCACCAGCGCAAAGCACACCGGCCCGAGCACCCCGTGCGTCAGCACCCGGTCCACCCGGTCGGTCACCCGACCCGCCGCCGCCGAGCCCCCGCCACCCTCCGCCAGGGCCATCCCCGCGGCCCGCTGGGCCCACGAGGCCAGCGCATCCTCCTGCTCGGGAACCTCCCCCTTCGCCGGCCGCGCCCGGTCGATCGCCCCCAGCAGCGCCGCCGCGCCCTCGCCTGTCCGGGCGCAGATCGGGACCACCTCGCACCCCACCGCCGCGCTCAACGCCGCGATGTCGATCGCCATGCCCCGCTTCCGCGCCAGGTCGATCATGTTCAGCGCCACCACCGTCGGCAGCCGCCGCCGCAACGCCTCCCCGGCCAGCGTCAGGTTGCGCGCCAGGTTGGTCGCGTCCACCACGATCACCGCGGCGTTCGGCGCCTCCGCCCGATCGCCCACCGGCGCCGTCACCCCCGCCAACACCGCGCGACAGATCACCGACTCCGCCTGTCCCAACTCCAGCGAGTACACACCCGGCAGGTCGATGACCTCCGCCGCGCCGTGCCTCGCCAGCCGCACGCGGCCCAACCGCGCCTCCTGCGTCGTCCCGGGAAAGTTGCTCGTCTTGTGCCGCAGCCCGCTCAGCAGGTTGAATAGCGTCGTCTTGCCCGTGTTCGGGTTGCCGAGCAGAGCGATGCGCCACGCCTGCCCCGTCGCCGGGTGGGCAGGAGCATCAACGGCATCAACAACAGGAACGCTCGCGGCCATAGAGAGGGACCGAGCATCCTACCCCGTTGAGACTCAGTCGCAACTCATCCCTCAACCCGCATGTCCAGCGGCCACACCGGCTTCGTCACCCCCGGCGCCGGGCGGCCCCAGGTGTTCTCGTGCCGATCCGGTCGGCCTGTGAAGTGCCGCACCAGCATCCGGTGCACCAGGTCCATGTTCGGCAGGATGCCGTGGAACCCCGCCGCCGCGGCCAGCACCCGGTCGCCAACCTCCCAGTACCCGAAGTCATCCGGGCAGACGCACACCAGATTCTCGCGCGCCAGGAACGCCGGTTGCGCACCCAGGAACGGCACCGTGCCGTCCCCCGTCCGCGTGCGCGCCGCGGCGTCCGCGCCGTCCTCCCACTGGTTCTCGCGGTCCTCGTGGTCCAGCGCGAAGCGCGGCTTGCCGCCGTCAGCCTCGATCCTGAGCGACACCCGAGTCTTGGAGTTCACCCCCACCACGCACAGCCAGTCCTTGTCCGTCAGCCCCGCAGCGTCGAGCCGGAACGCCTCCACCCGCCCCCGGTGCTCCTTGGCGTCCTGCAGCATCCCCGCGAAGATCGCCGCCGCCTGCGCTGCGCGGCCCGTCGCGTCGCGCCCGAAGCGCCGCACGTACTCCGCGATGGTCGCCACCACCGACGGCTGCCACAGCCCCGGCTCAAACAGCGACGCCGGAAGCCCCTGCCCCTCGATCTCCAGCGCCCCCTCGAACTCCGGCACGAGGTGGTACAGCGAAGGCGTGACCCGCGCCGCCTCGCGCTCCCGCGAACTCGCGTCCCCCGCGCCCAGGTTCGCCGTCCCAGCCGCCACCCGCAACACCGCCTCGAACGATCCACGGAACGGCGTCGCCAGCGTCGCCACCTTGCCCACCCGCGCCGCGGCGCCCTTCGTCTGCAGGCACCCGGCGATGATCAGCCCTCCCATCGAGTGCCCCACCAGGTTCACCCGAGGCGCGTCGGCGTAGCCTGCCTTGTCGTAGTGCCGCAGGAGCGCTGTGCGCCCGATCACCTCCTCGATGAACCGCGCCAGGTCCGCCTCGGTCTCCTTGAGAGGCCGCCGCCAGTCGTAGCCGAAGGGGTACACGGGCACGGGCTGGTCGTCCCTCGCCGAGAGGTTGTGCCGCAGTTCCTGAACGAGTTCCCGGTACGCGACCTCGAAGACCTGGTCCGGGCGCACCCGGGCCGGCTCGGTCGACTCGTACCGCATGTCGTCGGGGTGGAGCGAGAAGCGGTCGTACTGCTTGGTCAGCACGCTCCAGACGATCTCGGGCGGCAGGGCGTACTCATCGCGCAGATACGTCGCGGTGATGCCGGGCACGACGATCACCGGGTCCGGAAGGCTCCGATCGTTGGCCACGCTGACCCCCTTTCAACCGCCCATTGCCAAGCCCGCCCGCCGCCGCGTCATCGCCCGGGGACGAACACTATCACCCGCTCGGCCAGGGGACGCGCCAGCCCGATGCGGCACGTCGCCCCGGCGACGTTCCCGACCTCGACGATGCACGGGTGCCCGATGCGGCAGACCCGCACCGTCACGCTCGGCCGCAAGCCCATGGCCCGGAGCGTGGCCGCGCCATCGGCCTCCAGATCACTGCCCTGCACCACGCCGACCTCCCCGACCCGCAGGCCGCTGAGGGCACAGACGGACGCGGGACACCCGCAGTCCTTCCCTGTATTCCCCCCCCCGCCCACCGTGGCGCGCGCACATGGGGTGGATGCGGAGGTGGGAATGCGGTTTGTGCCTGGTATCGCAGACATCGCTGATTTATGCCCGCCTTTGTTGATCATAGCGTGCCCCCTGTTTCGATTCTGAGGAAGCGCGCCAGCCGGCCACACAGCCTCTCCGGATCCCTTGTCTCGCATTCCCACACCACGAGCACCGCCCAGCCAAGACTCCTGAGCTGGTGGATAGATCGGAGGTCGCGACGCCTGTTCGATTCGAACTTCGCCCGCCAGAAACCGCGTCTCGTTGCAGGTGTTGTTGCAAAGCGGCAGCCGGGGTGCCGATGCCAGAAACACCCATGAACGAAGATCGCGCGTCCTCTGCACGGGAGCACGATGTCCGGCCTTCCCGGCAAGTCGCGTCGGTGCAGGCTGAATCTGGCGCCAAGCCGGTGGACAATGGATCGGACGAGCAGTTCCGGGACTGTGTCGCGCGAGCGAATTCGACGCATGCACTCGCTGCGCTGCGACCTCGTCAGGACGTCAGTCATCGCTGTTGTCGCTTGACGTGATCCACGAAATCGGCCAATGTCCAGAGCCACTCTTGCTGGCGACTGGTGTACGTGAGATGCACGGCGCGCGGCAGGACGAGCTGGACATGGCGTGACTGCATCTCGCCCGTTTGCGCTTCGGTGATGCTCGGCTCCAGCGTCAGCAGGTGCTTGTGCTTGATGCGGTCGGCTTCGCCGATAACCTGGCGCCAGCGGTCTTTGCACGTCGCCTTCGCACCTAGAACCGCGAGACGCTTCACCGGGAACGAATCGTCCCGGTACTCCTTCTGCCCCGGGAACAGGAAGTCGGGCTTGGACGTCGCCTCCGTGAGTGCACCTCTCGCGTACCGCAGCTCCATCTGCTGAAAGATGAACTCGAGATGATTTTCGAGCGCAAACCCGGCTCTCGCCTTGCGCCGGTTGTGGACGCTGAGGGAGAACGCCATGAACGCGTCGACGTCAACACGACCGCCGACATCGCGGAATCCCTCGCCGATCCGAGTCGCCACAACCGCGCGCTCGAGAGCGCGGAACAGGCGCTCTTCCATGTCCAACCAGGCGACGAGCGCTCCGTCAGGGTCCGCCAGGTGATCCGCGTCGGCGCATTGTTCGCGTGCGAACGCGGCGAACTCTCGGGTTGAGGGGAACACATTCCCGAACCTGCGTGTCAACTCCGCGGGATCCGCCTCCGCCGGCGGGCTGTCGACGCCGATTGAGTCAAGCACCCATCGCGACACGAAGTCGATGCCTCGATCATCGAGATCTTCAATCTTGAACTGATTCGTCGGTTCATCAAGGCCGAAAAGCCATACGAGCTGCCGGGAGACGGTGGATTGAGGCGGCGCTGCCACCACCAGCATGGACCGGTCTTCTCGGAGCGCAACGATGAGAACGTCGCCGCGCCGAAACATGCGCGAGGCATCTGTTGCCGTGAAGTAGAGCCGGAACTCCGCGCTTCGATGCGGCGTGTGTTCGCGGGCGTCGTACCACGTTGTGATGCCGCTGCCACGCACCGGCTCTGATTCATCTGCGAGGTACAGAAATTCCGCATCGAAGGATCGCTTCGCATCGCCGAATGTCGTTCGGAATACTTGCACCCCTTTGAACTCATGCTGGTTTGAAGTTTTCGGGTCGGCCTCCACCGCGCTAAGGCGCTTCACCGCAACCGCCTTGAAGAGATCTCGCAGTCGCATGACTACCTCTTCGTAGACCCCGCGCGCTTGAGCAGGCAGCCATTTGGCGTCCGTATCAGGTGACGGGTGATCGATCTCATGATCTCGCGCCCGATCGCCTCGACCACAAGCGGGACGACCGCGTTGCCGAACTGCTTGTAGGCCTGCGTGTCGGAGACAACAATCGGCAGATCGTCCGGGAATCCCATGAGCCGCCGTGCTTCGGGAGGCGAGAGACGGCGCGGATTTTTGCCGCGCCCTTGCGGGATCAGAATCTCGGATCCGTCCTTGTAATACCGGGCGCTCAGCGTCCGGCTGACCCCGTCGAGATCCGTCATTCCGAAACCAAAGCCGTTTCCCTTCGCCTGATGCTTTGCCGCGTACCGCTGCAGGTATCCCCATAGGTGATCTGTGAGCGTGTACTTCTCCGGGGGGTGCGGATCGAGGATGTCGCGGAACCTCGGAGACGGCGCAGAAGGCGGCGAGGGGAATTCGAAGGGGAGGTCTGGTCCGAACACGGCGGAATCGAACCCGATGATGAACACGCGTTCGCGATGCTGCGGCACCCAGCCCGCCGCATCGATGACCTTGTGATGGACGGTGTAGCCGAGATCCTCGAGCGTCCCTCGAATCACATTCCACGTCTGCCCCCGGTCGTGAGACTTGAGGTTCTTCACGTTCTCAAGGAGAAGCACGGGAGGACGCTTGGCTTCGATGATCTTCGCGAGGTGGAAGAACAGTGTGCCTTGCGTCACGTCACGGAAGCCGTGCTCACGGCCGAGGCTCTTCTTTTTGGATACTCCGGCGATCGAGAACGGCTGGCATGGAAACCCGGCCGCCAGAATGTCGTGGTCCGGGATGGAGTCGGAGGCGATCTCGCGAATGTCGCCGTGCGGAAGATCGCCAAACCACGCGCGATACGTCCGCTGGGCGTTCTTGTCCCACTCGCTCGTGAACACGCACTTGCCGCCGTTGCGCTCGAGACCGATCCGCATGCCGCCGATGCCGGCGAAGAGGTCGACGAACCGCACCGGCAGGCCCTGTTGCGGCAGGCTCGGGCCGGGCTTCTTCTCCATGTCGAAGAGTGTCGGCCCTGTTCGCTGCCGCTGGACCTGACGGAGCTGCGACACCACGAACTGCCACTGCGCGACCCGCAGGTCATAGCTGCTTTCCTCGATCCATCTCTTCAACGCGGGATCGACATTTCGGATGAGGAGCTGGGGCATCGCAGTTCCGCTGGGACAACTTGATATCAGCGATATCCGTTTGACCCAGTTTCTCCGGTATCTCACGAGGCGTCAAGTTGCCGCCCCCGCCGCCGCCGCCCTCCTCGCCCCCTTCGCCGCGCCCTCCACCTGCATCCGCAGCAGCGCCGCGTACCTCCCGTCCGGGCTGGTCCTCAGCAGGTCGTCGTGCGAGCCCAGTTCCACCAGTTCCCCGTCCTCCAGCACCGCGATCCGGTCGGCGTGGCGGATCGTGCTCAGCCGGTGGGCGATCACGAAGCACGTGCGGCCCTGCATCAATGTCGCGAGGCTGGCCTGGATCAGCGCCTCGCTCTCGCTGTCGAGGTTGCTCGTCGCCTCGTCCAGGATCAGTATCCTGGGGTCGGCGAGGATGGCCCGGGCGATGGCGATCCGCTGCTTCTGGCCCCCGCTCAGCCGCACGCCCCGCTCCCCGACCACGGTCTCGTACCGCTTCTCGAGCCGCCCGATGAACTCCTCGGCATTGGCGGCCCTCGCCGCGGCGGCGATCTCGGCGGCGCTCGCGTCGGGCCTCGCGTAGCCGATGTTCTCGCCGATGGTCCCGTCGAAGAGGAAGACGTCCTGCTCGACGATGCCGAGCATGGAGCGGAACCACCGCACGTCGATCCGGCGCAGGTCGGCGCTGTCGAGGGTGATCTGGCCCTTCGTCGGGTCGAAGAACCGTGCGATGAGGTTGCAGAGCGTGGTCTTGCCCGACCCAGAGGCGCCGACGAGGGCGATGACCTCGCCCGGGCGCACGTCGAGCGACACGCCGCGGATCACCGGCTCCTTGCCTGAGGGGTACTGGAACCACACCTCGCGGAGCGAGATGGCGCCCGGCCCCTGGGGGCGCAGGCCCTCGTCCGCCCCCGCTGCGCCGGAATCCGCCCCCGCCCCGGCCCCCGGCGAGGGCTGGAACTCCCTGGCCTCGGCGAAGAGGTCGAGGATGCGGTCGAAGCCGGCGAGGTTGCTCTGGATGTTGGTCGCGGTGGAGGCGAGGGTCTCCATGGGGGCGAGGAGCATGATGAGGTAGGTCGAGAACATCATCAGGTCGCCGATGGTCAGCGTGCCCTCGATGACGCGCATCCCGCCGTAGACCAGCAGCGCCGAGGTGGCGATGGGGATGAGCAGGCTCCAGGCGATGTCGACGGCGCGGGACCACCACCAGGCGAGGATCTCGAGGCGCGACATGTAGTTGTTCTGCACCACGAAGCGGGTCGCCTCGCCGGCCTCGCGCGAGAAGCCGCGGACCACGCGCATGCCGCCGAAGACCTCGGTCGCGTGCGCGTCGATGGAGGTCCGCACGCCGCGGATCTCCTTGAAGATGGGGCGGATGCGGCCGATCCAGGTCTGGTGGGTGACCCACACCGCCGGGCCGAGGATGGCCGAGCCCAGCAGCAGGCGCCAGTCGGTGATGGTGAGGATCACCAGCGTGCCGAGCAATTGCACCACAGCCCGCCAGGGGTTGTAGATCATCGTGAAGATGAGTTCCGCCGCGCCGCCGGCGTCCTCGCGGAGGATGCTGGCCACCCCCCCGCTCTTGAGTTGGTACACGCGGTGCAGGGGCAGTCGCACGGCCTGGTCGAAGGCGCGGCGCCGGAGCGAGACCTCCAGCCGCTTGCGGATGCGCGTGATCTGCCACCGCCCCCACATCCCCACCACCGTCGACACCGCGGCGATCACCACCAGCGCGATCGAGATCACCCATAAGAGGGCGCGGCGGTCGGTCGGCAGGCCGAGCCAGGGCGGGAGGCCTTCGGGGCCGGGGTGGTTGGTCAGGACGTAGTCGACCGAGACCTTGGTAAGCGCCGGCGCCGCCAGACCTACGACGGCGGAAAGGGTCACCGTGCCCAGCGAGGCGGCGACGGTGGCGCGATGCCCGCGGAGGAGCCGCAGGTACTCCCGGAAGATGGTGAAGAAGCCGCGGGCCCGCTTGTGCTTCTTGGCCGGGCCGTCCTTGGCCGGGTCGCCGGTGGAGCCGGGGGCGTCGGGCTGCTTGTGGAGCCCCGCCCTGCGCTCCGCGGCACGCTCGATCTTGCGCTGGAGGTAGCGGGCCTGGCTGCGCTTGGACTCTGGGGTCATCGGCCGATGGTATTCGTCCGCGCGGCGGCGCAGCGAGAGCGCGGGGTTTAGGATCGCCCCGTGACGACGACCGAGGCGGATGTCGCGATCGTGGGGGCCGGGGCGGCGGGCCTCATGTCCGCGACGTTCGCCGGTCGAGGGGGCGCCGGCGCGGTGGTCGCCCTCGATTCTGCGCGCACGCTGGGAGCGAAGATCCTGGTCGCCGGGGGCGGGCGGTGCAACGTCACGCACGATGTGGTGGACGAGACGGCCTACGCCGGGTCGTCGCGGAACGCCATCAAGAAGGTTCTCCGCCGCTTCGGCGTCGAGGAGACGATCGGCTTCTTCCGCGAACTGGGCGTCGAACTCAAGCGCGAGGAGACCGGCAAACTCTTCCCCGTGTCCGAC
>CANJRL010000105.1 GCA_947476675.1 Phycisphaerales bacterium
GAGAATAGTGAGAAGATCGAGGTCGGTACCAGGACAGTGGACAGCGTGCTGGGCTTCTGCTACCAAAGCGGCTTTGTACCTGACATGGCGCCATCTATGTTCCTGCCCTTGCCGGACAGCCGCAGGCTCGCCGAACTCAGTCGTCCAAATGGGGACGCGCGGTCCGAGTCCATAGGCTTGCCACCCATCGATTGTTGCCGTCTTCGGATTGGGTCATGTCAGCCGCACGACTCGGATCGATGGGTGTGGATCGACAAGGCAACCTCGTTGATCCACAAAGAGCGGTCGGTCAAAGATCCCAACGAGTACGCGGACATCGAGCCGTCTCCAAACAAAGAGTTGGACATGTCGATTTTCGACGTGGACAAGGCCGCCGCGTCGCTCAAGCAGGGCAGAATGCCGGAGTGAGCGGGCGGCCCGCCTGATGCGGGTCGGCGTTACGCGGTGAGCGGCGTGCGGAGCGAACGCACGGATAAGATCGATAAGTGCGGAGGGGCAAATGTTCCCCCATGATGCTGCGCCGTCGGTTAGGGGGAGATCGGCGTTGTCGCGCGGCAGGTGCAGATAGTCGTGATGTTCGTTGACACCTCGAGCTATCCCCCTCACCCCGGCACGCTGACGACCAATGTCAGGGATCCGATGAACTCCGGCATCGTTCGGTGGGCCCCGTAGCGTTCGTCCCACGCGCCCGAGGCCAGGTCGGCCGCGAGCGTGCGGCGGAAGCGCTCCATCGCATCGGCCGCGACGAACGCCCAGGTTGACTGGGCCATCGTGACCTCGGGGTCCAGGAACCGCTCGGGCCTGGCGTAAAAGGCCTCGGTGAAGCCGTCGGTGCAATCGATGGGGATCGGGACGGGGCGGACCTCCGCCCGGCGGCCCGGGGGCGAGAGGGCGGCTTGGAGTTCCGCGACTGGCCCGTCGCGGCGGCGCGAGGCCTCGATCATCTCCGGGGCGTACTCGGCGAGCCAGAAGCGGTGCATGGCCTCGCCATCGAATGCCATGATCACGATCGGCCCACGGGTGACGCGGAGCAGTTGGCGCAAGCCCGCTGAGCGGTCCTGCCATTGGTGCACGGTGAGGATGGCCATGGCCGCGTCCACCGAGGCGTCGTCGAGGGGGAGGGCCTCGGCGCGGGCGTTGATCGCCGGCGCGAGCGACGGGGGGCGTTGACGCCTCATGGCGTCGGAGGGCTCGATCGCGGCCACGAGGCGGTCGCGGGGTTCGTACGAGCCAGCACCAGCGCCGACGTTGAGGACGGTGCGGGCATCGCCCAGAGCGGCGTGAATCATCGCTTCGATGCGGGGATCGGGCCTTCTGTGCCGGGAGTACCCGACGCCCCTGACGGCGTAGTCGACATCGCCTGCGATTGTCTCGGCCATGGCGGACTGTAGGGCGGGGCGCGGGGCGGACCCCGGGCGTCAGACGAGCAGCGTCGCCGGCGATTCGAGCAGTTGCTTGACGCTCGCCAGGTACTGCGCGGCCATGGCCCCGTCGACGATGCGGTGGTCGCTGGACATGGTCATCTGCATCTCGTGGCCGATGACGACCTGGTCGGCGCCGCTCACGGGGCGGACGACGGGCTTCTTGACGGCGGCGCCGACGGCGAGGATGGCGGCGTTCGGCGGGTTGATGATGGCGGTGAAGTGCTCGACGCCGTACATGCCGAGGTTGGAGATGGTGAAGGTGGAGTCGGCCATCTCGTCGATGGTGAGGCCGCGGGTGCGGGCCTTCTCGGCGAGTGCCTTGGTCTGGGTGGAGATGCCGCGGAGGCCGAGGCGGTCGGCATCGCGGATGGTGGCGACGACGAGGCCGCCGCCCTTCTCGATGGGGAGGGAGATGGCGACGCCGATGTTGACGCGGCCGAGCAATCGGATATTGGCGCCGCCCTGCGCCTCGTCCCACGCGCTGTTGACGTGGGGGTGCTGGTGCATGGCGAGGGCGCATGCGCGGACGAGGAAGTCGTTGACGGAAAGCTTGACGCCCTGCGAGGCGAGTTGCTCGTTGAGTTGCTCGCGGAGGGCGAGCAGCGGGTCCATGTTGACCGAGACGGTGACCTGGTAGTGCGGGATGGTGGTCTTGGATTGGACCAGGCGCTGGGCGATCGTCCGGCGCATGTTGGAGAGGACGAGCGTGCGGTCTTCGAGGGCGCTGGCGGCGGCGTCCGTGAGCATCGGCGAGGGCGCGGCGACCTGGGTGACGAGGCCGGGCCTCGCGCCGGGGGCGGTCGCGGCGGGCGGAGGCTGCGCGGCGCGGGGAGCGGCGCCGGCGGCGGCGTGCTCGATATCGGCCTTGATGATGCGCCCGGCGGGGCCCGTGCCGCGAACGCGGGCGAGATCGACGCCGAGGTCCTCGGCGAGTTTGCGTGCCAAAGGCGAGGCGAAGATGCGGCCGCCGCCCTCGGCGCCGCCCCAGGAATCTTCGGCGTGGCCCACGCGTTCGTCGGCGGTCATGGGCGGCGCAGCGACGGCGATGGAAGATGAGCCGTTCGCCGAATGCGCGGTGTTCGCCGCGGCCTTGGCGAGCGCGGGTTGAGGAGCGCCGGCCGACGCGTACCTCGACTTGATGGAGGCGGGGTCCTCGCCCTGGGAGGCGAGCACCACGATGGCGCCGCCGACGGCGACGTTCTGTCCCTCGGCGGCGACGATGGCGGCGACGACGCCGGCGTCGAAGGACTCGAGTTCCATGGTGGCCTTGTCGGTCTCGATGTCGGCGAGGATCTGCCCGGCCTTGACGGCGTCGCCCTCCTTGACGTTCCACTTGACCACCGTGCCCTGCTGCATGGTGTCGGAGAGCCGCGGCATGGTGATTTCGATGGGCATGGTGGTCTCAGGTGCGATGCGCGGGGGTCACTTGGGCTTCTTCTTCGAGCCGTTGCTTCCGTTCCCGCCGCTCGCGATGAGCGGCACGATCTCCTTCACCAGCAGCGCGTTCACGAGGTGCGCAACGTCATCCTTCCAGATGAAGAAGGACGTCCTGTGCGGGCTGCGCGGGGATCGCTGCTCGGGGGTGGGGCCGAAGTTCACGTAGTCCCGGTGCGGCACGCGATACTCCGAGCCGTCGGTCATGCGCACGATCACGCCTTCCGGATGGTCGGTGATGATCTGTCGGACGGAGGCGAGATCCATCCTTCAAGTGTATCCGAGCGTCTTCCGAACCGCCGCGACGATCTTGCCCTTGTGGGGCAGGAACTCGGCCTCCAGCGCCTTGCTGTAGGGGGTGGGCACGTCGTCGCTGTTGACGCGCAGGGGCTGGTGGTCGAGCAGGTCGAAGGCGCGCTCGCAGACCTGGGCGACGACCTCGCTGGCGACGCTGGCGAAGGGCCAGCACTGGTCGACGACGACGAGCCGCGAGGTCGTGCGCAGGCTCCGGATGATGGCGTCGATATCGAGGGGTCGGATGGTGCGCATGTCGAGGACGTCGACTTCGATGCCCTCCTTCTCGCGCAGGTCGGCGGCGGCTTCGAGGCAGAAATTCACCGGGCGGCCGAAGGAGACCAGCGTGCAGGCGTCGCCCACCGAGCGGAGCGCGGCCTCGCCGAAGGGAACGAGGAGATCGCCGTCCTCGGGCGCGGGGACGTGGGCCTTGTCGCCGAGCATGCGCTCGGACTCGAGGAAGAAGACGGGGTCGTCGTCGCGGATGGCGGTCTTGAGCAGGCCTTTGGCGTCGTAGGGGTTGGAGGGGATGGCGATCTTGACGCCCGGAACGTTGGAGAAGAGGCCCTCGACGGCCCAGGAGTGCGTGGAGCCGAGCTGGCCGCCGGCGCCGTCGTTGCCGCGGAACACGACCGGGCACCCCCACTGCCCGCCCGACATGTAGAGCATCTTGGGGACGTTGTTGAGGATCTGGTCGGCGGCGACGAGCGAGAAGGACCAGGACATGAACTCGATGATGGGCCGCAGGCCATACATGGCGGCGCCGACGGCGAGTCCCGCGAAGCCGTTCTCGGAGATGGGCGAGTCGATGATGCGCTTGGGGCCGAACTCGTCGAGCATGCCCTGGGAGACCTTGTAGGCGCCGTTGTACTCGGCGACCTCCTCGCCCATGAGGAAGATACGGGGGTCGCGGCGCATCTCCTCGGCCATGGCCTCGCGGAGGGCCTCGCGGAACTGGATGGGGCGTGGGCCGGCGCCTCCGGGGAAGTCGGCGCCGGATGCGTAGGGGTGGAGGGGGGTTTCGGTGATGAGGTCGAGGGTGGGCATGATTGCTGTGTTTAGGAGCGGCGTCGTTTCGGCGGTTTCCCGTGGTGATCCCCGTTGGAGTCGCCGAGTATCTCCAGCCGCTCGATCAGGCTGAGGTTGAGCACGTCCCAGCCATCTGACTTGGGCCGGAAGGCGATGGCGACGCGGCCGGTCTCGCTGACGACAACGAGACCAGGATTTCGGATCTCCACATACCTGCCGCTGCCAAAGTGAGCTCGAAAAGGCTGGAAAGGCTCTGATTCAAGTGCGGAGGTGAGATGCTCGGGCTTCATCGTTCGCCACCGCCCGGCTGGCCCTCGAGAATCGGATTGCACGCCCCCTCCACGTACTCCCCGCTCGGGCTCATCCGGGGATGAGGGCTGACCATCACGTCGGAGTAGAGTTCGGCCTTCGGGTCGGGCCAGGGACTCTCGTCGGCGAACTTCACCGCGTCGCGGACGATCTCCGCCAGTTCGTCCTGCATCGCCCGCCAGGCGTCCTCGCTCAGGCACGCGCGGTCGCGCATGAGGTGGGCGGCGAGCATGGCGATCGAGTCGCGCTTGCTCTCGTACTCCTCGACCTCCTCGCGGGTGCGGTACTTCTGGGGGTCGCTCATCGAGTGGCCCTTGTACCGGTAGGTGCGGATATCGACGAAGGCGGGCTTCTGGTCGTCGCGGCAGGCGTCGGCGACGGGCTTGAAGTTGTCGTACAGCGACAGGATGTCCATGCCGTCGAAGGAGAACCCGTCGATCTCGTACGCCGCGGCCTTCTTGGTTAGATCGTCCGCGCTGGTCGTGCCGCGGTGGATGGAGGTGCCCATCGAGTAGAGGTTGTTCTCGACGATGAAGATGACTGGGAGGGACCAGAGCCCGGCGAGGTTCATGGCCTCGTGGAGGCATCCCTGGTTCAGCGCGCCATCGCCGAGGTAGCAGAGGGCGACGCGC
The DNA here is from genome assembly GCA_947476675.1 of Phycisphaerales bacterium. Taxonomy (GTDB): domain Bacteria; phylum Planctomycetota; class Phycisphaerae; order Phycisphaerales; family UBA1924; genus CANJRL01. The sequence continues at coordinate 5,123 of CANJRL010000105.1, forward strand.
TTCTTCGGGTTGCCCCCGGAGGCGAGGTCGCGGCCGAGGACCTCGAGTTCGTACTTGACGGCGAAGGCGAGCCCCGCGCCGAGCGCCGTCTGGGCGCCGACAATGCCGTGCCCGCCGTAGAGGTGGTTGGGTTTGTCGAACATGTGCATCGACCCGCCCTTGCCCTTGGCGCAGCCGGTGGCGCGGCCGAACATCTCGGCCATGCAGGCGCGGGGCGACATGCCGCGGGCCAGGGCGTGGCCGTGGTCGCGGTAGGCGGTGACGATGGGGTCATCGTGGTTGACAGAGGCGAAGGTGCCGACGACCAGGGCCTCCTGCCCGGTGTAGACGTGGCAGAACCCGCCGATCTTCGCCTGCTGATAGGCCTGCATCGTGCGGTTCTCGAACTCGCGGATGAGCTGCATGTCGCGCAGCATCCGGAGGAGCGCCTCGTCGGGGAGCGCGGCCGAGGGCCTGCGGGGGATCGAACGCGGGGCGGTTGTCACAGCGGTCATTGACGTCCTTGGCCGGAAGCCCGACCCGAGCCGGCGCGGCGCCCGGCCGGCCGATCGCGGCCCGAGCGGGGCGTTGCCGAGGAGTTTAGGGGTTCCTCACGCGGAGGGGCAAACCCGCCTCAGACCGCGCCGACGAGGCTCAGCGCCGCCGGCCGGACCGCCGGAGGCCTGCCCGGAGATCGGGCCGCGGCGGCCAGGCCGATCATCGACAGGGAGAGCGATTCCCGCGGCTCGCCCTCGAGCGCCGCGGCCAGCCCGGCGCGCCACACGAAGCGGCGCAGCGGCAGGGACAGTTCGTGCAGCGCGTCGAGCATCGCGGGGCCCCCGGGACCGTCGGCCATCGCAGCCGGGGCGTTTGCCAGAGCCCGGAACGACTGCGCCTGCCTCTGGGCGAAGGCGGTCTCGTGCTCGACGAATCGCCGCGAGTAGTCGAGTTCGTCGGGCGAGCACACGTCGCGCCCCAGGAGGGCGAGGGCGGCGGACCGCGACGACCGCGCGAACGGCAGCGCCGCGGCGCCGAGACGAAGCCCGCGCTCCAGCCATGCCTCGGGTGAATCGTGGGAGGTCTGCTCGGATGCGGCGCCGGGACAATCGCGGAGCGGGATGCCGGCCCGGCGCGCCCTCCACAGAAATTCCTCGTCGGCGTAGGGGGCGCCGTCGCCCATCACCGAGAGGCCTCCGACCTGCCGGTGCGCCGACGCGAGGAGCGACACATTGCTGAGCATCGCTCTGCCGGTTCCGGGATCGCGGGCCACCGGGTCGGCGCCGGCGCTCTGCGAGGCGGCGCAGCGCCCTTCGAGCATGCGGTCGAACAGCGTCGGCGACGACCTTGGCTCGGGCATGCGCGGCCCAAAGACGATCGCGGTCTGGTCCGCGCGGGTGGAACGATGCGCATCGGCGTGGGCGGCCAGGCACTCGGGCCGCGGCGCATCGTCGATCTCGAAGTATGCGATAACGCTCCCGAGGGCGTCGCCGCAGGCCCGGTTGCGGAGCACGGAATCGCACTCTCCTCGCCCCGGGAGAACCCGGACCGGGACGCCGAGCGAGCCGGCGGCGTGGGAGGCGATCTCGGCGCAGTCGGCGTCGGGCGACCTGAGCGCGATCACCGCCTCGAATCGGTCGCGAGGCAGGGACTGCCCTGCCAGCGCCTTGCAGAATCGCGACAGCGTGGAGGCGCGGGGGGGGCACACAGCGATGACGGAAAGAAGCACGCGGGTTGATCGGCGCTCGGCGCCCCCGGGCATGAACGGCGGGTCCCCGGCTGTTATCTCGCCTCCGGCCCGTCGATCGGCTGCGCCGCCGAGATCCGACGCGGCTCGAACAGGTAGTGGCTCACCATCCATTCCGTCCCCCCTCGGTAGCCCCAGAGTTCGGCGCAGGCCAGGAAGAAGACGCGCCAGCGCCGAAGCCATCGGCGGGCCTCGGCCTTGCCGTAGGCCCGCTCCAGCACCGCGAGCGCCTCCCCCCTCCGGGCGTCCAGATTCGCCAGCCACGCGTTCGCCGTCCGCTCGTAGTGCCGGCCCCCGACCCTCCAGTGGTCCACCATCCGCACCGAGCGCTGGAAGCGGTGCAGGAGGTGATCCGAGGGCATGATCCCGCCGGTGAAGAAGTACCGCCCGATCCAGTCGTTCGACCGCTCGAAGGCGTAGGCGACCTCGGCGTGGGTGAAGATGTGCACGAACAGCAGGCCGCCCGGCTTCATCCACCCGGCGACGCGCTCGAGCAGAGCGTCGTAGTTGCGCATGTGCTCGAACATCTCGATCGACATCACGCGATCGAAGCGGCGCGCCGTGTCGAAGACGTTTGCGTCGGCGGTGATCGCCTCGACGTTCGCCAGGCCTCGTCGTGAAGCCTCCGCGAGGATAAACTCGCGCTGGGGCCGGCTGTTCGACACGCCCATGACGCGGCACCGGGGGTATCGCTCGGCGATCCAGAGGGAGAGAGAGCCCCAGCCGCAGCCCAGGTCGAGCACCTCCATGCCGTCCTCGAGCCGGGCGCGCTCGCAGGTGAGCGCGAGCATGGCTTCCTCGGCTTCGGCGAGGCTCCGGGCGCGGTCCCAGAGGCAGCCGCTGTATTTGAGCCGCGGGCCGAGGCAGAGGCGGAAGAACTCCGGGGGCAGTTCGTAGTGTTGCGCATTGGCCGCGTCGGCGTGCAGGGCGATGGGGCTCTCGCGGAGCGACGCGACAAGGGCCCTGAAGCGATCGTGGCGCTCTTCGACCGTGCCGCGGCGCTCGTGCGTTAGGCGCCGCCCGAGCCTGGCGCGGATGCCAGCGCGGAGAACCGCGTCGGGGATGAGCCCGCGCTCCAGGAGGGGCTCGTACCAGTTCCCTCTGATCGGTTCGTCGCGCCACGAGGCGGCGTCCGGGGGGCTTGCCACGGTCGTCATCGCGCCGCCTTCTTCGGGAACCACGGGAAGAACGCGCTGGTGGTCCGCTGGTAGTCGCGGTAGTCGTCGCCGCGGCTCTTGAGCGCCTGCCGCTCGGTCGGGGGAATGCCGGTGACCTTGAGCACGAGCAGGAGCATGAGCGCCGGGGCGGCGAGCGCGATCGCGCCGAACGGAGCCGCGAGCGCCAGCATCGCGTATGCGCACCAGATGAGCCATTCGAAGAAGTAGTTGGGGTGGCGCGAGTACCGCCACAGGCCGCGCCGGCAGGTCCTGCCCCGGCTCGCCGGGTCGCGCTTGAAGGCCTTGAGTTGCTCGTCCGCGATGGTCTCCCCGGCCTTGGCGATGAGCCAGAGCGACACGGCGGCGACATCGAGGGCCCGCGGCGCGGGGGCGGGGTCTGCCGCGGCCAACGCGAACGGAACGGCGAGCAGCGCCACCAGCAGCGCCTGGGCCTGGAAGAAAAAGAGGAGAAACGCGTTGAGCCTTGGGCCGAGGCGGTCGCGCAGGTCCGCGTAGCGGCCGTCCTCCTTCCCGCTGAGCACGCGGTCGCTGACGATGTGCCAAGCCAGCCGCAGCCCCCACACGCCGCCGAGAGCCGCCACGATCGCCCGGCGCACCGGGTCGCCGGGCGCTGTCGCGGCGCAGAAGATCGCCGCGAGCCCGAGGCCGGCGGCCCATCCGGCGTCCACGACGCCGGCGTCGCGCCTGCGGATCTGGAGGGCCCACAGCGCGAGCATGGCCGCGGCCATGAAGGCGCCGATGACGCCGAGCTGGAGAGGGATGGTCAGCACGCGCCGCGCCTCACCGAATCTCTTCCGCGGCGGCGGCGGGGGGCTCGCGGTAGGGCTCGCGCCGGCACATCGGCTTGGTGAGCAGCATCTGCACGTCGCCGGTGCGCCGGGCGCGGAAGACGCCCTCGCAGTAGGCGAGATAGAAGTCCCACATCCGGAAGAACGTGTCGGGCAGGCCCAGCGCCATCACCTCGGTGCGGCGCTCGTGGAGCGACGCCCTCCAATGCTGCAGCGTGGTCACGTAGTGCGGGCCGATGTCCTCGTGGTGGAACAGGTTGAAGTCGGTGGCGCGGCGGACCGAGCCCATGATCGCCGCGGTCGAGGGCAGGCACGAGCCGGGGAAGATGTGCTTCTTCAGGAAATCCACGTTGCGCGACGCCGCCTCGAAGCGCTGGTCGCGGATCACGATCGCCTGCAGGAGCATCATGCCCTCGGACCGGAGGAGGGCAGAGCACGCGCGGAAGTAACCGTCCAGCCTCTCGGCGCCCACCGCCTCGATCATCTCGATGGAGACGCACTTGTCGTACGCGCCGGTCAGGTCGCGGTAGTCGCGGCGAACGACCTCGATCCGCCCGTCAAGCCCGGCCTTGGCGACCAGCGCCGACGCCCGCTCGAACTGGCGCCCCGAGATCGTCGTGGTGGTCACGCGGCAGCCGTACTCCCGTGCCGCGTGCAGGGCCAGCGCCCCCCACCCCGTCCCGATCTCCAGGAGGTGGTCGGAGGGGCGGAGATCGAGCTTCCGGCACGCGCGGTCGACCTTCTCACGCTGGGCGTCGGCCAGCGTCATGCCCGGCCGGTCGAAGATCGCGCAGGAGTAGGTCATCGACGGGTCGAGGAACAGGGCGAAGAACTCGTCGCCGAGGTCGTAGTGGGCGACGATATTGCGGCGGCTTCCAGCGCGGGTGTTGCGCCGGAGGCGGTAAGCCCATCGAGCCATCGGAGCGAGAGCCCGCGCGACGGGCGATTCGAGCCCCCGCCGCGCCTCGTCGTTGACCACCAGCAACTCGATCAACCCGGGCAGGTCGTCGCACTCCCACAGGCCTTCCATGTACGCCTCGCCGGCCCCGAGACTCCCCCGGAACGCGACGGCCGAATAGAAGGCGGGTGAGCGCACGCGGACGCCGACGGTCGCGCCGCCCGAGCCGGGGCCGCCGACGATCCGCGACGACCCGTCGGTGATCTCCACCCGGCCGATGGTGAACCGTTCGAGCGCC
>CANJRL010000106.1 GCA_947476675.1 Phycisphaerales bacterium
CTCCTCGTCGCGGCACCGGGCCTTGAGCCGCGCGAAGATCGGCTCGACCTGGTCCTCGATCTGCCGCTCATATTGCGCGTCGCTCTTGGCGCCCTTCTTGAACTGCCACTGCCCGCGGAACAGCGCCACCGTGTTGATGAAGGGGTAGACCTCGTCGAGGTCGAGCCCCGTCACCACGCGGCTGCCCCAGAACGGCGCCCTGGGCACGTCGACATCGCGCCGCACGTCCGAGCGCACGCGCTCCGCGACGCCCACGCTCCCGCGCTCGGCCGCCGCGGCCTCCGCCTCTTGCGCCCGCTGCACCCGCGAGCGGGCCACGGTCTCCTCCGCCGCCGCGCGCTTGCTGACGCGCTGGACGATGGCCTCGTCCTCCTCGTGCAGCCGCCTCTGCGTCACGAGATCCATGAGCCGGAGTCCCTCGAACGCGTCCTTGCCGTAGTAGACCTTCCCCGTGCGGTACGTCCGGCGCAATTCCGTCTCGCAGTAGTGCCGGGTCAGCGCCGCGCCGCCGAGGATCACCGGCACGTTGAGCCCCTGCTGGGCCATCTGGTCCAGGTTCTCCTGCATCACCGCGACGGATTTGACCAGCAGGCCCGAGAGCCCGATCGCGTCCGCCTTGTGCTCCCGGAACGCGGTCATGATGCTCGCCAGGGGCTGCTTGATCCCGATGTTGAACACCGTGTACCCGTTGTTGGTCAGGATGATGTCCACCAGGTTCTTGCCGATGTCGTGCACGTCTCCCTGCACCGTCGCGAGCACCATGCGGCCCTTGGTCACCCCGGGGCCGACCTTGGGCATGTGCGGCTCCAGCTGCCTCACCGCGGCCTTCATCACCTCGGCGCTCTGCAGCACGAAGGGCAGCTGCATCTCCCCCGAGCCGAACAGGTCGCCCACGATCTTCATCCCGCCCAGCAGGTGATCGTTCACGATCGCAAGCGCCGGGTAGACCTTCAGCGCTTCCTCCAGCGTCTCCCGAAGGCCCCGCGTCTCGCCGTCGATGATGTGCCGCTGCAGCCGCTCTTCGAGAGGCAGGTCCGCGAGGGTCTTCCTCGACTCGGTCGCCGCGCCCTCGCTCTCCGGGAAGAGTCCGATGAAGCGGATCAGGGGGTCGAAGCCCTTGTCGCGCCGGTCGTAGATCAGGTCCAGCGCCGCCTCCCACCGCTCCTCGCCGATCCTCGCCTTGGGCAGGATCTTGCCGGCGTGCACGATCGCGCCGGTCAGGCCCGCCGCCACGCACTCGTGCAGGAACACCGAGTTCAGCGCCAGCCGCGCCGCCGGCTTCAGCCCGAACGACACGTTCGACAGCCCCACCACCGTGCCGCACTCCGGCAACTCGCGGCTGATCAGCCGGATGCCCTCGATGGTCTCCAGCGCCAGCCGCCGATCCGCCTCGACGCCGGTCGTCACCGGGAGCACCAGCGGGTCGAACAGGATGTCCGCCGGGTGCACCCCGTGCTTCCTCACCGCGATGTCGTGGATCCGCTGCGCGATCTCGATCTTCCGCGCCGCCGTCTTGCCCATCGCCTCCAGGGGGTCCTCGTCGATGGTCCCCGCGACCACCGCGGCGCCGTAGGTCTTGGCGAGCGCGATGATCCGCGCCATCTTCTCCTCGCCGTCCTCCAGGTTCATCGAGTTGATGATGCACTTGCCGCCCGAGTGCTTCAGCCCCGCCTCCAGCACGTCGATCTGCGTCGAATCGATCATCAGGGGCGCCGACACCTGACGCACGAACCGCTTCACCACCTCGGCCATGTCGCGCACGCCGTCCCGCCCCACGTAGTCGACGCACACGTCGATCACGTGGCTCCCCTCGCGCACCTGCTCCTTGGCCATCGACACCAGCCCGTCGAAATCCTCGGCGCTGAGCAGGTCCTTGAACCTCCGCGAGCCGTTGGTGTTCGTCCGCTCCCCCACGATCAGGAACGAGTTGTCCTGCCGGAACTCCACCGGCGAATACAGCGAGGAGCACCCCCGCCTCGGCGCCTGCTTCTCGATCTCGCGTCGGGGCCGGTCCCCCACCGCCCGCGCCAGCGCCGCGATGTGCTCCGGCGTTGTGCCGCAGCACCCGCCCACGATCCCCACGCCGTCCTGCGCCACGTACCGCAGCAGCTGCTCCGCGAAGGGCTCCGGGCCCAGCGGATACTCCGTTCTCCCGTCGACAAGAATCGGCAGCCCCGCGTTGGGGACGACGCTCACCTGCCCGCCCCAGTGCCTGCCGAGCCACCGCACGTGGTCGGCCATCTCCTGGGGGCCGGTGGCGCAGTTGAGCCCCAGCGAGAAGATCGGGTAGTTGCGCAGCGCCTCGGCCGCCGCCGCGATCTCGGTGCCCAGCAGCATCGTCCCCGTGGTCTCGATGGTCACGCTGACCATGATGGGAACGTCCCGCGCCGTCCTGCCGCGCTCCTCCAGCGCCTTCAGGCACGCGTTGACAGCGCACTTGACCTGCAGGATGTCCTGGCAGGTCTCGATGATGAAGCAGTCCACGCCCCCGTCGAGCAGCCCCCTCGCCTGCTCGGCGTACGAGTCCAGCATCTGCTCCCAGGTGGTATGCCCGAGCGTGATCAGCCGCGTGCCCGGGCCCATGGAGCCGGCGACGAAGCGAGGCTTGTCCTTCGTCGAGTGCCGGTCGCAGGCGGCCCGCGCGATCTCCGCCGCGACGCGGTTGATCTCCCGCGTCCGCTCCACCAGGTCGAACTCCGCGAACACCAGCCTGTTGGCGCCGAAGGTGTCGGTCTCGACGACGTCCGCCCCGGCCGCCAGGAACGAATCGTGGATGCCCCCGATCACGTCGGGCCGCGTCAGCACCAGCACCTCGGTGCAGTTCTCCTTCCCGAGGTAGTCGCGGTGCAGGTCGCAGTCGCACTTGTGGATGGACGTGCCCATGGCGCCATCGAAGATCACCACCCGCCGCTCGACCGCCTGCTGGAATCTGCTGCTCATGCGCGCCCCTGTGTCGTCCGTCCGGGAAACCGCCCGCCGCCCTCGCGGCCCGCCCTCACTATATCCCTAAATCCGGATACATGGATATAGCGACCGCCCGGCGGGCCTCGGAAATCATCGGATGCGGTTCCCCACCAATCGTCGCCCCAACCCGCCGGGCGCCGCCGCGCGCCGGTTCGCCGGTACCATCCGCGCCACGCAGCCCGAAAGGACACCTGACGCTTGAGGACCGACACCCCTTCCGACATCGCGATCCGCAACCGGGGCGTCACCAAGCGCTTCGGCGACAAGGCCGCCGTCAACGCCCTCGACCTCGACGTGCCCCAGGGCTCGGTCATCGGCTTCCTCGGGCCCAACGGCGCCGGCAAGACCACCACCATCCGCATGGTCATGGGCATCATCATGCCCGACGAGGGCGAGATCTCCGTCCTCGGCAGGCACTCCGCCATCGAGTCCAAGGACCGCATCGGCTACCTCCCGGAAGAGCGCGGCGTCTACCGCACCATGAAGGTCGGCGACTTCCTCGCCTACGTCGCCAAACTCAAGGGCGCCGACTCGGCCGGGCTCTCCAAACGCATCGACGACTGGCTCGAGCGCGTCGCCCTCCCGGGAGTCCGCAAGAAAAAGTGCCAGGAACTCTCCAAAGGCATGCAGCAGAAGGTCCAGTTCATCTCCACCGTCATCCACGAGCCCGACCTGATCATCCTCGACGAGCCCTTCTCCGGCCTCGACCCCGTCAACGCCCGCCTCCTGCGCACCCTCATCCAGGAGCAGCACGACAAGGGACGCACCATCATCTTCTCCACCCACGTGCTCTTCTCCGCCGAGCAGCTCTGCGACCGCGTCTTCATGATCAACAAGGGCAGGAAGATCCTCGACGGCACGCTCGACCAGATCCGCTCCGCCTTCGACCCCCGCACCATCGTCGCCGAGACCTTCGACCGCGGCGCCGACGCCTCGGCCTTCGAGCGCATCCCGGGCGTCGAGGCCGTGACCCGGACCGGGAGGCAGGGAACCTGGGAACTCCGCGTCGCCGAGGGGGCCGACAAGCAGTCGGTGATGGCCGCGGCCGCCGCCGGCCCCGTCCCCATCCGCCGCGTCGAACTTCGCGCCGCCACGCTCGAAGACGTCTTCATCTCCCTGGTCAACCCGGGCGATTCCGAGGACGACATCCGCCGCAGCCTCAAGCACCACGACGAACCCATGGAGGTCGGCGCCGATGCGTAGCCCCATCTCGAAGATCGTCGACGTTGCGACCCGGGAGTACCGCGCCACCGCCCTGACCAAGGCCTTCTTCTTCGGCGTCTTCGCCTTCCCGGTGCTGGTCATCGGGATCATCACCGTCCTGGTCCCGCTCTTCGACAGCCCCCCCAAGCGCCTGCAGGGCGTTGTCGCCATCGCCGACACCACCGGGCCGGAGGGCGCCGTCGCCGCCGCGCTCGAGGAGCACTTCAAGCCCGAGAACGTCGCGAAGTCTCACCAGGAACGGGTCGAGAAGCGCCTCGCAACCCTGCGCGAGGGCTCTCCGGCGCCGCTCCCGCCGGGGGCCGAGGAGCAGGTGAGGAAGAGCCTCGGCGAGCCGCCGGACGTCAGGATCGAGCGGCTCTCGGCGTCCACCGACCTCAAGGCCGAGAAGGACCGCATCGTCTCCGACCTCCCCAAGGGCCGCGGCGAGGCGACGCCCGACCGCCGCCTCGCCCTCGTGGTCGTCGGGCCCGACGCCCTGGCCGCTCCCGGCTCCTTCGACATGTTCGTGGGCCGAGGGCTCGACGCCGACCTCTCCGAACAACTCCGCGACGTCACCGCGACCGCCATCGTTGACACCCGCCTCGCCAACTCCGGCATGAACGCCGCCGCCGTCAGGGCCCTCTCGGCCCGACCCGACGGGAAATCGATCACCCTCACCGAGAAGGGCGAGGCCAAGAGCAACGACGCCGCGCAGCTGCTCCTGCCCTTCGCCTTCATGATGCTCCTCTGGATCGCCGTCTTCTCCAGCGGGCAGTACCTCCTCACCACCACCATCGAGGAGAAATCCTCCCGCGTGATGGAACTCCTGCTGTCCGCGGTGTCCCCCGTCCAGCTCATGACCGGCAAGATCATCGGGCAGGCCCTGGTGGGCCTCACCATCCTGCTGGTCTACGGGGGCGTCGCCATCGTGACCGCGTCGCAGTTCCCCAACATCTTCCGGCTCATCCCCCTCGACAAGGTCCCCTACCTCGCGGTCTACTTCTTCGTCGCCTACTTTCTCATCGGCTCCATGATGGCCGCCATCGGCTCGGCGGTGAACGAGATGCGCGAGGCCCAATCCTTCATGGGCGTCGCCATGCTCGTGCTCATGATCCCGTTCTTCCTCTGGAACCTGATCATCCGCCAGCCCAACTCCACCTTCAGCACCGTCGCCTCCTTCATCCCCCCGGTCTCCCCCTTCGTCATGGTCATGCGATTGGGCCAGACCACCGAGCCCATCCCCATGTGGCAGGTCCTCGGGTCGGCGCTCGTCGGCCTCGTCAGCGTCGTCATCGCCGTCTGGGCCGCCGCCAAGATCTTCCGCGTCGGCGTGCTCATGTATGGAAAGCCCCCGACACCGCTCGAACTCCTCCGGTGGCTCCGCTACGCCTGACCGACCGCCCGCACGCCCTCGCGCCGATCCCATAGGCTCCCGGCCCCCAGCCACGGAGCCCCCATGTCCCCGATCGACGCCATCATCCTCGGCCTGGTCGAAGGAATCACCGAGTATCTCCCGGTCTCCTCGACCGGCCACCTCATCATCACCGCCGACCTGCTCGGCCTCGACAAGGATCCGGCGCTCAAGGACGCCGTCGATTCCTTCAACGTCATCATCCAGGGCGGCGCCATCCTCGCCGTCCTTGGCCTCTACTGGCCCCGCGTCCTCCAGATGATCAAGGGCCTGCTCGGCAAGGACCCCGCCGGCCTGCGCATGGCCATCAACATCATCGTCGCCTTCCTCCCCGCCGCCGTCATCGGCCTGCTCATCCACAAGCACGTCAAGCACTACCTCTTCTCTCCCGGCCCGGTGCTCGCCGCGCTCTTCCTCGGCGGCATCTGGATGCTCTGGCTCGACCGCAAGAAAACCACCCGCGCCGCCGCGACCGAGCCGGAACCCGCCGTCACGCTCGAAACCATGACGCCGCGCCACGCGCTGCTCATCGGTCTCTTCCAGTGCGTCGCCATGTGGCCCGGAACCTCGCGCTCGATGATGACCATCGCCGGAGGCGTCACCATCGGCCTGCGACCCAGGGACGCCGCCGAGTTCTCCTTCCTCCTCGGCCTGCCCACCCTCGGCGCCGCGTGCCTCTACGACCTCTTCAAGAACCTCTCCCACGCGCAGAAGACCGGCGAGCCCAACCTCTTCCATCAACTCGGCGTGCTCCCCGTCATCCTCGGCATCGCCGTCGCCACCGTCGCCGCCGCACTCGCCGTGCGATGGCTCGTCGGCTTCCTCAATCGCCACGGGCTCGGCGTCTTCGGCTGGTACCGCGTCGCCCTCACCCTGGTGCTCGGCGGCCTGATCGCCACCGGGGTGGTGACGATGAACTGACCGCGCTCAGGCTCGATGCCCGGATGCCTCGTGCCTCGATGCCTTCTCGTCCACCTCCACCACCACCTGCACCTGGCTCGCCTCGCCCGCCGCCCTCAGCGCCTGCTCCGCATCGTCCAGCCTGAACCGCCTGGTGATCAGGCTCAGCACGTCGATCGCCCCCTGCCCCAGCAGCGCCAGGGCCTCGGGGATCGACCCGCCCCGCGACCCGACGATCTCCGCTTCGCGATCGACCGCGGGCCGCAGATCAACCGCGCCCGCCTCGCGAAGCCTCGACACCAGCACCACCCTCCCCCGTGGGCGCACCATCGCCAGGGCCAGCGCCAGGCCCTCCGCCGTCCCCGTGCACTCCACCACCGCGTCCTGGTCCGCGCGGCGCCCGGCTTCCCGCTCAGCGCGGTGCGCCACGCCCCACCGCTCGCACAGCGCCAGCCTGTGCTCGTGCCGCCCCAGGACACGCACCTTGGGGCACACCCTCGCCAGGGCCTGCGCAATCACCAGGCCCATCCGGCCGTCGCCCAGCACCGTCACCAGCGAGCGCTGGTCGGCCCTCGCCTGCTGCGCCGCGTGCAGCGCCGCCGCCACCCCGGCCGCGCACGCCGCGGCATCATCATCCAGCCCCTCCGGCGCGGGCGCGCAGCACCCCGCAGGCACGCGAACCGCCTCGGCAAGGCACCCGTCGCGCCCCTTCAGGCCCACGATCTCCGCATTCCGACAGTGCGCCGGCAGCCCGCGCAGGCACAGGTCGCACGCCCCGCACGGGATCACCGGCGACACCACCACCGTCTTCCCAACCATCTTCCGCGCCGCCGCCAGCAGGTCATCGCCCGCCCCGGATGCGCTCGCCGCGGCAAGCGCCCGCTCCACCACGCCCACGCAACTGTGCCCGAGCACGCCGCGGAACCCGCTCCCGGGCCGCGCCGCGTCCAGGTCAAGCGAAGAGATCGCCACCCGCCGCGGCCGAAGCAGCAGATCGACCGACGCGCCCGCCGCATCACCCGGCGAGGCCTGCGCCCGCTCCAGCCGCGCCCTCACCCCGTCAAAGACCAGGGCCCGCACGCTCAGCCGCCCCGCGACGCCGTCGCGCCGCCCGGCAGCGTCGCCGGCTTCTCCGAAACCGCCGGCTCTCCCGAGGGCCCCGGCGCCCCGATCACCGGGCCCGGCGTCTCGTTCGGCGGCGCCAGGAACGGCAGGATCCACTCCACGATGTTCCGATCGCGCTCGAAGTACGGGTACTCGTAGGGCTTGCGGCCCGCGAACATGTCGGTCGCCGACGCCGTCCAATCGCGCCACGCCTTCGGATCAAGCCCGAAGTCCTGCCCGGTCAGCGTTCGGAGCGACGCCTGCGCCGCCTCGTTCACCACCAGCTGCCGGTCGCGCAGCGCCCCGATCAGCCCTTGCACCACGCGAGGCTGGGCGTACTGCCCCAGCGCCCGCGCCGCCGCCGCACGCACCTGCGGGTTCTGCTCCTTGCGCAGGTCGATGCGCTCCAGCAGGCCCGGCGCCGAAGCGGGGTCGTACATGCGCTGCAGCGCCCGCGTCGCCTCCCACCGCACGAGCTCGTTGTCGTCGGACAGGTGCTTGGTCACCGTCGGCGCATCGCCCGCCACGCCGTGCATCGCCAGGGCCCGCAGCGCCATCCCCCGCACGCCCGGATCGCCGTCCTCGCTGGCGCGGCGGTACATCTCGACGTACGGCGGCTCCCCTCCCCACGGCGCGTTCGCGAGCAGGAGCAGCCCCCGGAAACGCTTGTCCGCGTCGTAGGGGTCCGTCGCCCACGTCACCGCCTCGACCGGGGTCGGAGGGCTGATGAACTCGAAGATGCTCTCGCCCGGGCCGCGCTTCCCAGAGTCGTCGCAGCCGCCCACCGCAACCGCGGCGGCGCACGCCCACCACACCAACACCCTCCGAACCGCTCCTCTGGCTCGACGCATCGCGCGGAGTATACCGGCCCGTCGCGCCGCGCCGCACTACTCTCGGTCGATGCCCCTCGCGCCACCTCACGCCGCCCTCGCCGCGGCTCTTCTGTTCGCAGCGCTCACCGGCTGCGCGGGACACAACCGCGCCGATCCTTCGGCGCCGCCCCGCCCACCGCTCTCCCTCGGTGAGGAATCGCCCCCCGAGCCCCTCGCCGCCGCCGAGGCCGTCTCTCCCGCTCCGCGCTCGGCCAATCTCCGCATCGTCTCCGGCGACGGCAAAGACGACCGCCTTCGCCGCGAGGTCGCGCCTCTTCCCGAAGACCGCCGCCCTCCCCGCGTGCGCGCCGCGTGGGCCGAATCGCTGATGAACGCTTCCGGCGAGCCCGTCTCGCTCGACGACCTCGCCCTGTCGGAGAGCGGCGATCTCGTCATGCTCCGCTCCGTCACCTACGCCGACCGCGTCATCACCACCTTCGAGCCGCCGCTCATCGTCCTGCCCGCCACGCTCTCCCCGGGCGGAGAATCGCACACCCAGCGATTGACCTTCACCGTCCATCCGATGGACGACCCCTCCGCGATCCGCGATCAGGGACCCGCCACCCAGACAATCACGCTGGAGGCGGAGCAGACGGTCCTCGCCCCCGACCCGATTCCCGCGGCCCGTGTCCGCATCAACCTCGCGCTGTCGCTCCAGGCCGCGAAGGTCAGCAAGTCCACCCGGGCGTGGTATGCGAGGACCACCCCGACCCCCGCCGCCATCCCCCCGCTCGGGGTCATCGCCGAAGAGACCGACGAGCGCGTCACCGTCCTAGGCATCACGGCCCGCCGCACGCAGCGGCTCGTGATTCTCGACGCCTCACCCCCCCAGCCGCGCTAACCCGCCGCCCCCACCACCCGGCTGCCCCCGCGATTTCTGCCCCGGCCCCGCGGCCCGTGCCGATCACAAGACTTCGGCTCGGTCTGCCCCCGGCGGTATCGTCGTGCCCGGACCGCGACCGCCGCGACGCCATGCAGCACGCCCAAACCCCACGCCGACCGCTCATCCTGCTCGATCCGGGCTGGTTGTTCCTCATCGCCGGCTCGGCTCTCCTCGCGGCCACCGTGCTCATCCCCGCCAACGACGAGCTGCTCGACGCCCAACTCGCCCGCGACCGAGCGCTCACCACGGAGCGCCACGCCTCCGAACGGCTCAAGAACTACACCACCTACTACGACGCGGTCCAGAAGGGCGAGCCGCAACTCGCCCTCTCCCTCGCCGCCACACACCTGAACCTGGTGCCCGCCAGCCGCTCCGTCCTCCCCGTCCCGGGCGAGCCCCCGACGCGCGACATCTCCCCCTTCCCCTCGCTCGAGCCGCCCCC
>CANJRL010000107.1 GCA_947476675.1 Phycisphaerales bacterium
ATCCTGAAAGACCTCCTCGCCGCCGCCGACCACCTGGACTGGGCGCGCCAGGAGGCGGCGCTGGGGCTCCCCGAACAACTGCGATGACGGGCGCCCCGGGGGCGGGGGGCCGGGGGCGGAGGACGGGGGCGGGGGCGAAGCCGGGGGCGGATCGGGGGAGGCTTCGAGGGCGCTGTTTCGGCAGAAGGTTCGGGGGGATTTCCCCGATCCGCCGGGGGAGACCCGGGGAGCGGCGTGCATAGCCCACCTCGCCGGGACCGCCCCCGGAGACGCGCTTCGACCCCGTGCAATCATAGAGCCAATACAAAAGCGTCTCCGCGGCGGAGACGCCGTTGCAATCACCAGAATCGCCGAGAAACCCGCGAGAAACCGCGATCTCGGGCACGCTCTATAGAAGAGCGCAATGAACAAGCGGAGAGGGGGGGATTCGAACCCCCGATACAGAGTGATACTCCGTATAACGGTTTAGCAAACCGTCGCCTTCAGCCTCTCGGCCACCTCTCCGGCGATCCGCGCGGCTCGCAAACGCCGGCGGGATGGTTCTATCGGCTGGATCGTCGCCTTCCCGGGCCGGGGTGTCAAACCCGGACGCCGAAAACCCGCGCCAGTGCCCCCCGGCCGCCGGTGGAATCAGCCCAGGGCGAACCCGGCGATCTCGGCGTGGGAGGCGCCGCCGGGCCTCAGCACGCTGCGCATCAGCGACACGCGGCCAACCCGCCATGGGATCGGGGGCATCGGGGTGTCGACCCTGGGAGTTGGGGTGGGGGCGGCGAATCTCAGCAGCGTCAGGTGGGGCGTGAAGTGCTGGTCGTCATCGTTCCGAGGTGACTTGGCCAGTCGCCGGACGAGCCGCCGGCGGATCTCGAAGAGCGAGGCGGGGGTGTCGCCCGACGGGGCGGCGGCCAGAAGCCGGGCCGGCCCGCGTTCGGGCAGCGAGATGAGCCGGTCCGTGTCGAGGCGACAGGCCGGGATGCCGCTGGCCGACCGCTCCACGGATTCGATGACCGCGTCGAGATCGCGCTCGGCGACGTCGCCGATGAAGTGGAGCGTGAGGTGCACCTGGGCGGGGGGCGTCCACCGTCCTTCGGGCAAGGGCAGAGCCGCGGCGTGCGCGAGCATCGCGGCGGCGGCGTCGGCAGGGGGGTGGCACGCCACGAACAGTCGATGGATGCCGGCGAGGCGGGGCATGGGCGAAGCATGCCCGAGCCGCGCCGGGATGTCTCGCGAGGCCGACTTGAAGAAAAACCGGCGAGACGCGTCTGGCGTCTCGCCGGCTTGGCACGGAGGAGTCGCTGGGGGGTGAATGATCCGGTGTGGCGGCGTGCCGCCGCGGCTGGGCGGGGATGGAGGCCCGGCCCGTGGTGTGCTGAGGTGTGGCGAGGGGGCGTGGCGTTCAGTCGGCGTGGCCGTGATCGCTCCCGGCGTCATCGGCGTCGCGACGCTGCTCGCCGGCGAGCATCTTGCGGAGGTACGAGTTCTCGCGGCGGGTGGCCTCGAGATCGAAGACCAGGTATTTGACGCTGAGCCGCAGGTAGTCGAGGGAATCCTGCAACTCGGCGATGATGCCCTTCATCTTCTGGTGGCGCTCCTTGGTCTCTGCGGCAAGGGCGCGGAGGCGCTCGCGGTCGGCCTCGGGGGCGCTGTCGATCTGCTCCATGAGTTCGACGAGCTTGGCCTGGAATTCCTGGTCGGTCATCTCTCTCTCCTCCGTTCCGGTCTTGGATGTGTCCGATCGCGGGGCCCGCGTCGGCGAGAGACTGAGGAACAACCGGCGGGCCGCCGGCGCGCGAACCCGCGTGCCAGCCGGTGAGGGCCCCGGAAAACCGTCGTTTCGGACGGGCAGACGCGGATCCGCCGCCTCGGCAGTGTTCTCGGGGCGGGCGCCGCCAGGGTGGGGTGGCGCCGGGTGTTGCGAGAACGCCTCAGCGGGTGTCGACGCGGCGGAGCGCGGCGCGGGCCGCGGGCGGCGCGGCAGGGGCAAGGCGGCCCAGGATCGACGGGTCAGCGCGCTGGGCCTCGGCGGCGAGTCTCTTGAGGTGGGCGTCGCGGGCCATCTCGAATCGCCGGTAATACTCCTCGAGTTCGTGGCGGTTGAAACGCGAGAGCGGGTCCTTGAGGCCCGACTGAGCCGCCGCCCAATCGATCAGCGGCCCTCCCACGGCCGAGAACCGGTACAGGCCGAGCGTTGCCTTGAGCCGGGCCTCCAGCGAGGCAAAGGGATCAGTGGCCGACTCGGGCAGGCGGGACATGACCTCCTGCGCCTGCTTGGCGCCGAGGTCCCCGAGCCATTCGGCGGCGGAATTGGTCAGCGCCTCCTGGATAACCGGCGCGGTGTCGGCGGGCTTGAGGTTGGCGTAGGCGGTCGAGAGCGTCTTGACCCCGGCGCGCTCGAAGCGGACGGTGACGCGCTGGCACGCCTTGCCGTCCTGAACGGCGCCGACCGCCTCGGTGACAAGGCCCTCGCCCCACTCTGGTTTCTCGGCGTGGAGCACCCGGTCGCCGAACTGAAATGTGTGCACGGACACCGCGCGGAGCCCTCCTGAGGCAATCGGATTCGCGAAAGACGCGGCGTTTCAGCCCCTGGCGCCGGCCCGGCCCCCGGCGGGACAGGTCGGCAAGCCGAAACGTCTCGGGGATGATACACTTCCCCGCTTCTCGAATCGACCCGGAAGCGGAGGCGAGGCCGAGCCGACGGCGCGGGAGAAGGTCCAGCGCCGGGGTGTCGCGCCCGACCCCGCGGGAGCCACCACACCGATGATCGAAGCCCTGAAGAGCGACGAATTGTTCGCCAAGGTCGGCGGCCGCTTCCGCGCCTGCGCGCTGATCCAGCGCCGCGTGGTGCAACTGATGGAGGGCGCCCGCCCGCTCGTCGAGCGCGACGGCCGCTCCGACATGGAGATCGCCATCGCCGAGATCATGGAGGGCAAGATCACCTCCGAACTCGGCGCCGAGCCCATGATGTCCTCGATGCGCCAGCCCGCCTTCGGCCGCGACGACGACAGGTACTGATCGCGATTCCCCCTCACCCCGCGGAGCCGCGGTGGCCGACACTCCAGCCCATCCCGAGTTTCGCGGCGCCCGGATCATCGTGGGGGTGACCGGCGGCATCGCCGCGTACAAGACCTGCACGCTGGTCTCGCGCCTCGCCCAGGCCGGCGCCGAGGTGACGGTGCTGATGACCGACGCCGCGACCCGCTTCGTCGGCCCGCTGACCTTCCAGGCGCTCTCGGGGAGGCCCGTCTACACCAGCGCGTGGGAGCACATCGAGGCCAAGGACCCCCAGCACATCGCGCTCGCGAGGAGCGCGAGCGCCGCCATCGTCGCGCCCTGCACGATGGACTGCATGGCCAGACTCGCGCTCGGCCTGACCGAGGATGTGGTCTCGCTGGTGCTCTCGGCGGTTGACCGCCGCGCGACCCCGGTCCTGCTCGCCCCGGCGATGAACGACGCGATGTGGGAGCAGCCGTCGACCCAGCGCAACGCCGCCACCCTCCGCGCCGACGGGTACACACTCCTCGGCCCTGGGGCCGGGTGGATGGCCTGCCGCACCGTTGGCGTGGGGCGGATGAGCGAGCCGGAAGACCTGCTCATGGGCCTCGCCGCGGCGCTGCGCTCGCGCCGGGCCTGATCGGCCTCAAGCCCGAGCGCGTGGTACCCTCCGCGCCGAAGCCGACCGTCCTCATGCCCAGGCCAGAACCGCGCCATCCCGTCACTATCGCCGACCTCACCGCCGGGCTCATCTGGCCGCGGCTGCTCCGCACGTTCCCCCTCGCCATCCAGCCGCCCCGCGTTCTGCTCGGCCTGCTGATCGTGCTGTGGACGCTCATCGTGGGCGCCGGGTTCGACGCGATCAGCGGCGTGCGCATCCAGCCCTCCGGCTTCGCCGAGGCCGCCGGCCCGTTCGCCTCGCTCGTCGCGCGGCTGCGCGACGGGTTCCACGGCGCGGTCATGGGCGCGATGACCGCCGATCTCCCGCGCATCGCCGAGGGGTTCCGCGAGGCGCTGCTCACCGGCCCCCGACTCCTCTGGGCGCAGTCGAAGGGCGCGGCGCTCGGCCTCGCGGGCGCCATGCTTGTCCTCGTCGTCCCCGTCGCCGCGCTGCTCGCCGGCGGCATCTGCCGCATGGTCGCGTGCGATGTCGCCAGCGACCTGAACCTGACCGCCGCCGAAGCCGTGTCGACCGCGAGGCGGCGCTGGCGGAGCGTGCTCGGCGCGACCCTCGGCCCGCTGTTGCTGCTCGGCATCCTCGCGCTGCTCATCGCCGGGCTTGGCTGCCTGACGCTCGGCTTCCCCGGGGTGAGCATCGTCGGGGGCGTGCTCTACGGCGCCTTCCTGCTCCTCGGCGCCGCGATGGTGCTCGTCGGCGCCGGGTACGCCGCGGCCGGATGGATGCTCATCCCCGCGGTGGTCGTCGAAGGGACCGACGCCATCGACGCCGTCCAGCGCGCCTATGCCTACGCCCTCGGACGCCCGGGCCGCCTGATGCTCTACTGCGGGATCGTTGTCGCCGTGATCGCGGTGTCGTACGGCGTCCTGGCACTGCTCGCATCCGAGACGATCCAGTGGACCGCGTCGATCGCGTCGGTGTGGACGGGCAGGCCGCCCCTGGGCGGAGGCGTGCACGCCTTCGCGCCGATGCCCGCGGCTCCGACGAATCTGGAGGGCTCCACGGCCCTCGCCTCCGCCGCGGTGAGGTGGTGGGAGCGGCTGCTGATCGACCTTGTCGCGGGGGTTGTGGTGTCGATGGTCTGCACGGGCTCGACGCTGCTCTACCTGCTCCTCCGCCGCGTGAACGACGAGCAGGACATCGAGGACATCTGGTCCCCCGAGGCCCGCGCCGCGGTGTCGCTCCCCGCCGCCGACGCCGCCCCCGTCGAGTCGGGCGCGTGAGCGTGAACGAATTCACCGGCGATGTCGCCGGAGAGAGCCGCGAGGCCAGGGCGTCGCACCTCGCCGGGCGGCTCGCCGAGGCGGGCGCTCAGCAAGTGATCCTGGCGGGGCCGGGCGGCTGGCGCGCCCTCGCGCCAAGGGCGACCGACCTGCCCGGGCTGATCCTCTCCGCCCCCGACAGCGCCGAACTCCTCGCGCTCGCGCCGCCGCTCCGCGTCGCGATCTCCGCGCAGCGCCTGGCCTTCATCACGCCGGACGCGTCTCTCGCCGATTCTCTACGCTCCTGACCCCACGCCCGCACGATCGCCCGCCCGACGCATGCCCGAGAACCCGCTCACCGTCGCCCACGTCACGCACGAGGCCATCGAGAAGGTCGGAGGCATCGGCACGGTGCTCGAGGGCCTCATCACCAGCCCCGTGTACCGGGCGAGGGTGAAGCGCTCGATCCTGGTCTCGCCGCTGTTCGACCGCCAGCCCCACGGCGACGCGATGCGCCGCCTCGGCCACCGCGCCACCGAGTGCCTCTACTCAGGCCCCGACGCCCTCGACCCCAAGGGCTTCGGCGCCATCCTCAAGCCCATCGAGTGGGCGTTCGGCACGCCGATCGTCTACGGCACGGCGCGCCTGCACGCCGAGGTGGACCACGGACGCGACGGCGAGGCCGAGGTCCTCCTGGTCGACGTGTCGAACCCCGAGGCGCGCCGCCTCGCCGAGTTCAAGCTCCTGCTCCAGGAGAAGTTCGGGATCGACTCCCGCCTCTACGAGTACTCGTGGGACTTCGAGGAATACTGCCGCCTCGCGGCGCCGGCCTATTACGCCCTGTGCGCGCTGATCCCGCGCGAGGCCGAGCCCGCCGCGCTCATCAGCCACGAGTACATGGGCATGTGCACCGCCCTGCTCGCCGCCGCCGAGCCCCCGGAGCGCCGCCGCTTCCGCGCGTACTTCCACGCCCACGAGTGCTCCACGGCGCGCCGCATCGTCGAGCACCACCCGGGGCACGACCTGGCGTTCTACCCGGCCATGCGCCGCGCGACGGCGCTGGGCAAGCGCGTGAGCGACGTGTTCGGCGACCAGTCCGGGTACGCCCGCCACGCCCTGGTCAGCCGCGCCTGGGCGCTCACCGCAACCCTCGCGGTCGGCGACGAGACCGCCAACGAGATGCGCTTCCTCTCGCACGAGTTCGACAACGCCCGCGTCGAGCTCTGCTACAACGGAGTCCCGGCCTCGCCCCTCACCATGGAAGAGAAGAAGGCCTCGCGGGCCCGCGTCGACCGGTGGGCCCGCGCCGCCTTCGGCTTCACCCCCGACTACCTCTTCACCCACGTCGCCCGGCCCGTCATCTCCAAGGGCTTCTGGCGCGACCTGCTCGTCTGCGCCCGCATGGCACGGCCCCTGGCCGATCGCGGGAAGCGGGCCCTCTACATCATGCTGACCTGCGGCGCCGAGCCGCGAAGCGCCGACGCCGCCAACGCCATGGCCCGCGAGTACGGCTGGCCCGCCGACCACCGCGAGGGCTACCCGGACATCTCGGGCCCCGAGGGCCCCCTGTGGGACACCGTCCAGGTGTTCAACAACCCGGGAAGGCCCGGCGCCGGGGCCATCACCGCCGCGATCGTGAACCAGTTCGGGTTCTCGCGCGAACGCCTCGGCGACGCGGCGCCGCCGGACCTCTCCCTCGCCGACCTCCGCCGCGCCGCCGACGTCGAGTTCGGCCAGTCCATCTACGAGCCCTTCGGCATCGCCCAACTGGAGGCCCTGCACGCCGGCGCGATCAGCGTGCCCACCTCGATCTGCGGCTGCGTCGGCTTCCTGCGGCTGGCGCTCCGCGACGCGGGCATGGCCGAGTCCGACTCGCGCTGCGCGATCATCGCCGACTACACGAAGGATGTGCCCGGCGACCCGCTGATGCTCACCCAGCGCGAGCGCGACGAGCACGAGGAGCGCGTGGCACAGACCATCGCGACGGAGATCCTCCGCCGCCTCCCCAACGACGACCGCGACCGCGAGGCCATGCTCAAGGAGGGCCAGAGCCTGGCCCTGCGCATGGGCTGGGACCGCGTCTGCGAGGACTTCTTCCTGCCCATGATCTCGAAGGGGTGAGGCCGCCCCAACCCCGACCTTGCCTCAATCCCTCGGTGCCTTGATGCCTCGCTGCCTTGATGCCTTCCCTCTCACCCCTGCCCGACCTTCCAGCGCAGGAAGGCCACGATCGAGGCGTCCTTGGGCAGCATCTCCTTGACCTTCTTCGTCGGGTCCATGACGAAGGGCTGCTCGAGCAGCGCCACCTCCTCGAAGAACTTCCGCATCTTGCCCTCGACCATCTTCTCCGCGATCTCGCGCGGCTTGCCGCTCTCCATCGCCTGCTCGATCGCGAACGTCCGCTCCTTGTCCGCGATGTGCTGCGGGATGTCGTTGGGCGTGATGCCCTGCGGCGTGATCGGGCTGGCGGCGATGTGCATGCAGATGCTGCGCAGCGTCTCCTCGCTCAGCGAGCCCTCGCCCTGGAGCAGCACGCCCAGCTTGCCGTCGTGGTGGATATACGAGCCGAACGCCGTCTGCCCGCCGCCGGAGAGCTTGTGCCCCCGGGCGTAGGAGACGTTCTCACCGGTGGAGATGCGCACCCCGTCCACCGCCTTCTTGATGCCCTCGCTCAGCGCCACCTCGCCGTCGTGCTCGGCCAGGGCCATCTCCGCCACCGCCTTGGCCATCGAGACGAAGCCGTCGTTCTTCGCGGTGAAGTCGGTCTCGGCCCGCAACTCCACGATCGCCGCGGCCCGCCCGTCGGCCCCCACCGCGACCGCCACGCGCCCCTCGCCCGCCGCCCGGTCCGAGCGCGCGTCCATCTTGGCGCCGAGCTTCTTGCGCAGCAGGTCCTTGGCCTTCTCCACGTCGCCCTGCGTCTCGATGAGCGCCTTCTTGCACTCCATCATCGGCAGGCCGGTCTCGTTGCGCAGCTTCATCACGTCGGCGGGCTTGGGCTCGAAACTCACGGCGATTCTCCGTCGTCGCGCCGGCAGGGGCCGGCGCGGTGCTTGCTCAGTCTGGCCCGGGAGCGGGAGCGCTCCCGGCGCGGCGTCCGCAGAATCCGGACGCGGGGTGATCCTTGAAGGGGCGATGCCCCCGGGCGGCCTTGCCCGGGGACGGCGGGTCTCCGGTCAGGCCGTCGCCGCCGAGCGCTCCGCCTCGGGGGCGCCCGCCGACGAGCCGCCGTCGTCGGCGCGGTACTGCGTCCGGCGCGAGCGGCGCGGGCGGTCGCCGTCGCGGCCTCCCTCGCGGGGCTCGCCCGGGTCGGCCTCGGGCCGTGCCGTGCGCAGGCTCTTGCCCTCGGCGACCGCGGCGCACAGTTCGCGCACCACCACGTCGATCGAGCGCATCGAGTCGTCGTTCCCGGGCACCGGGATGTCCGCGTTGTCCGGATCGCCGTCGGTGTCGATCAGGCACACCGTCGGCACGCCCAGCTTCCGCGCCTCGCGGATCGCGTTCATCTCCCGCTTCACGTCGATGATCACCACCGCGCCGGGCAGACGGTCCATCGTCCGCACCCCGTCCAGGTTGCGCTTGATCTTCTTCATCTCGCGGCGCAACTGGCTCTCCATCTTCTTGGAGTACGACGCGAAGTTGTCCGTCCGCTCGATCTCCTCGAGTTCCTCGAGGCGCCGCAGGCGGGTGCGGATGGTGCGGAAGTTGGTCAGCGTGCCGCCCAGCCACCGCTCGGTGACGAAGGGCATGCCCACGTCCCGTACGCGCTGCTCCAGCACCTGGCGGGCCTGACGCTTCGTCCCCACGAAGCACACGTCCTTGCCCTCCGACACCACCGTGTGGATGTACTTCTTCGCCAGCAGGAGGCCCTTCACGGTCTCCTTGATGTCGATGATGTGGATGCCGTTGCGCTTCCCATAGATGAAGCGCTCCATCTTCGGGTTCCACGACCCGGTCCGCTGACCGAAGTGGATGCCCGACTCGATCAGCTCCTGAACCAGCGAGGTCGCCATGAAGGCGGTCCTTTCCCGAGCAGCGATGCCGGCGCGTCCGCGGATCGGAAGTCCGGGGTCGGAGCGCCGGCCAACTCGGCCTCGACGCTCACGCCTTCCCCGGCGCCGAGGCGCCATGAGGCTCGCTTCTCCGCGCGACGGTCGTGTACCGCCGCGCGGCGAATCACGTTGGTTTGCCCACCCGCCCCGACACCACGCCGGAGACAAGCGTCGGCCGCCGATCGCGGCCGTTGAACCCGCGACTGTAGCCGAAACCCCGGACCCCGACAATCCCCGAGCAAGCCTCGCGCCACCCCGCGGCTGGTCCCACCGGCCAGCCGTCGGGGCATCGCCCATCCGGGCCAAGCCTATTCCCGCGATGCACGCCAGACGATGCCCGGCGTGTCGCCCCGACGCAGCCACGTCGACGTCCTGCCCCGAGGCTCCAGGGTCTTCTGCAGATGCTCCAGGTAGTCCTGCAACTGGCGATCCTCGAACCCGTCGAGCCAGGCGGCGCTCGCCGTCGGGTTGATCCCGCGGATGTGGCGAAGAAGCTGCTCGCGGCGAAGCGTGGCGCCTACGACGTCCTCGTGCCGCGGCAGCGGGGCGTCGATCAGGCCGATGGCGGCGGGCAGGGCGTTCGGCGACGCTGTCGCCGTGGCAAAGTCGAGCATGGGCGGGGCTCCCGTCCGGGAATTCGGCGTGCGATCCGTGCACAGCCGCGGCTCCGCCGCGAACG
>CANJRL010000108.1 GCA_947476675.1 Phycisphaerales bacterium
CCCGCCAACACAGGCCCACGCGCGATCGGGCAAATGCCGCGAGCAACGCGCAGACCCCGGAACAACAAGCGGTCCTGGCGGGGTGTGGCGCTGCGTGCGACCCGGCGGAAGACAAGGCAATGCCCCCCGAAGGACTCGAACCTTCGACCCGCTGATTAAGAGTCAGCTGCTCTACCAACTGAGCTAGGAGGGCAGACGGCGGCAGACCGCCATCAGCCCGCCAGTATAGCGCGCGGCGTGCGAGGCGTCGAGAGCGTGCAACGCCCGTCCCGGTCAGCCGCCGCTCGCCGCTTCGGCGCTCACTTCCCCGGCGTTCCCGAGGCGACGTGCCACGCCGGGTAGTCGGTGTACCCCTTCTCACCGCCGCCGTAGAAGGTCTCCCTGTGGTACGGGTTGAGCCGCCCGTTCACCCGCAACCGCGACGGCAGATCGGGGTTCGAGATGAACCACCGACCGAACGCGATCGCGTCCGCATCGCCGGCGGCGATCGCCGCAGCGCCGCCCGGCCCGTCGTACCCGCCTCCCGCGATGACCGGCCCCGAGAACGCGGCGCGAAACACGCTTCCCACCGGCCGGGTCGCCCACTCGCCGAGGTCGGCGCCGTACATCTCGTCCTGCCGCGGCTCGATCAGGTGCACGTACGCCAGCCCGATGCGCGACATCTCTCCTACAACGTGCGTGAACAGCGCGACCGGGTCGCTGTCTCCCATGTCGTTGAACACCCCGAACGGCGAGAGGCGGATGCCCACCCGGTCCGCGCCCCACACCTCGCTCACCGCCTCGGCCACCTCCACCGCGAACCGCGACCGGTTCTCGATCGACCCGCCGTACGCATCGGTGCGCCGGTTCGAGCGATCGCGCAGGAACTGATCAACCAGATACCCGTTGGCGCCGTGGATCTCCACCCCGTCGAAGCCCGCCGCCCTCGCGTTCTCGGCGCCGCGGCGGTACATCGCGACCACCCCGGGGATCTCCGCCGTCTCGAGCGCCCGGGGCGTCTCGAACGGCTCCTGCCCGAAGGTCGCCGTGTACGCCTTGCCCGTCGGACGGACCGCCGACGGGGAGATCGGCGCGGCCCCCCCGGGCTGGTGGCTCGGGTGCGAGATGCGCCCGACGTGCCACAACTGCAGCACAATCAGACCGCCCTTGCGATGCACCGCGTCCACCACCCCGCGCCACCCCGCGACCTGCTCGGCCGAGTGGATCCCCGGCGTCGCGGGGTATCCCTGGCCCGTTTGATCCACCTGAGTCGCCTCGGTGATGATGAGCCCGCCCTCGCTCGCCCGCTGGCCGTAGTACTCGGCGTTGAGCGCATTGGGGGCGTTCCCGGGCACGGTCGCGCGCATCCGCGTCAGCGGCGCCATCACCACCCGGTGCGCAAGCCGCAACCCCCCAAGCCGAAGAGGCTCGAAAAGCCGAGCGGTCGAAGGGGCGGTCGCGGTCGCCGCGTGCTGCATGGAGAGACACCTCCGGACGGCCGATCTTCATGGGGTGGCGGGCCCTTTCTAGATGACGCCCAGCAGGAGCGGGTGACGCCGCGGGAGGCCGAAACCGCGGTTTATTGACAGTCTCGGGGGGGGAGGCTACCTTTCCCGGCTCGACTCGCCCCGAATGATGGACCCCCGACCATGAACCCTACACATCGCGTTTCCCCGGGCCGGACCCGCCGCCGTCGCGCTCACCACGCGATCTCGCCTGTCCAGCCCACGGTCGATCCGCTCTCGGGCATGCCGAAGCTGCACCACCGCGTCGCCAAGGAGTCGGGCTACGTCCGCGCCGGCCTCAAGATCACCGTCAAGAAGCTGGGCATCGGCGTCGAGAAGGACTAACCGGCCTATGCGCCTGGCCGTTGACGTCATGGGCGGCGACCACGCGCCCGACGAAATCCTGAAGGGCGCCTTCCAGTCCCTCGCCTCGCTCGCCCCCGACGACACCCTGGTGCTGGTCGGGCCCGAGGAGATCATCCGCGACACGATGCGCGAGCAGGGCGTGCGCGACCCCCGCGTCGTCATCGATCACGCCCCCGACGTGATCACCATGGACGATTCGCCGGTCGAGGCGGTCAAGACCAAGCGCGACTCGTCGATCGTCCGCATGTCGGTGCTCGGCTCGGCGAAAGCCGCGGCCAAGGCCGGCGCCGCCCGGGCCGACGTCGTCATCTCCGCGGGCAACACCGGCGCCTGCGTCTCCGCCGCCACCATGAACATGCGCCGCCTGCCCGGCGCGCACCGCCCGGGCATCGCCTGCGCCATCCCCGGGAAGCGCGGGCCGTTCGTGATGTGCGATGTCGGGGCCAACCCCGAGCCGCGCCCCACCCACCTGGCGCAGTACGCCGTCATGGGAGAGGCCTACGCCCGCTGCATGCTGGGCATCCAGAATCCCCGCGTCGCGCAGATCAACATCGGCTCCGAAGCCGGCAAGGGCACCGACCTCACCCGCCAGGTGCGCGAGCTCCTCCGCGAGATGCCGGGAATCAACTACGTCGGCTACATCGAGGGCCGCGAACTCGTCGATGGCGCCGCCGACGTCATCGTCTGCGACGGCTTCGTCGGGAACATCATGCTCAAGGTCGCCGAGGGGCTCGCGTCCAGCCTCTTCCGCCTGATGTTCGAGCACATCTTCGAGCACGACCCCGAACTCGCCATGCGCCTCGAGCCGGTCGCCAAGGCCCTCTTCAAGAAGAACGATTACCACGAGTACGGCGGCGCCCCCCTGCTCGGGGTCAACGGCGCCTGCGTCATCTGCCACGGGTCCAGCCAGGCCCGCACCATCGCCGCCGCCATCCGCGTCGCCCGCAACCTCGTCGAGCGCCGGCTCAACGACGCCATCGTGCAGCGCCTCGCGGAGGTCGCCACCGTCGTCGAGCGCGCCGGGAGCGCCGACGCCGATTGGTCGCCCGGCTCGGCCGCCCCGGCCGCCCCGGCCGCCCCGCCCCCCCCCTCCGCAACGGTGCGCAGCGTCCCCGGTGTCCACCAGAAGCAGAGCGCATGAACCCCGCCGACGCAACCACGGCGCGCAGGCCCGCCTCGTCCGTGCTCCCGGCCCAGCACAGGCCCGCCGGGGTGCGCATCGCCGGCTCGGGCTCGCACCTCCCCGAGGGCCGCCTCACCAACGCCGACTTCGTCAAGTTCCTCGACACCTCCGACGAGTGGATCGTCCAGCGCACCGGCATCCGCGAGCGACGAATGTGCGACGCCGACAAGGGCGAGAACGCCCGGTGGATGGGCGGGAACGCCCTGCGCAAAGCCCTCGCCGACGCCCGCCTCGACGCCTCCGAACTCGACATGCTCATCTTCGGCACCGTCACCGGCGAGACGCTGTGCCCCGCCACCGCGTGCCGAGTCGCCGCGGAAGTCGGCGCGGTCGGAGCGGGCGCCTTCGACCTCGCCGCCGCCTGCTCCGGCTTCGTCTACGGCCTCAACCTCGGGCACGAACTCATCCGCTCCGGCGCCTACCGCCGCGTCGGGGTTGTCGGGTGCGACCACATGTCCTCGATCATCGACTATTCCGACCGAGGCGTGGCCATCCTCTTCGGCGACGGCGCGGGCGCCGTCGTCCTCACGCCCACCGACGACCTCAGCAAGGGCATCCTCGCCCAGTCCATGCACGCCGACGGCTCGGGCTGGCACGACCTCTACCTCCCCCACCACATCCGCGACTTCCCCGCCGGCCAGCCCGGCACGCCCGAGAAGGTCCACAAACTCCAGATGAACGGCCGCGAGGTCTTCAAGTTCGCCGTGCGCACCTTCGGCGACCTCATCGAGCAGACCCTCACCAAGGCCGGCCTCCAGGCCGACCAGGTCGACCATTACGTCTGCCACCAGTCCAACGCCCGCATCCTCGAAGCCTCGCGCGAGCGCTTCGGCCTCCCCGCCGAGAGGCTCCACGTCAACATCGACCACTACGGCAACACCTCCGCCGGCTCGGTCCCCCTCGTGTTCGACGAACTCCGCCGCGCCGGCCGCATCCGCGACGGCGACATCGTCCTCTTCGTCGCCTTCGGGGGCGGGCTCACCTGGGCCAGCAGCCTCTGGCGCGTCTGACGCCCGGCCCCGCGCCCGCAGCATCCGCATGAGCGCAACGCACTCCATCCTCCTCTGCCCCGGCCAGGGCGCGCAGCGCGCCGGCATGGGCAAGGCGTGGTTCGACTCGAGCGAGCACGCCCGCGCCATCTTCGGCGCCGCCAGCGCCGCGCTCGGCGATTCGCTCGGCGCGCCGCTCACCGACCTTTGCTTCGCCGGGCCCGACGAGCGCATCAACCGCACCGACGCCGCCCAGCCCGCGCTCTACGCCTGCGCCGTCGCCAGCCACGCTGCGCTTTGCGCCGCCGGCGCACTCCCGCCCCCGGTCGCCGCCGCCGGCCTCAGCCTCGGCGAGTACACCGCGCTGCACCTCGCCGGCGCGTTCACCTTCCTCGAGGGCCTCCGCCTGGTCGCGCTCCGCGGCGCCGCCATGCAGAGCGCCGCCGAGATGAGCAGGGGCGGCATGGTCGCGCTCATCGGCGCGGACGAAGCCCAGGCCAACCAGGTCTGCGCCGACGCCGCTAGGGGCGAGGTGCTGGTCCCCGCCAACTTAAACGCACCCGGGCAGATCGTGCTGAGCGGCCACGCCTCCGCGTGCGACCGCGCGGCGCCCGCCGCCGAGGCCCTCGGTCTCAAGGCAAGCCGCCTCGCGGTCGCCGGCGCGTTCCACTCCCCGCTCATGGCCCCCGCCGCCGAGCGCCTCGCCAGGGCGCTCGAGGCCGTCGAGATCCGCGCGCCCGCCTTCCCCGTCTACTCCAACGTCACCGCCGAGGCCCACGGCGCCGGGCCGCACGCCGGCCAGCCGATCGCGGCATCCATCAAGGCCCGCCTCGTCGAGCAACTCACCGCACCGGTGCGATGGGACGCCTCCTGCAAGGCGATGCTCTCGCGGTGGTCCGGACCCGACGCCCCCGCGCTCCACGAACTGGCGCCGGGTAAAGTGCTCGCCGGACTCATGCGCCGCATCGACCGGGCGGCGAAGGTGGAAAGCCATGATGAACCCGCGTGACCCGCGACACATAGCCCTCGTCTCCCTGCTCGCTCCCGCCCTCGGCCTTGCCGCGGGGTGCGAGGAGAAGAAGGCCCCGCCGCCGCCCCCGCCTCCCCAGGCGGTCACCCGCGCACCGGAGCCGCTGCAGATCGAGTCCATCATCCAGGACAAGAGGGTGCAGTTCCCGCAATCGATCGCCCCGTCCGATGAGTCGCTCTCGCGCTCCGTCGTCTCCTTCGCCACCGCGCTTGCCAAGGGCGACTCCGCCGCCCTCAGCCAGCTCCTCGACGCTCCGGGCAAGAACCTGCTCGACATGCAGGTCAAGAGCGGCGAATGGCAGCAGGCCACCGCCGGCCTCGCCGTGGTCCGCGTCGTCCGCATCGATCCCAAGGGCGACAGCGCCGACCTCGGCATCGCCGTCCAGGGCTCCTCGCCGGCCGACGGCGCCTACCTCACCGGCTGGCGCGCACGACAGGTCGACGGCAAGTGGACCTTCGGCGGCCTGCCCGTCGTCTCGCGCTCCGCGCCCGCCGCCGCCGATCTCGACGGCGCCGAACTCGCCAAGCCCGCCCCCGTGGTCAAGGAAGAACCCAAGCCCGCGGCGCCGACCGAGCCCGCCCCTCCCGCCCAGCCGAGGTCCGCGCCGAACAAGCCGGCCGCGCCGCCGCCGCCCCTCTGATCTCGCCCTCCATGCCCACACCATCCACCCCCGCCGAGCGACGCGTCGCCCTGGTCACCGGGGCCAGCCGAGGCATCGGCAGGGCCGTGGCCCTGCGCCTCGCCCGCGACGGCCGCCGCGTCATCCTCGCCAGCCGCAGCCAGGGCCCGCTCGGCGAAGTCCGCTCACTCATCGAGGAGACCGGCGGCTCCGCGGCCACGTGCGTGGTGGATGTCGGCGATGCGCCCGCGCTCCAGCGCGCCGTGGAGGGCGTCATCGACGCCGAGGGCCGCCTCGACATCGTCGTGAACAACGCCGGCATCACCAAGGACGGCCTGACGCTCCGGATGAGCGACGCCGATTTCGACGAGGTTCTGCGCACGAACCTCACCTCGGCTTTCGTCGTGTCCCGCGCCGCCGCCCGGGCCATGATGAAGCACCGCTTCGGCCGCATCGTCAACATCGGCTCCACCTCCGGCGTGGTCGGCAACGCCGGCCAGGCGAACTACGCCGCCGCGAAGGCCGGGCTCATCGGGCTGACCAAGTCGCTCGCCCGCGAACTCGGCGGCAAGGGCGTCACCGCCAACGTCATCGCGCCCGGCTTCATCGAGACCGACATGACCGCCGGCCTCCCCGACGAGGTCAAGGCCCGCGTCATGGAGGCCATGGCCCTCAAGCGCCTCGGAACCCCCGACGACATCGCCGCCGCCGTCGCCTACGTCTCCTCCGACGAGGCCGGGTACCTCACCGGCCAGACCATCTGCGTCGACGGCGGGCTCACCATGTGCTGATCATCCGGAACCCCTCGCCGCCGCACGGGCGTTGGCGAATCCCCCGGAGAACGCTAATATCCGGATTGGAAATCGCCGCGATCGGCCTGACGGCCCCCGAACGCTCCGGCGCCTCGCACCCACGCCCCCAGCGTCCCAACGAACGACCTCGGCCCCTCGGAGAATGCAACCGTGACCGAACAGGAAATCGAAGCCAAGGTGATCGAGATCGTCGCCGAGCAGATGGGCGTCGACAAGTCGGAGATCTCGCGCCAGACTTCGTTCGTCAACGACCTCAACGCGGACTCGCTCGACACCGTCGAGCTCGTCATGGAATTCGAGGACGAGTTCGAGACCTCCATCCCCGACGATCAGGCCGAGAAGATCCAGACCGTCGGCCAGGCCATCGAGTTCATCAAGACCGCCCAGGCCTCCAAGAGCGGCTCCTGAGCCGATCGCCCGGCCCTCCCCATGCATCGATCCGCCAACGCTAAACGCCGAGTGGTCGTCACCGGCATGGGGGCCGTCACCAACCTCGGGCTCGACGCCCCCTCCACCT
The DNA here is from genome assembly GCA_947476675.1 of Phycisphaerales bacterium. Lineage (GTDB taxonomy): Bacteria > Planctomycetota > Phycisphaerae > Phycisphaerales > UBA1924 > CANJRL01. The sequence continues at coordinate 7,001 of CANJRL010000108.1, forward strand.
GGGACGCCATGGTCGCCGGCCGCTCCGGCGTCTCCCTCGTCAAGGGCGAAGAGTTCGACCGCTGGTCCAGCCGCTGGTCGACCCTCATCGCCGGGCAGATCCACGGCTTCGACCCCTCCGCCCGCGTCGACCACCGCGAGGCTCGCCGCCTCGACCGATACTGCCTCCTCGGCATCTCCGCCACCATGGAGGCCGTCGACCAATCGGGCCTCGACTTCGGCAAGGTCGAAGACCCCACCCGTTGCGGCGTCGTGATCGGCTCCGGCGTCGGCGGCATCATCACCATCGAAGAGGGTGTCCTCCACATGGCCGCCAAGGGGCCTGACCGCGTCAGCCCCTTCACCGTCCCGCGCCTCATGGTCAATTCCTGCGCGGGGATGGTCTCGATCCGCCTCGGCCTCCAGGGCCCCTCCACCGCCCACGCCACCGCCTGCGCCTCCTCGGGCCACTCCATCGCCGACGCCCTCCACATCATCCAGCGCAACGAGGCCGACGTCATGATCGCCGGAGGCGCCGAGGCCGCCATCGGCCCGATCTGCCTCGCCGCCTTTATGACCATGCGCGCCCTCTCCACGCGCAACAACGAGCCCGAGCGCGCCTCGCGACCCTTCGACAAGGACCGCGACGGCTTCGTCCTCGCCGAGGGCGCCGGCATCCTCGTCCTCGAAGCCGAGGAGCACGCCCGCAAGCGAGGCGCCAACATCCTCTGCGAACTCCTCGGCGCAGGCGCATCCTCCGACGCCTCCCACATCACCGCCCCGGACGAGCACGGCCGCGGCGCCGCGCGATCCATGCGCTGGGCACTCGAGCACGCCAACCTCCGCCCCGACGAGGTCGACTACATCAACGCCCACGGCACATCCACCCCGCTCGGCGACGCCGCGGAGGTCGCCGCCGTGCTCTCCGTCTTCGGCGACCACGCCCGCAAGTCCCGCGGCGGTCGCCTGCTGATGTCCTCCACCAAGTCCATGCACGGCCACGCCCTGGGCGCTTCCGGGGGCGTCGAGTCCATCGCCTGCATCAACGCCCTCCGCCACGGCGTCGTTCCTCCCACCACCAACCTCGACAACCCCGACGAGGGCTTCGACATCGACCTCGTCCCCAACCACGCCCGCGACGGGAAGATCCGCCGCGTCATGAACAACACCTTCGGCTTCGGCGGGCACAACGTCACCCTCCTCCTCGGCAAGTACGAGGGCTGACCGTGGCCAAGGGACAGCCTCTCTCCAACTACCAGCGCAAGATCGTCAGCCGCTACTACGAGCACCTCGACACCATCACCCTGGGCAAACTCGCCGAGATCCTCCCCGAACTCTTCCTCGCCTCCGCCTCCGGCGACGCCCGGGCCGCCGACAAACTCTGGGCCCGCGCCGCCGCCGCACTGGCCAGGACTTCGGCGAAGGACTCCGCGGTCGCGCGGATCCTCGAGACGCGCGATATCAAAGCCCTCGGCGCCCTCGTCAACGACCTGAGCACCGGCAAGGTCTCCGCCTCGCCCCAGCCCCGCAGGCCCGCGCAGCCATGACCACGCCCGACGCCCCGACGCCCGGCCCCACCGACCCTCTCCCCGACGACCTCAAGAAGGCCCTCAACGCCTTCAAGAAGCGCCTCAAACTCACGCGGCTCGATCAGGAATCCAAACTCGGCCACGGCCCCATGAGTTCCGGCAAACGCTCCGACGTCATGGGCATCATCCCGCCCCGCGAGTACCCCGCCGCCGTGTGGGAGGAACTCGTCCGCCGCGGCCGGCTCAAGCGCCTCGGCCAGGGCTTCTACGACCTCGCCAACTGAGCGTCCGCCCGTCGCCCCGCGCCGGCCCGGTCACACCGCGGCGTCGGCCTGCTTGGCCAGCGCGAAATCCTTCTCGGTGATCCCCCCGGCGTCGTGCGTGCTGACGGTCAGCGTGACCTTGTTGTAGCGCACCAGGATGTCCGGGTGGTGGTCCGCCGCGTCCGCGAGCGCCGCAACCTTGTTCACGAAGGCGATCGCCGACGCGAAGTCCTTGAAGAGGAACGTCCGCTGGATCGAGTCGTTGACCTCGCTCCATTCCTTCAGGGGCGCCAGCCGTCTGGCGATCTGCTCCTCGGTGAGCCGTTCGATCGTCTTCGCCATGGGGCTCCTCGCGCCGCCGGGCGGGACGATGCCCGCCAAGGCGGAACCATCTTCCCCGCCCCCGCCGCGGCGTCAACTGCCGCGCCGGGGCTCTCTCTCCCCTCCGGACGGCGTGGGGTCTCTGCCTCAGCGCCCGGAATGCGCGTGGTCGGAGCGCAGCGTCTCCGTGCCCACGCCGTCGCCCGGGCTGCGCCGAACGAACTTGGGCGTGATCGCCAGCATGCTCAGGTCGTCGGCCTGGTGGAGCGAGCCGGCCTGCGAATCCAGCCGCCGCGCCAGCCCGGCCACCGCCCTGGCCATGTCGCACCCCCGGTGCGCGTCCGCCGCGAACTGCGTCAAGTGCTCCACGTAGTGCATCGTGGGCAGCCGCCGACCGTACGCATCGGCGCCGGGA
>CANJRL010000109.1 GCA_947476675.1 Phycisphaerales bacterium
CTTCTCCAACGGTGTGCCGCAGTACCGGCTCAACGAGGGCGCGGAGAACCTGCCCGTCAACGTCGGCTGGCGCTTCGCCGCCCGCTTCGTCAACTGGCTGAACAACGGCAAGGCCCTGACCCGCGCCGCCTTCGAGAGCGGGTCGTACGACACGAGCACGTTCGGGCCGCGCGATCCGATGACCGGCCTCTTCCCCGACCAGCGCGAGCACTCGCCGGGCGCGCAGTTCTGGCTTCCCACCCTCGATGAGTGGGTCAAGGCTGTGTACTACGATCCGAACAAGTACGGCCCCGGGCAGGAGGGGTACTGGCGCTACCCCGTCAGTCAGGACACGCCACCGGTCTACGGACTGCCCGGAACTCCGGGGGCGCAGAGCGCCGCGGGCGTCCTGACCGCCCCGTTCACCCCTCCCGTGGGGGCGTACCCGAATGCCATCAGCCCCTGGGGCCTGCTCGACGCGTCAGGTGGCGCGACGGAATGGACCGAGAGCACCGGCGGCTTGGATCGCGTCGCCATGGGCTCCTCCAACTTCACGCCGGGCATCGTGCCGTGGCAGGATGCACTCGGGGCGTATCTCAGCGGATCGCCTGAGGGCATCACCTATGGCATCCGCGTTGCATCTGCGGTTCCGGGCCCCGGCGCCGGCGTGGTGCTGGGCCTTTTCCTGGTCGTCAGTTTCCGCCGAAGGAGATCGTCATGCGTTTGTCTGCCTGCTTCGTGATCGTGGCCGCGGCGAGCCTTGCTACGACCGGCGTCCCTCGCTGGGCGGTTTGATCTTGCAACATCGCTGCCCAAGGGCTGAAGCCCGTGGCTAGGGGCCTTGACCCCTCCGGGGTTGGGCCTACGTCCCCCGCGTGTTGCCGAAGAGGTCGATGTGCAGGCGGTGGGAGTAGCGCCAGCCGCGCGACAGGCAGGCGCGGACGGCGGCGTCTCTGCGGGCCGCGAGGGCCTGCGGCGTGACGCCCTCGGGCATGAGCATCACGTCGTCGGGGGTAACGCCGCGGAGGTGGGCGAGCAGGGCGTCGATCTCGGGGAGGTCGTGCTCGCCTGTGAAGACGAACTTGAGTTGGCGGGCCGGGGCGGGGTGGGCGTCGAGCAGGCGCTGGAGGACGGGGATATTGAGGCGGCGCTGCTCGTGGCGCTGGGCCCATCCGGTGTCCGGACGGGGGGTGGAACTGGCGAGTTTGGGGCTGATGGACATGAGGTCGGCGTGTGCGTCGAGCCATGCCGTGCCCGCGGTCTCGATGGTGACGCGCAGGCCGAGGTCGCGCAGGCCGCGGGCGAGGGTCGCGACGGCGGGGAAGATCATGGGCTCGCCCCCGGTGATGACGGCGTGCGAGACGCGCGCATCGCGGGCCTGGTCGAGGATCGCGTCGAGGGTGCGGCGGTCGCCCTCGGGCCTCCAGCTGGCGTAGGGCGTGTCGCACCAGGCGCAGCGGAGATTGCACCCGGAGACGCGGATGAAGAAGGATGGCGCGCCGGCCCACGCGCCCTCGCCCTGGATGCTGGTGAAGGTCTCGGCGATGGGGAGCGCATCGTGGCGCGCGGGGGCGAGCGCGGGGTCGTCGGCGAAGGCGCTCACGGCGCCGCTCCGGCGGGCGCGTACCTGGTGGGGTCGGGCAGGCCGGCGGCTTCGAAGCCGCGGCGGCGGATCGAGCAGGCCTCGCACGAGCCGCAGGCCAGGCCGACGGGGTCGGGGTCGTAGCAGGAGTGGGTGAGGGAGAGATCGACGCCGAGGCGTGCGGCGTGGCGGATGATCTCGGGCTTGGCCAGGTCGATGATGGGCGTGCGCACGCGGATGGCCTCGCCCGATGCGCCGGCGCGGGTGCCCTCGCGGGCGGCGGCCTCGAAGGCGCGGATGAACGCCGGGCGGCAATCGGGGTAGCCGCTGAAATCCACGGCGTTGACGCCGATCCAGACCTCGGATGCGCCGAGGGTCTCGGCGAGTCCGAAGGCCAGGGAGAGGAACACCAGGTTGCGCGCCGGGACGTAGGTGACGGGGATGGCGGCGTGCATGTGGCGCTCGTCGCGGCTCCGGGGCACGGCGATGTCGGCGGTGAGGGCCGAGCCGCCGATGGCGCGGAGGTCGAGGGCGAGGCGGACCTCGCGGGCGCCCTGGGCGCGGGCGACGCGGGAGGCGGCGTCGAGTTCGACGCGGTGGCGCTGGCCGTAGTCGATGGTCAGGGCGGCGCAGCGGCGGCCCTCGGCGCGTGCGGCGGCGAGGGTGACGGCGCTATCGAGCCCTCCGGAGACGAGCACGACGGCGTCGGCGTGGTCGGGGGGCGTCGCCATCGCGGGGATCGTAGGGGTTCAGGTTCCGGGGCCGGAGGCCCGCTCGCGGCGCAGGGCCCGCTCCTCGTCGACGATGCGGAGGGCCTGCTTGACGGTGCGTTCGAGGTCGTCGTTGACCAGGAACACGTCGTAGGCGCCGCAGGACCGGGCCTCCTGCATCTCGCGCTGCGCGGCGGCGAAGCGCTTGCGGATGGCCTCGTCGCCGTCGCGTCCTCGGCGGCGGAGGCGGTCCATGAGTTCTTCTTCGGAGGGGGGCATGATGAAGATGGCGAAGGCGCCGGGGACGCGCTGCTTGATCTGGATGGCGCCCTGCACGTCGATCTCGAGGATGACCAGGCATCCGCGGGCGAGGTGCTGCTCCACGGGTTCGCGGGGCGTGCCGTAGCGCCTGCCGTAGACCCCGGCGTGCTCGAGGAGTTTGCCGAGGCCGGGGGGGCCGGAGGGGTCGGCGATGAGGGCGTCGAACTGCTCCTCGGTGATGAAGCGGTAGTGGACGCCGTCGGTCTCCTGGGGCCCCTGTGCGCGGGTGGTGACGGAGACCGAGAGCCAGGAGTCCGGCACGCTCTCGTGGATGGCGCGGGTGATGGTGGTCTTCCCGACACCGGAGGGGCCGGAGACGATGAGGAGCATCGCGCTGGGGTTGGCGGCGTGCCGCATGGGAGGGGGTCGAGGATACCGGGCTCAGCGCGCGAGGCACTCGGCGAGGCAGGCCATGCGCACGGCGACGCCGAGGGTGACCTGGCGGAGGATGCGCGAGCGTGGGCCGTCGGCGACATCGCCGGTGATCTCGACGCCGCGGTTCATCGGGCCCGGGTGCAGGACGACCGCGCCGGGCTTCATGCGAGCGGAGCGGGCGAGGTCGAGTTGGTAGCCGGCGGCGTAGTCGCGGACGCTGGCGAGGGCGGGGCTGCGCTCCATCTGGATGCGGAGCGATTGCACGGCGTCGACATCGGGCAGGACGGCGTCGAGGTCGTGCGAGGTGTCGCACCCGAGCGAGCGGAGGGAGGGCGGGCACAGGCCGGGAGGGCCGACGCAGACCACCGATGCGCCCAGGGCGGTGAGGGCGGCGATATCGGAGCGGGCGACGCGGGAGTTGGCGACATCGCCGAGGATGGCGATGCGCAGGCCGCCGAGGTTGAAGTCGGGGAGGCGGGCGTGCGCCTCGGCGATGGTGAGGGCGTCGAGGATGCCCTGGGTGGGATGCTCGTGGCGGCCGTCGCCGGCGTTGAGGATGGCGCAGGGGGGGCCGGGGAGGGCGTCGAGGGCCCGTGCGGCGGCGATTGCCGCGCCGGACATCGCGTGGCGGAGGACGATCCCGGAGGCGCCGAGGGCGCGGACGGTGAGGGCGGTATCGAGGAGGGTCTCGCCCTTGGAAGCGGAGGAGCCGGCGGCGGTGAGGTCGGCGACGTCGGCGCCGAGGCGGCGGGCGGCGAGGGTGAAGGAGAGGCGTGTGCGCGTGGAATCCTCGAAGAAGAGGTTGACGACGGAGGCGCCCCGGCGGGTGTCGAGGGGTGGGCGGGCGCGCTCGGCGTGGGGAATGAGGTCGCGTGCCCGTGCGAGGAGGGAGCGGAGGCGGTCGGGCGGCATGCCTTGCAGTCCGAGCAGGTGGGGCATCGCGGCGCGAGTGTACGGGGAAAAACCGGCCCCGGGCTTTGCGGGATCTTTACACTGTCGGGGACCACATCTCGAAGGAGGCTACCCATGCGCAGTTACGCCACCGCCGACATCCGCAACATCGCCCTCGTCGGGCACGCCTTCGCGGGCAAGACGACGCTGGTCGAGCGTCTGCTGGTGCACACCAAGGCCAAGGGCCGCATGGGGACGGTGGAGGAGGGGACGACCACCTGCGACTTCGAGCCGGAGGAGAAGCACCACAAGCACAGCCTGTCGAGCGCCCTCGCCCACGTCGACCACGAGGGGCGGCACATCAACATCATCGACACGCCGGGGTACCCGGACTTCTTCGGGCAGGCGGCGCCGGCGCTGGCGGCGGTGGAGTGCGCCGTGGTGGTGATCGACGCGGCGCTGGGCATCCAGCCGAACACGCGGCGGGTGATGAGGGCGGCGGCGGAGCGGAAACTGCCGCGGATGATCGTGATCAACAAGATCGATCACGAGAACATCGATCTGCCGGGGCTGGTGAGGCAGATCCGGGAGACCTTCGGGGCCGAGTGCACGCCGCTGAACCTGCCGACCGGGGGGGGGAAGGACGTGGTGGACCTGCTGGAGAGCCACAGCGGCGCGGTGGATTTCATGACCGTGGCCGAGGCGCGGACGGCGCTGATGGACCAGATCGTGGAGGTGGACGAGAGGCTGATGGCGGTGTACCTGGAGAACCCCGAGGCGGTGCCGCCGGGGCGGCTGCACGAGGCGATCGAGGAGGCGCTGCGCCAGGGCCACCTGGCGCCGATCCTGTTCTGCTCGGCGAAGACCGGGGCGGGGATCGAGGACCTGCTGCACAACCTGGCCCACGTGTGCCCGAGCCCACTGGAGGGCAACCCGAGGCCCTTCGACCTTCGCGCGGCGGACGGGACGGAGACGGAGTGGCACGCGGAGCCGGACCCCAAGCGGCCGGTGATCGCGCACGTGTTCAAGGTGACGCTGGACGCGTACGTAGGGAAGATGTCGTTCTTCCGGGTGCACCAGGGGACGGTGAACGCGGGCGCCTCGCTGATCATGGACGACCAGAAGAAGCCGCTGAAGATGGCCCACATCTTCAAGGTGCAGGGCAAGGAGCACGAGGAGAGGCAGAGCCTGATCGCGGGGGACATCGGGGCGGTGGCGAAGATCGAGGAACTGAAGTTCGACTCGGTGCTTCACGAGAGCCACGAGTACGACAGCCTGCACATGCACCGCGAGGCGATGCCCAAGCCGATGGCGGGGCTGGCGATCGCGACCAGGAGCCGCAACGACGAGGCGAAGATCGGCCCGGCGCTGCACAAGTTGGAGGAGGAGGACCCGACGTTCAAGGTGGAGCGCGTGGCCGCGACGCACGAGCTGGTGGTGCGTGGCCTGGGCGAGCTGCACCTCAAGATGATGATCGAGAAGCTCAGGGGCAGGTTCGGAGTGGATGTGGAGACCCACCCTCCCAAGGTTGCGTACAAGGAGACGATCCGGGGGAAGGCGGACGGGCACCACCGGCACAAGAAGCAGACGGGGGGCGCGGGGCAGTTCGGCGAGGTGTTCCTGCGCGTGGAGCCCCTGCCCGGCGATCACCCCGAGGGTTTCGAGTTCGTCGACGAGACGTTCGGGGGCTCGGTGCCGAAGCAGTACATGCCGGCGATCGAAAAGGGCGTGCGCCAGGTGCTCACGACCGGTGCGTTCGCCGGGTACCCGATGACCGGGGTGAGGGTGGCGGTCTTCGACGGGAAGCACCACCCGGTGGACAGCAAGGAGGTGGCGTTCATCACCGCCGGGCGGAAGGCCTTCATCGACGCGGTGAGCAAGGCCAGGCCCTCGCTGCTCGAGCCTCACGTGCACGTGGAGGTGACGGCGCCGAACAGGCACATGGGCGACATCACGGCGGACCTGATCGCCAAGCGGGGGCGGATCCAGTCGACCGACGTGGCGTCGGGCGACTCCTTCGTGATCCGGGCGACGGCGCCTCTGAGCGAACTGACGATGTACTCGAGCCAGATCAAGAGCATGACGGCCGGGGCGGGCTCGTTCGTGATGGAGTACAGCCACGACGAGCAGGCGCCGGCGGGCGTGCAGGCCGAGGTGGTGGCGGCGTTCAAGGGCCACCACGACGAGGACGAGTGAGGCGGGCCGGGCGGGTCAGGGGCACGCGTCGCCGTCGTTGACGCCAAGGGCCCTCGCCTTGGTGCGCAGGGCGTCGGCCCGGGCAAGGAAGTCGCTGAAGGCTTGCGGGGGAGGGTTGGTCGCGCCCGAGGCAAGAGAGTAGGGGCACCACGCCAGCGTGTTGGAGCCAGTTGCCTTGAATTCGCCGATGTCGCCGGGAGCGATCGACGGCGGATTGCCGACCGTCCAGCCGTTGATCGCGGCGATGCTCAGGCGTTCGGATCGCTGCTGGCTGTCGGCGAACCAGATGCGCTCGAAGAGCACACCTCCCTCGGTGACGGCCTCGAAGACGATCGTGGAGCCGTCGGCGCCGATGCGGACGCGCGGGCCCTGCACGATGGGGAACCAGCCGCGAAGGAGCGCGGCGGATTCGCTGGCCTCCCAGACCGGGTCCTCGCCGGTGGCGGGTGTGGCGTTGATGAGCCTGCCGATCGCCGGGGGGTTCGGAACAGTCGCGTCGTCGAGGATCACGGTGAAGCAGCGCGGCGGCTTCGCGGTCGCGCGGGGCTGGCCGTACACGCGGACCAGGTTGTACGTGCCCTTGGTCACCCAGGTGTCGAGCGCAAGCGGGCGCGTGGGGTCGGGCCGGTACTCGGCCCGGGCGGTCGGCATCGGCGCCGCTGCGGTCGTGACAACACCGGGCGGCTGGTCCCCGGCGCACGCGGTGAGCATCGCGAGAAGCGTCGCGGCAGGGGCGGCGGAGACACCAAGACGGCGCAGCGGCAGAATCATGAGCAACTCCCAGGAGGAAAGGAAAAGAGGGGCGGGGCTTTGGAGATTACCGGGGGGAGGCGATCGTCGCGCGGGGACATGACCACAGCGCGAGGGCGCCGGCGAAGAGCGCGGCGGAGGCGGGGAGGAGGGGGTTCAGGAGAACGTTGGCGAACCTCAGCGCGACGGCGCTCGCGGCGGCAAGGGCAAGGGCAGACGCCGCGAACAACGCGCAGCGAGCCGCGGGGCGCCGCGACAGCCGGGCGGACGCGAGCCCCAGGAACGCGCCGCCGGCGATGAACGGCAGATGTTGCGCGTGGTTGGGCACGACCGCCTGGGAGCCGTTCTGCAGGACGCCAAGGGCGAGGACGTGGGCGTACGCCCCGAGGACGTCGCGGCCGTCCTGGGCACGGTGACGGTCGACCCCTTGGCGGCCGTCGGCGAGGATCACGGCCTTCCCACCGATAAGGCCTGCGAGCCCGAGCGAGGGCAGGGTCATGGCGTCGGTGTAACGCAACGTGATGCGCTCGAGGGCGGGGTCGGGGGGGATGGAGGCGTAGACGTGGCCGATCGTGTCGGCGGGCCCGAGGCCGCGGGTCAGGGCCGACGCGGCCGCTTGCGAGACGCTTGTGGCGCGGACCACGATGGGAGGCCCGGAGGGGACGACGACGCGCGGCATCGCCGGGTCGGGGCGGGACGCGGCGATTGTGATCTCTCCGGTGTTCACGTCGAAGGTGCGGGCGAAACCGGCGTTGGGGTATCGCGACTCGGCCAGCATCGCGAGGGCGAGCGAGGGCAGGACAAAGCCGCCGCGGTCGACGGCGAGGTCGACCTTCCAGGCCGTGCCCGGCGCGATGATCGCGGTGCACGCGCCCCACGACCCGTGGCGGAGGGCCTCCGGGATCACCGTCGGCGCTCCGGACGCGCTGAGCGACCAGTTGTCGGCGCCGAAGACGATGCCGACCCCGGCGTCGCGGAGGGCCTTGGAGCCCCGCTCAAGAGCGTCGTCATAGGGGCTGGGCTCTGCGAAGAAGATGTCGGCGCCGACAACGGCGGGGCGGGCCTCGGCGAGGCGCTCGAGCAGCCTGCCGTGGAGCAGCCGGGCGCTGCGCTTCACGGATGGGTCGAAGCCGTGCAGGGCGTTGGCCGCGGCGAGCGCGGCAAGGTCGTCGCTGTCCGTGATGGCGATGAGCCGCACGCCGTCGAGGGGGCCGGGGAGAATGCCGATCGAGGCGGCGGCGCGCTCGAACCACACGCCGCCGGGCGTCCAGCCGTACACCGCCGCGGCGCCAACCGAATAGGCGAAGCCGACCGAGACCAGCAGGGCGAGGGCGGCGCCTGCGAGGGGGCGGGTCGTCATCAGCAGCCGGGCCCGAGACCGGACGCGGTAGTGCGTCTCGTGGTCGCGCACCGGCAAGGGCCGGCCATCGAGGTACCGCCGCAGGTTGTCGGCGAGCGCGGCGGCGGTGGGCAGGCGGTCCTCGGCGCGCTTCTCGAGGGCGGCGGAGACGATCGCGGCGAGATCGCGATCGGCCGGGCGGCCCGCGATGCGCAGCGGCGCGGGGGGCTGAGACCTGATGGCTCTCAGCGCGTCGTCGGCCCGGGTCGGCAGGTCGAGCGGGCGTCGACCGGAGAGCAGCTCGTACAGCGTGACGCCGAGCGCGTAGACGTCGGAGGCCGGGGTGAGCGCGGCATCGGGGTCGCACTGCTCGGGGGACATATAGGGGAGCGTCCCCGAGATGGTGTCGGAGCCCGCCTGGTCGAGCGAGGCCCGCGGGGCGCCGTCGTCGCGCTCGCGGGCGAGGCCGAAATCGATGATCTTGGGCGTGCCGTGCGCGCTGACGAGGATGTTCCCCGGCTTGAGGTCGCGGTGGAGGAGGGGGCTCGTGTCCCAGGTGTGCACGGCGTGCACGGCGTCGCACACGCGGATGAAGAGGGCGATCCGCGCGGCGGTGCTCAGGCCCCGGGCCGCGGCGAACTCCGTCAGCGTCGCGGCGCCCGGGACAAGTTCCATCGCGTAGTAGCGAGTGCTCCAGCCGTTGATGACCGCGGTGCCGGCGGCGTAGACGCGGGCGACGTTCTCGTGCTCAACCCCGGCCAGCAGGCGTGCCTCGTCGACGAAGCGGCGGACGATCGGGTCGTCCGGGCCGGACCGGTTGATCGCGACCTTGACCGCGACGTGGCGGTCGAGCGAGGCCTGGACGGCCTCGAAGACGACGCCCTGCCCGCCCGTCTTGATGTGCCGCTTGATCGCGAACTCGTCGATGCGCTCGGGCAGAGGGCTGAACAGGGCGCTGAGCGAAGCCGGGGCGCCCGAAGCCCGCGAGGCGGTGCGCGTGGCGGCGTCGCCCGTGCTGGCGCCCGGACCGCTTTCGGAGGTCGAGTGATCGTGCGGGACTGCCCCCATCGCGGCGAGACTCTACCTGCGGCGGGGCGACGCCGTGCCGCGCTGCGGTCAGTTGCGTTTCGGCTGGTTGGTGTTCGGGTCGCGGCCCCGGA
>CANJRL010000110.1 GCA_947476675.1 Phycisphaerales bacterium
CGCCGCGGCTTCCCGCGACACGCCTCGTTTGCTGCAAAGTGGGCGCAACAGGATTCGAACCTGTGACCCCCGCCATGTGACGACGGTGCTCTAGCCAACTGAGCTATGCGCCCCTCTCAGGGCAAGGCCGGATCATAGCGGCTCCAACGCCCGCCCGCCCAAGACCCTCCTGTATCGTCCAGACAGGCCCCCGACCCCGATCCAGGATCCCGCCCCCGGCCCCGGCCGCTCGGCCCCCGGCGGCCGCGGCCCCACCGTGACCACCACGCCCCCCAACGCCAACCCCGGCCTCGCCCCGCTCCGCCCCTTCGATCGCTGGATCCTCCGCGCGCTGCTCGTCCTGGCCATCCTCTTCGGCGCCCAGGTCGTCAACCGCTCCGCCTTCCTCCGCCTGCGCATGACCGACGCCGGCGTTTTCTTCCGCGCCGCCTGGGCGCTCCGCGAAGGCCGCGACATCTACCGCACCCCCGACGACCGCGGCTGGCACTACCTCTACCCCTCCCTCTTCGCCATCGCCATGGCCCCCCTCGCCGATCCCCCCGCCGGCGAGCCGCGCGACGGCTACCTTCCCTACCCCGTCTCGATCACCCTGTGGACGGCCCTCAACATGGCCCTGCTCTGGCTCGCCGCGCACTGGCTCGCCTGCGCCGTCGAGGAATCCTCGCCCTCCGCCGGCCCGCGAGGCCCTCCCCGCTTCAGCCGCTGGTGGTGGGGCGCCCGGGTCATCCCCATCCTCGTCTGCCTCATCGCCGCGGGGAGCACGCTCTCCCGAGGGCAGGTGAACATCCTGCTTCTGCTGAGCGTCAGCGGCGCGGCGCTCGCGTTCGTGCGCGGCAACTCCCTCCGCGCCGGCCTGTGGCTCGCCCTCGCCGCCGTGCTCAAGGTCTTCCCCGCCTTCCTCCTCCTCTACCCCCTCATCCGGCGCGACTGGCGTTGCCTCGCCGGCTTCGCCATCGGCGCCGCCGTCGGGATGCTCGTCATTCCTTCCATCGTCCTCGGCCCCTCCCAGATGTGGGCGCTGAACGTCGACTGGGTGCAACGCGTCATCCTGCCCGCCTTCGGCATCGAGCGCCTCGGCGACCTCGCCGACGAGTTCCACGGCATGGAGGCCACCGACAACCAGGCCTTCAAGGCCGTCATCCACTCCTGGCTCCACCTCGGCGATGCCGCCCCGCCCGCGCCCTCGCCGTGGACCCGCCTCGCCCACTTCGCGCTCGGCGGCGCCTTCACCCTGGCGACCGTTCTTGCCGCCGGCTTCCGCAAGCGGACGCCCCGCGACACCGGCGAGCGAACCGTCCTCACCCTCGGCCTGCTCGCCTGCGTCTCGCTGATGCTCACCCCGGTGGTCCACCTGCACTATTTCATCCTCGCGATGCCGCTGGTCTCAGCGCTGGTGATCCCGCGCATGCACGCCTCCCCGACGGGCGAACTGCCCGCGAAGGTGTGGCTGCTGGCCGCGGCCTACACCGCGGTCAATCTAGTGCCGCGCCTGCCCTGGTTCGCCGAGACCCGCCACCTCGGCGTCGCCACCGCCGCCAACATCGCCCTGTGGGCGGTCGGCTTCGCCGCCATCTGCCGGAGCACGAAGCGGCCCCCACCAGGCCTCAGCCTGAGTCGCACCCCCACCGAGTGACGGGCGTCGGAGGTCACGCCCCACGGGATGCGAAGATTTCACCCAGCATCCGCCCTACCGCAGGCACGGCACGCCGATCCGTCTCATAATCCCCTCGCCGCGCCCGGGCCCCGCCTTGAGTCGCACCCCGCATCAGCCGACGAGGAGCAAGCATGCGCTTCAACGCACACCAGCAGGAACAGGGCAGCGCCGTCGCCGTCATTCTCTCCGGCTGCGGCTTCCTCGACGGCTCCGAGATCCACGAATCCGTCGCCGTCCTGATGCACCTGGCGCGGCACGGCGTGCCCTGGCACTGCTTCGCGCCCAACATCGAGCAGGCCAACGTCGTCGACCACCTCACCGGCCAGGTCGAGGAGCGCCGCCAGCGCAACGTCCTCCACGAGTCCGCCCGCATCGCCCGAGGCAAGGGCAACATCTCCCCCCTCTCCTCCCTCGATGTCAACCAATTCAACGCCCTCATCCTCCCCGGAGGCTTCGGCGCCGCCAAGAATCTCTGCACCTTCGCCGTCGACGGCGAGCACTGCACCGTTCTCCCCGACGTCGAGCGCATTCTCAAAATGTTCTACGCCGTCGAGAAGCCGATCGGCCTGTGCTGCATCGCCCCGGTGATCGCCGCCAGAGTCTTCGGCACGTCGCTGGGCGGCCCCGGCCTGACCGTGACCGTCGGCGAGGATTCCGACGCCGCGGCGGCCGTCCGGAACATGGGCAACGCCCACTTCCCGACGCGGGTCACCGGCATCTGCGTCGACACGGCTCACGGCATCGTCACCACCCCCGCCTACATGTTCGACGCCACCCCCCACGAGGTGTACCTCGGCGTCGGCGCGATGGTCGACGAGGTTCTCCGCCTCGCCAACACCGCCGCGGCACGCAAGGCCCCGCACGCCGCGGCTTCCCATTGAATCGCCCCTGCCGCGCCGCTAGCCTTGCGGCGTGAAGCACACCGCCGATCTCCGGAGGCCGCGCGGCGCCGCCCTCGCGCCGCGCGCGGTGGGCGCCATCCTCCTTGCCCTCGCGCCCCTTCTCGCCGCCTGCGACAGCGGCCCGCCCCCGCGCGCCAAGGCCGAATCCCGACCCATCGTCGAGCGCGACGTCCCCCAGGTTCTCCGAGGGACCATCGGCGCCGAGTCGACCATCCGCGGCGCCGACCCCGTGCTCGTCACCGGCTACGGCGTCGTCGTCGGCCTCGCCGGCACCGGCTCCGGGGACGCCCCCGTCGCTGTCCGCGCCGCCCTCGAACGCGAGATGGGCCTCCGCGGCGTCGGCCAGGAGAGCATGGGCATGGGATCCGTCACGCCGCGCCAGATGCTCGACGATCCCAACAACTGCATCGTCCTCGTCTCCGCACTCATCGCCCCAGGCTCCCCCAAGGGCGCCAAGTTCGATGTCTTCGTCGGCACGCTCCCCGGCAGCCCCGCCACCAGCCTCGAAGGCGGCAGGCTCTGGACCACCGATCTCCGCCTGGGCATCTCCAGCCCCGGCGGCCCCCAGCCCCGCATGATCGCCCGCGCCGCCGGGCCCCTCTTCATCAACCCCTTCGCCGACCCCGGCGCCTCCGAGGATTCCGTGTCCCGCACCACCGCGCGGGTCCTTCGCGGCGGCGAGGTCATCAATCCCCTCGAACTCCTCCTCCAACTCGACAACCCCTCCCACTCCCGCGCCCGCGCCGTCACCGCCGCCATCAATACGCGCTTCCCCCAGGGACCCGGCGACCGCAACCCGATCGCGCGCGGCAAGAACGAGGAGAACGTCGCCATCACCGTCCCCGAGCGCTACAAGCAGCGCCCGGAAGAGTTCCTCGAACTCCTCCGCTACACCCGCATCGACCAGTCCCTCCCGCAGGAGTTCGCGGTCCGCTACACCCGCGCCCTGCAGGAAGAGCCCTGGCTCGCCTCCGAACTCTCCTGGTGCCTACAGGCCCTCGGCCCGGCCGCTATCCCCCAACTCCGCACGGTGTACGAGTCCGGCGACAACACCGCGAGGCTCGCCGCGCTCCGCGCAGGGGCCCGCCTCGGCGACGCTCTCGTGACGCCCCACCTCAAGGACATCGCCCGCACCGGCGCATCGAAGCAGCGCGTCAGCGCCATCGAACTGCTCGGGGAGATGGGGCCCGACCCGCAGGTCAACCTGGCTCTCCACGAACTGCTCGACGACGACGAATCGCTGGTCCGCATCACCGCCTACGAATCGCTCGTCAAACGCGCCGACCCGAGGCTCGACCGCCGCCGCATCGGCGACAAGTTCACGCTCGATGTCGTGCCCTCGGGCAAGCCGCTGATCTACGTCAGCCAGCAGGGGGCGCCGCGCATCGCGGTCTTCGGCAGCAACCTCCAGGTGAACCGCCCCACCTTCGTCAGCGCCTGGTCCGATCGCTTCATGCTCTCCGCCGATTCCTCCACCGACGACCTCCGCGTGCTCTACCGCAGCCACCGGTCGGGCCAGCAGACCATCGTCCAGGCGGATTCCCGCCTCGGTCGATTCATCGAGTTTCTCGCCCACGAGCCCACCCCCGAGTCCCCCGCGCCGGGCCTCGCCATGACCTATTCCGAGGTTGTCGCCGCCCTCTACCAGCTCACCGACCGCTCCAAGGCAATCCCCGCCGGGTTCCTTGCCGAGCAGGACAAACTCGTCGCCCATCTCCTCGCCTCCGCGCAGACCGAGGTCGTCCCGCCCCGACCCGAACTCGTCGGCGACGAGCCGGAAGCCGTCGCCCAGCCTCGCGTCCCGGGCGCCGCGGACGCCGGCCCCGCCGGGATGCCCGCGGCGCCGGCGCAGCCCCCCGCAGGCCTTGTCGTCCCGATCCCCCGCGAGCCGAAACAGGCCACGACTCCCCCGACCCCGCCCGCCAGCGGCGGCTGAAGCGCGCCCTCGCGGGCCGCCCCCGCTTCGGGTAACGTCGATCTCGTCTCGCTGGCAATCGCGCCCCACGGACGGGGCTTCGTGTCTCACGACCGCGCGGACAAGGAGGTCCGAACACCGCCATGCGCCTCGCCAAAGTCACCCTCAGCGGCTTCAAGTCCTTCGCGGACCGAACCGAATTCGCCTTCGACGCTCCGGTGACCGCCATCGTCGGCCCCAACGGCTGCGGCAAGTCCAACGTCGTCGACGCGATCAAGTGGGTTCTCGGCGAACGCTCCGCCAAGTCGCTCCGCGGCAAGGAAATGGAGGACGTCATCTTCGCCGGCTCCGCGGGCCGCAAGCCCATGGGGATGGCCAGCGTCATCCTGTCCTTCGAGAACCCCGTTCTCCCCGAGGATCATTGGCTCCGGCGCTCCGGCCCCCACGACGCCGACCTCGATCGCGACGACCCCGACGCCGGAGCCGATGAGCCGGCCCTCATCGACGAGGCCCGGACTCCCCCTCCGCTCAACCGCCCGCACCGCCGCGGGCTCAACATCGACGCCGAGACCGTCGACATCGAGCGCCGGCTCCACCGCGACGGGGCCAGCGAGTACCTCATCAACGGCGGCAAGGCGCGCCTCCGCGACATCCGCGACCTCTTCCTCGACACCGGCGTCGGCGCCGACGCCTATTGCATCATCGAGCAGGGCAAGGTGGACGCCATGCTCCTGGCCTCGCCCACCGAGCGACGAACCATCTTCGAAGAAGCGGCCGGCATCGCCAAGTTCCGCGCCCGCCGCGTCGAGTCCCAGCGCAGGCTTGAGCGCGCCGAGGCCAACCTCGTCCGCGCCCGCGAGCAACTCGACTCCACCGAGCGCCGCCTCCGCACCGTCAAGGGCCAGGCCGCCAAGGCCCGCCAATACAAGGAACTCGACGCCCGCCTCCGCGAGCGCCGCACCGCGCTGGCCCTCGACCAGTACCACGACCTCCGCCAGCGCCTCGACGGATTGACGTCGCAACTCGCCTCGCTCGAAGGCGCACGCAAGGACGCCGCCACCCGCCTCCGCGACCTCGAGGAAAGCAAGCAGCGCGCCGAGATACGCCGCCACGAACTGCTCAACCAGCGCCAGGCCGCCGAGCACGACAAAGCCCAGGCCGAGCACGCCGCCCACAGCGCCGAGCAGCGCCGCGCCCTCACCGAGCGCACCATCGCCGAGAGCCGCCAGCAGATGGCCGCGGAGGAGTCGCGCCTCGCCTCGCTCGAAGCCCAGGCCCGCGACCTCGCCGACGCCGCCGACGCCGCCGCGTCCGCCGCCGCCGATCTCCGCGAGCAGGCCGCCGCCGCCGAAGCCCGGGTCGCCGAGGCCGCCTCCGCCCGCGCCGCCGCCCAGTCCGCCCTGGCCGGCCGCCGCGCCGAGGCCGGCGACAAGCGCTCGCAGGCCGCCGACATCGACCGCCGCCGCGCCGCCGTCCTCGCCGACGCCGAGGGCGAGCGCCGCCGCGCCGAGGGCCTCGCCGAGCAGCTCCGCCGCCTCCAACACCGCGCCGCCGTCGCCGCGAGCAGCCGCGCCGCACTCGCCTCCGACCTCGAGGCCTGCCTCACGTCCGCCGCCGGCCGCGCCGGCTCCGCCCAGAGCCTCGACGCCGACGTCGCGCGGCTCGACGCCGACGCCGCATCCCTCAGCGGCGACCACCGCGCGCTCTCCGAGCGCCTCGGCGAACTCGAGCACGAGCGCGTCCGCCTCGATTCCCGCCGCGCCACCCTCCACGAGATGGTCGAGGCCCGCGCCGGCCTCGGAGACGCCGCCCGACACGTCCTCGCCCGCGCCCTCGCCGCCGATCCCGCCTGCGCCGGCGTCATCGCGCCCCTCGCCGAGTGCATCCGCGTCGACACCGCCCACGCCCCGGCCGTCGAAGCCGCGCTCGGCCCCGCCCTCCAGGCACTGGTCGTCGACTCCCTCGCCTCGCTCGCCGACGGCGCCGCGCTCCGCGACCTGCCCGGCCGCGTCACCTTCGTCCCGCTCCGAGGCAGCGCCTCACCGCCCCCCCAACCCGCCGCCGCCGAGCACGACCTGCTCCGCCTCGCCCCCCACCGCCTCACCCCCGTCCGCGCCCTCATCGACGCCGACGCCCGCACCGCCCCCGCCCTCGACGCCCTCCTCGGCCGCACCTATCTCGTCGAGTCCGTCGAAGCCGCGATGCTCCTCCTCGCCGGCCCCATGGCCTCCCTCGGCGCCCGCTTCGTCACCCGCGCCGGCGAGGTCATCGAGCCCGACGGCCGCGTCACCGCCGGGCCCATGACCGGCGAGGAATCCGGCCGGGGCCTCCTCGAGCGCCGCGCCGAGCGCGCCGACCTCGACGCCCGACTCCTCGACCTCACCGCCCTCGTCGAGCGCCAGCGCGCCGCCGTCGCCTCCCTCGATGAGCGGCTCGCCTCCGTGTCCAGCGCCCTCGGCGCCCGCCGCGCCGCCCTCGCCGAGGTCCGCCGCGCCCTCGCCGCCGACGACGCCCGCCGCGAGCGCCTCGCCGCCGAACTCGCCCGCGCCGACCGCGACGCCGCATCCCTCGCTGACGAGACCGCCGCCGCCGAGGCCCGCCTCCAGCGCCTCGCCGAAGATCGCGGCGCCCTGCTCACCAAGGCCGAGAGCCTCGCCCGCCTCGCGGAGGAACACGCCGCCGCCCTCGCCGCCGCCGAGGCCGAGGTCGAGTCCCTCCATGCCCAGGCCGACGCCCACGCCGACTCCCTCACCTCCGCCAAGATCGCCTCCAGCCGGGCCTCCGAGCGCCTCGCCGCCGCCGAGCGCGAGGCCCGCCGCCTCGCCGCCGCTCGCGAAGAGAACGCCCGCGATTCAAGCCACGCTTCCGAGCAACTCGCCTTCCGACGCGAGCGCATCGCCGAGCACGAGAAGGCCGTCGCCGAGTGCGCCCGCCACATCGAAACCGCCCGCGCCGCCGCCGCCGACGCCGAGGCCCGCCTCGCTTCCATGGCCGCCGACCTCCTCGTCGCCACCGAGGATGCAAGACGTCTCGCCGAAGCAACCTCCATCGCCCGCGACCACGCCCACACCGTCGAGCGCAACTGGCAGACCCTCGAGATCACCCGCCGCGAACTCGAGGTCCGCCGCGAAACCCTCGAAGAGCGCACCGTCGCCGATCTCGGGCTCGACCTCCCCCGCGTCTACACCGAATGGTCCGCCGCCGCCTCGGCCTATGAGCCCATCGACCAGCCCGCCTTCATCGCCGAGATCGACGCCCTCCGCGCCGACATCGCCCGCCTCGGCAACGTCAACCTCGACGCCATCGAAGAGGAATCGCAGCTGGAGGCCCGCAACGAGGACCTCATCCGCCAGGTCGCCGACATCGACGCCGCCCGCGCCGGCCTCGACGACCTCATCCGCCGCCTCAACGACGCCTCCCGGGACCGCTTCCGCGAGACCTTCCAGGCCATCGAGGCCCAGTTCGCCGGCAAGGACGGCACGTTCCGCCGGCTCTTCGGCGGCGGCCGCACCGAGCTCCGCCTCATCCCCCTCGAGGAATCCGGCGAGATCGACTGGCTCGAATCCGGCGTCGACGTCATCGCCAAGCCGCCCGGCAAGGAGCCCCGGACCATCTCGCAACTCTCCGGCGGCGAAAAGACCATGACCGCCGTCGCCCTCCTCATGTCGATCTTCGTCTCCAAGCCCTCCCCCTTCTGCGTCCTCGACGAGGTCGACGCCGCGCTCGACGAGGCCAACGTCGGCCGCTTCAACGCCGTCGTCAAGCAGTTCCTCACCCACTCCCACTTCATCGTCATCACCCACAACAAGCGCACCATGATGGAGGCCGACATGCTCTTCGGCGTCACCATGCAGGAGCGCGGCGTCTCCCGCCGCGTCCGCGTCCGCTTCGAGGATGTCGGCGACCACGGGCACATCAAGCCCGCCGCCCTCGGGCCCGACGAGGAGCCCAGCCCCGAACCGGCCCCCTCCCCGGGGTCCCTCCGCGCCGCCCTCGCCGCCATGCGCACGGACACCCCGCAGGCCGCTCCCCTCCGCTAGGCGGAATGGAACAAGCGCCGCCGCCTGATCGGCAGCCCGCGACGCAGCCGGAGCGCGTGCCAGCAACTCGGGACGTCGCGCTCCCACGCCCTCAGCGTCAGCCCGATCAGCAGGCAATCGGCCTGCGCGAGCAGCCCGACGCCGACCATGACGCCGAATAGGACGCCGGCAGTCCCCCACCCCAGAGCCCCCGTGAGCGCCGCCAGCAGCGCCAGCCCGAAGGCCTTCGCGGAGTACGAGTGCGTGCACGGCTCCCGCCCGAAGCGGGCGTAACTCACCGCGTAGCACGCCGCCTCGAGCGCGAACAGCGCCGCGATCCACGGGAGCCACCACCGGAGGGCTCCGCCGGCACGCACGAAGCACGCCGCCGCCGCGCACAGGAAGAAGGCCATGTCCGCCTGGCTGTCGCAGCGCCTCAGCAGGTCCGTCGCCACGCCGAGCCTGCGCGCGATGATCCCGTCGAGGATGTCGCCCACCACCGCTGCCCACAGCATCGCGACCAGCGCCCAGCCGGGCGCAGACCGCGCGGCCGCCACGATCAGCGCCGGGCCGAGCAGCAGCCGCGAACACACGATGAGCCACGGGATCCGCAACGTCAGCGATCGCAGCATCGACCAATGCTAGGGGCCCGCGACCCCCGCAAACTCACGGCTTCGCCGGGATCACCAGCGTCATCCCCGCCCGGATGTCCTCGGGCTCGCTCAACCG
>CANJRL010000111.1 GCA_947476675.1 Phycisphaerales bacterium
GGCCTCGTCGAGAAGTTCGCCGACGCCCTCGTCTGGACCACCATCCCCGCCTTCCTCCGCTCCCGCGGCTTCGCCCTCGACCAGATCGCCCGCGCCGTCGGCGCCTACGCCCTCACCTGGGGCGCCTCCCAACTCCTCACCGGCCCGCTCTCCGACCGCGTCGGCCGCAGACCCCTCATCGCCGGCGGCATGGCCCTGTGCGCCACAGGCATCACTCTCATCCCCATGCGCCACGGACCCGCATGGGCCGCCGCCTGCGCCGCCCTCGCCGGCCTGGGCATGGCGATGCTCTACCCCACCCTCGGCGCCGCCATCGCCGATCTCGCCCCCTCCGCGTCGCGCGGCGCCCTCCTCGGCGCCTACCGGTGCTGGCGCGACCTCGGCTATTCGATCGGCGGCATCGTCATCATCGCCGCCGCCTCCCTCGCCGCGCCCTCCGCGGTCTTCCCCATCGTCGGCGCGTGCCTCGCCGCCTCCGCCATCCTCTATCTCGCCGCCTCGCCACGGACGAACCCCGGCATCCCGGTGATACCCTGAAGCCATGACACCGACGCAGCAGGCACACGAGCCCCGCGCCGTCGCCCAGCGCTTCGCCTCCTTCGGCGCCTCCATCTTCGCCGAGATGACCCGCCTCGCCGTCCACCACGGCGCCGTCAATCTCGCCCAGGGCTTCCCCGACTTCGACGGCCCCGACTTCATCCGCGACGCCGCCATGCAGGCCATGCGCGAGGGCCACAACCAATACTGCCAACTGGCCGGCATTCCCCCCCTCACCCACGCCCTCGCCGATGCCTGGAGCGCCCGCACCGGGCAGCGCCGCGACCCCTCGACCGAAGTCACCGTGACCGCCGGGTGCACCGAGGCCCTTGCCGCAACCTTCTTGGGCCTCATCAACCCGGGCGACGAAGTCATCCTCTTCGACCCCTCGTACGACTCCTACCCCGCCTACGCGCAGATGGCCGGCGCCACCGTCAGGTGGGTCCCGCTCCGACCCCCCGCCCCGGGCGCGCCCGACGACGCCCCCTTCACCTTCGACGAGGGCGACCTCCGCCGCGCCTTCACCGACCGCACCAAGGCCATCCTCATCAACACGCCGCACAACCCCACCGGCAAGGTCTTCTCGCGCGACGAACTCGCCCTCATCGCCTCCCTCTGCGCCAGGCACAACGCCATCGCCATCACCGACGAGGTCTACGAGCGCCTCACCTTCGACCCCGCGCTCCCGCACATCTCGCCGGCCACCATCCCGGGCCTCGAAGACCGCACCGTCGCCCTGAGCAGCCTCGGCAAGACCTTCTCGTTTACCGGCTGGAAGATCGGCTGGGCCATCGCTCCCCGCCGCCTGACCGAGGGCCTCCGCGCTGCCCACCAGCACCTGATCTTCTGCGTCGCCACGCCCTTCCAGCACGCCGCCGCCGCCGCCATCCGCGCCGCCGAGCAATACCAGCCCACCCTCAACGCCGAGTACCGGGAGCGCCGCGACTTCCTCCGCGCCGCGCTCCAACGCCTCGGGTTCCGCGTCTTCGCCACCCCCGGCACCTACTTCGTCTACGCCGACCACTCGCCCTTCGGCTTCCCAGACGATGTCGCGTTCTGCAAGCACCTCACCGAGAACGTCAAAGTCGCCGCCCTCCCGCCCAGCGTGCTCTACCACGACAAGGCCGAAGGGCTCCGCATGGCCCGCTTCGCGTTCTGCAAGCGCATGCCGACGCTCCAGGAAGGCGTGCGGCGTCTCGAGGCCGGCCTCCGCGCCGGCTCCTGACTCACGCCGCCTCGCGAACCCTCGCCGTCTCCGCGCGCCGCTCCCGCTGATCCCGCCTCACCCGGCTCAGCGCCTCGTACGTAAACACGCCCAGCCCCGCCCAGATCAGCGCCAGCGCAACCCCGTGCGCCCCGCTGAAATGCTCCCCGTACACGAACACCCCCAGCATCATCTGCATGCTCGGCGACGTGTACTGCAGCAGCCCCAGCGTCGACAGCCGCACCCGCCGTGCCCCCTCCGTGAACCACAGCAGCGGCATCACCGTCACCACCCCGGCCAACGGGAGCAACACGTCCATCGCCGCGCTCCCCGTCAGGAACACCGCCCGCTCCCCACGCATCATCCACCCCAGCAGGCCGATCGCCGGCAACAGCATCATCCCCGTCTCGATCGCCAGCCCGGGCAGCGCCCCCACGCTCGACCCCTTCCGCAGCAGCCCGTACAGCCCGA
The DNA here is from genome assembly GCA_947476675.1 of Phycisphaerales bacterium. Taxonomy (GTDB): domain Bacteria; phylum Planctomycetota; class Phycisphaerae; order Phycisphaerales; family UBA1924; genus CANJRL01. Next base: position 2,213 of record CANJRL010000111.1, read on the forward strand.
AACTCCCCGCCAGCGCCAGCGACACCCACGGAGGCTTCCCGGCCGACAGCGTGAGCACCAGCACGCCCGCCGCGGCCAGCGCGATCGCCACCACCTGCGCCCGCGTCACCCGCTCCCCCAGCAGCAGCACGCCCATCGCCACCGACATCAGCGGGTTGATGAAGTACCCCATGCTCGCCTCGACGATGTGCCCGTTCGCCACCGCCCAGATGAATAGGTACCAGTTGAACGCGATCAGGCACGTCGTCAGCCCCAGCCGCCCCATCGCCGCGCGCCTCCCCAGCGCCGCGCGAACCTCCCCCCACTGCCCGCGCCGCCACAGGAGCCCCGCCAGCAGAAGCGCCCCGAACACCACCCTGTGCCCCAGCACCTCCAGCGCCGGCGCCGCCTTCACCGCCTTGAAATAGATCGGGCACACCCCCCACGACGCGTACGCCGCCAGCGCGTACGCCACCCCCGCTCGCGCCTCCGACGTCATCCCGTCCGCTCGCGGTTCCCGCATAAGGACCCGAGCGTATGCGCCGCGAAAGCCCCGGGTACACTTCCCGAAGAGATGCACACCCCCTCGGAGCGCGCGAAAGCATGATGCCCGCACTGATCGCCGCCGTCGCCGTCGTCCTCCTGCTGGTCTTCGTCATCGGCCTCTACAACCGCCTCGTGCGGCTCCGCGTCGCCGCCGAGAACGGCTGGTCGCAGATCGACGTGCAACTCAAGCGCCGCTACGACCTCATCCCCAACCTCGTCGAGACCGTCAAGGGGTACGCCTCGCACGAGAAGGGCACGCTCGAAGCCGTCGTGAGCGCCCGCACCCGCGCCGTCGCCGCGGGCAACTCAGGCGACATCAAGCAGCAGGCCGAGGCCGAGAACATGCTGACCCAGGCCCTCGGGCGCCTCATCGCCCTCTCCGAGGCCTACCCCGACCTCAAGGCCAACCAGAACTTCCTCTCCCTGCAGCAGGAACTCGCCGCCACCGAGAACAAGATCGGCTTCAGCCGCCAGCACTACAACGACTCCGTCGGCCAGTACTCCGAGGCCCGACAGCAGTTCCCCTCCAACATCGTCGCCAACATGTTCGGCTTCAAAGACAAGCCCTACTTCGACCTCGGGTCTTCCGCCGAGCAGCGCGAGGCGCCCAAGGTGTCGTTCTCCTGATGACGCCCGACCAAGAGCAAGCCGACGCGGGCGGCGCTCTCCCGCCGCGCCCCTCCGACCTGCGCGACTTCTCCCCCACCGTCACCTTCCGCGACCTCGAGGCCCAGAACCGGCGCCGCAGCGCCGTCCTCATCGCCTCCATGATCGCCCTCACCGCGGTCCTCGGCGCCGCCATCGGCGCCCTCCTCTACGTCTCTTCCGGCGCCGCCCCGCTCCGGCCCAACCAAACAATCGACCTGCTCACCCTCGCCCCCGGCGCGGCGCTCGGCGCAGCGGCCGGGATAGGCCTCGCCACCCTCGGGGCCCTCTGGTCGTACTACGCCGGCGCCTCCGCCGTCCTCTCCATCTCCGGCGCCCGCGAGATCGAACGCGGGGACGACCCCGCCCTCTTCGACATCATCGACGGCCTCCGCCTCGCCGGCGGCATCCCCATGCCCCGCGTCTTTGTCATCAACAGCCCCGCCCTCAACGCCTTCGCCACCGGGCGCGATCCACAGCACGCCGCCGTCGCCATCACCGCCGGACTCCGCCAGCGCCTCGCCCCCGACGAACTCGCCGGCGTCATGGCCCACGAACTGTCCCACGTCCGCCACCTCGACATCCGCATCATGACCCTCACCGCGACCATGGTCGGCCTTATCGTCCTAGTCTGCGACCTGATGCGCAACTGGATCAGGTGGGGGCCGACCTTCCGGGGCCGCGGCGGGCGCGACTCCGACGACAAGGGGGCGGGCGTCGTGATGCTCGTGCTCTTCGTGATCGTCCTCGCGCTCTCGATCGTCGCCCCCATCCTCTCGACGATCATCCACCTCGCCGTCAGCCGCCAGCGCGAGTTCCTCGCCGACGCCGGCGCCGTCGAACTCACCCGCGACCCCGAAGGCCTCATCAAGGCCCTGCGAAAACTCGCGTCCTCGCACGAGCCGCTCGCCACCGCCACACGCGCCACCGAGCACATGTTCATCGTCCGGCCCCTCGGCGCCGACGCCGAGGACGACGAGCACGAGGCCGACAGCGTCTTCAGCACCCACCCCCCCGTCGCCGAGCGCATCCGCCGCCTCCAGGCCCTCCTGCGCTGAGCCGCCTCACGTCGAGTAGGACGCGTTGATCCGCACGTAGTCCTCGGTCAGGTCGCACGAGAAATACTCCTCCGCCGCCTCGCCAAGACCCAGCTTCACCTCGATGTCAAGAGGCGATCCCTTCATCGCCCGCCCCAGCACCTCCCGGGCGTCCACCGTCGGCGCGTTGCCCGAAAAGATCATCGCCCCAGCCGCGAACACGCGGAGTTTCTCCATGTCCACCCGCGCGTCGGCGCGGCCAACCGCCGCGACGATCCGCCCCCAGTTCGGGTCGCCACCGGCCACAGCCGTGCGAACCAGCAGCGAGCTCGCCACCGTCCTTGCCACCCGCAGCGCCTGGTCGCGATCCAGCGCGTCGTCGGCACGCACCCGGATCACCCGCCTCGCCCCCTCCCCGTCCCCCACCACCTGCAGCGCCAGCGACCGCGCCACGGCGGCGATCGCCCCGGCCACCAGCTCACCGGGGAACTCGCCCGCCTCGCCCGACGCCAGCGCCAGCACCGTGTCGTTGGTCGAGGTGTCGCCGTCCACGGTGATCCGGTGGAACGAGCCCTCCACCGCCGCGCGCAGCGCCGCGTCCAGCGCCGTGGGCGACACCGCCGCATCGGTCAGAATCACCGCCAGCATGGTCGCCATGTCCGGGTGGATCATCCCCGAGCCCTTGGCCATGCCCGACACGCGGAACTCGCGCCCATCGTGGCGCACCACCGTCTCCGCCGCCTTCACCGCGAGGTCGGTCGTCAGCATCGCACGTGCCGCGGCCAGCAGCCCGTCCGGCCCGCCCCGCTTCGCGCTCGCGGCCAGCGCCGGGATCGCCGCCTCGATCTTCTCCGAAGGCAGCGCCGCGCCGATCAGCCCCGTCGACATCACCTGCACCTCCTCCGACGCGCACCCCAGCGATGCCACCAGCGCCCCCACCGTCGACCGGCACCGCCTCTCGCCCTCGGCTCCGGTCGCCGCGTTGGCGCACCCCGAGTTGATCAGCACCGCGCGGCACCTCCCTCCTGAGCCCTCAAGGTGCCCCAGCGACACCTCCACCGGCGCGGCCCGCATCAGGTTGCGCGTGAACATCGCCGCCGCCGACGCCGGCCCATCGCTTGTGCACAGCACCAGCGCCAGGTCCGGCTTCTCCCCCTGCTTGATGCCGCAGTGCATCCCCGCCGCGACGAACCCCTTCGGGCACGCCGCCGATCCCTTGCTCACCTGAAACTCACGCATCGAGTGTCTCCCACACCATGAACGCCCAATCCGCCCCCGCCCTGTCACGCCTCGCCCACGCCCGCGCGCCCGCTTCGCCCAGCGCAACCAACGCCGCGGGCTCGAAGCCGAGGCGCGCGAAGAACGGCGACGTGCACGTCAGCACGAACACCCGCGCCGCCCCCACCGACGCCCCGTCCCGACACAGCCGCCCGACCACCGCGCTGCCCACACCTCGCCCCGTCTCAGCCGGCGCCACCGCCACCGACCGCACCTCGGCGAGCCCCTCGCCCGAGAGCACCAGCGCCCCGCACCCCACCACCACGCCACCGCGCACCGCGACCGTGAAGTCGCGGATGTGCGACGCGACATCCGCCGCCGTCCGCGCGATGGTCCGGCCCGACGCCGCATACCCCGTCAGCAGCGCCGCGATCGCCCCAGCGTCCCCCACCCGCGCCCGCCGCAGCGCTACACCGACCGGCTGCGCCCCCGCGCGCACCATCGCCCCCGCCCGCGCCGCGGCCTTCCTCACCCGCGCCGGCGCCGTGCCCCCGAACACGTCCCGCTTGCCCAGCGTCGAGGCCAGCGTCAGCCGGTCGAAAACGTCCGCCTCGATCTGGGGCGACACTTCCTGCAGCGCCGCCAGCGGCAGTTCCTCGATCCCACCGCCAGCCTCGATCGCCCGGCGCACCGCCCGCCCCGCCGCCTCGTGCGCATCCCGGAACGCCACGCCCCGCGACACAAGGTAGTCCGCCAGTTCCGTCGCGTTCGCGTGCCCGCCACGCGCCGCCGCCTCGCACCGGGCCCGGTCAACCCTCATCCCGCCGACCGTCGGCGCAACCATCTCCAGCGACATCGCAAGCGTATCCATCGCGTCGAACAATCCCTCCTTGTCTTCCTGCAGATCTTTGTTGTACGAGAGCGGCAAGCCCTTCACCGTCGCCAGCAACCCCACCAGCGCGCCGAGCACCCGCCCCGCCTTCCCGCGCATCAACTCCAGCCCGTCCGGGTTCTTCTTCTGCGGCATCAGGCTCGACCCGCTCGACACCGAATCCGGCAACTCCACAAACCCGAACTCCGCGCTCGTGTAGAGAACCAGGTCCTCCGCGAAGCGCGACAAGTGGACGGCGCAGATGGCCAGCGCCGCCAGCGCCTCCAGCACGAAGTCCCGCGACCCCACCGCGTCGAGACTGTTCCGCGTCGGGCCGTCGAAGCCCAGCGCCGCCGCGACCGCCGCGCGGTCCACCGCGTACGCCGTCCCCGCCAGCGCCCCCGAACCGAGCGGGCACTCGCCCGCGCCATCGCGCGCCGCCGCCAGCCGCCGCGCGTCGCGCTCCAGCATCTCCACGTACGCCAGCGCCCAGTGCCCCAGCGTCACCGGCTGCGCCCGCTGCAGGTGCGTATAGCCGGGCATCGGCGTCCCCGCCTCGCGCTCCGCGAAGGCCGCCAGCGCCGCCTGCGCCCCGCGCACCAGCCCGATCAGCCCCAGCAACTCCTCCCGAACCCACAGCCGCAGGTCCGTCGCCGCCTGGTCGTTGCGGCTTCGCCCCGTGTGCAGCCGCTTGCCCAGGTCGCCCACGCGCCCGATCACCGCCGCCTCCACCCACGAATGCACATCCTCCGCGCCCGATCCCACCGGCGCGCCCTCCATCGCCGCGCCCGCGCGCTCCGCCTCGCTCAGCGCCGCGCACAGCCGCTCCGCCTCCGCCGCGCTCAGCACCCCCGCTCCGGCCAACCCCCGCGCCCACGCCCTCGAGCCCTCCACATCCTGCCCCAAGAGCCGCCAGTCGAAGGGCAGCGAGTCCCCCAGCGCGCGCAGCCGCGACCCGGGCGCCTCCCCGCCCCCGGAGAAGCGCCCGCCCCACATCGCTCCGCCCTGCGCGCCCGCACCGGTCGTCACGCCCCGCCCCCGCGCTTCAGCGCCGCGATCCGCGACGGCAGCGAGAACAGCCGGATGAACCCCTCCGCGTGCCTCTGGTCGTACACCTCGTCGCGCCCGAACGTCGCGAAACTCTCGCTGAACAGGCTCTGCTCGCTCCGCCGCTTCACCGCCCACGCGCGGCCCTTGTGCAGGCGCACCACCACCTCGCCCGTCAGCCTCGAGGCCATCGCCTCCACGCACGCCGACAGCGCCTCGCGCGCGGGGGTGAACCACCGCCCGTCGTACACCAGTTCCGCGAACTTCAGCCCCAGCCGCTCGCGCTCGTGCAGCGTCTCGCGGTCGTAGACCAGCTCCTCCAGCCCCCGCAACGCCTCCGCCACCACCGTCCCACCGGGCGTCTCGTAGCACCCCCGCGACTTCATCCCCACCAGCCGGTTCTCCACGATGTCCACGCGACCCACGCCGTGCTCCCCGGCCAGCGCGTTCAGCCGCTCCACCAGCGCCTCGGGAGGCAGCGCCTCCCCGTTGAGCCGCCGCGGCCGCCCCTTCACGAACGACACCATCACCTCCGCCGCCGCCTCCGGCGCCCGCTCCACCGACTTGGTGAGCATCCACACGTCCTCCGGCGGCGCGTTCCAGGGATCCTCCAGCCCGCCTCCCTCGTGCGAGATGTGCCACATATTCCGGTCCCGGCTGTAGATCTTCGTCGCCGACACCGCCACCGGCACCTTCTTCGCCGCCAGGTAGTTCAGCAGCTCCTCGCGCGAGCGCAGCGACCATTCCCGCCACGGCGCGATCACCCTGAGCCGGGGCGCCAGCGCCGCGTACGCGCTCTCGAACCGCACCTGATCGTTCCCCTTCCCCGTGCACCCATGCGCCAGCGCGTCCGCCCCCGACGCCAGCGCCGCCTCCACCTGCGCCTTCGCCAGCACCGGCCTCGCGATCGACGTCCCCAGAAGATACCTGCCCTCGTACACCGCCCCCGCCATCACCATCGGGAACACGTAGTCCTCGAGAAACTCCCGCCGCAGGTCCACGATGCGGCACTCCACCGCGCCGGAGCGCTTCGCATTCTCCGCCACGCCCTCCAGTTCCCCGGCCCCCTGCCCCACGTCCCCCACCACCGCCACCACCTCGCACTGGTAGTGCTCCACCAGCCAGGGCACGATCGCCGAGGTGTCCAGCCCTCCCGAATACGCCAGCGCCACTCGTTTCACCGACATCGCCCGCTCCTTCGTGATCTCGCTCAGCATCCGCCGCACACCCGCCGCGCCACGCCGCAGTGTCAATCCGACAACAGCATGGCGTGCGAGAGCGGCCGCTGCGCGCCGCCCCTGCCGCCCGGCCCCAGCATCGCCAGCAGCAGCGCCGCCTGGACGTGCAGCCGGTTCTCCGCCTGGTCGTAGACCACCGACCGCGGGCCGTCGATCACCGCCGCCTCCACCTCCTCCCCCCGGTGCGCCGGGAGGCAGTGCATGAACACCGCCCCGGCCGCCGCCGCGTCCATCACCGCCTCGGTCACGCGATAGGGCTCGAACCCCGCCCGACGCTCCGGCGAATCGGCGCAGCCCATCGACACCCACGTGTCCGTGTACACCGCGTCCGCCTCCCGCGCCGCCGAC
>CANJRL010000112.1 GCA_947476675.1 Phycisphaerales bacterium
ACTTCAACAACAACGGCGTCATCGACGCCGGCGATGTCGCGATGCAACTCAACGCCATCAGCACCATCGGCGACCAGTGACCCGGCGCTGAGGGCGCCTCATCCCGGATCCGTTCACCCCGTGCGCAACCGCCGGGGTGTTTGCGTGGGAATGGGTCAGGTCCGGCCGCCTCGCCCCCTCCCGCCTTGCGTCGGAGTGAGCGCGGCCTAGCCTCGGCGTACCGACCATCGCCGACCCCGGCCGGGTCACGCCGCCCGCGTCGCCGCGAAGGGCCGCGCCGCCTCCAGCCGGCTGGCCCCCACCAGCATCCCGTCGTGACCGTCCGGGTGGGGCGTCTCCTCCGCGCTCCACTCGTCCACCACGTCGGTGAACGGCGGCGGGGCGGGGCCGGCCGCCTCGCAGCAGGGCGGGCGGCTCATGGCGCCCACGGTCATCGGGTCGAACGCGGGGATCGGATCGATTTCGTCGGCGTCGAGGAACATGGCACTTCGATCGTCGCGAGACGCGCCCCGCTTTCGCCCGCGCTGCGCGATTTCGCGCGAATCACGGAAACTCCCCGACCGCGCCGGCGCGGGCCCCGATCCAGCGATGCCGCCGCTACCATCTCCCTACGTTCCCGCATCGCTTCCGCTGACTTCCACGAGACATCCCGACCATGACCACGCTCGCCCCCGGCTCACCCGCCCGCCGAACCGACCGCGCCACCCTCGCCCTCCACGGCGGCCAGCCGGTGACCACCTCCAAGATCCCCTTCGTCGCCGCCGGCCTGGCGCCCGAGGACATCGACGCCGCCACCGCCGTCCTCCGCTCCGGGATGCTCCGCCAGGGCAAGAAGTCCGACGAGTTCGAGAAGCGCTTCGCCGCCATGACCGACGCCGCCCTCGCCCTCACCTGCGCCAACGGCACCTGTGCCCTCCAACTCGCCTACGAACCCCTCACGAACCCCGGCGATGAGGTCCTGGTCCCCGCCTGGTCCTATATCGCCACCGCCTCCATGGTCGTCGCCCGGGGCGCCACCCCGGTCTTCTGCGACGCCGACCCGACCACCTACCAGATCGACCTCGCCGACGCCGAGCGGCGCATCACCCCCCGCACCACCGCCATCGCCCCGACCCACCTCTACGGCGGGCCGGTCGACATCGACGCCGTCCAGCGCCTCGCCGCCAAGCACCACCTCCGCGTCGTCTACGACGCCGCCCAGGCCCACCTGGCCCGCTGGAAGGGCCGGGGCATCGGCGCCTTCGGCGACGCCGTGACGTATTCCTTTTACGCCACCAAGAACATTTCCACCGGCGAGGGCGGCATGGTCACCGTCAACGACCCCGGCCTGGCGCGCCAGATCGGCCTGCTCCGCTCCCACGGCGAGACCGGCAAGTACCTCCACGAGCACATCGGGTTCAACTACCGCATGACCGACGTCGAGGCCGCCATCGGGCTCTCGCAACTCGACCGCGCCGAGGCCATCACCAAGGCCCGCCAGGCCAACGCCGCGGCGCTCGACCGCCTGATCGCGCAAATCCCCGGGCTGGCGGCGCCCGCCGTCACCCCCGGGGGGGAGCACGTCTACCACCAGTACGCCGTGCGCATGGAGGCGGGCGCCTTCGCCTGCGACCGCGACACCTTCATCCGCGCGCTCGACGCCGAGGGCGTCTCCTGCGCCGTCCACTACCCCCGGGCGCTCACCCAGCAGCCGGCCTTCAACCGCTTCATCACCGACCATCCCCCGGTCGCCGAGCGCCTCGCGGGCTGCCTGTTCTGCATCCCCGTGCACCAGCGCCTCACTGCCGCCGACATCACGACCATCGGCGAGGCGCTGGCCAAGGTCGCCGCGGCCTTCCACGCCTGAGCACCCCGCGGTCCCCGGCCCGCCCCGGGCTCACTCGCGCTCGAGGATCATGCCGGTGATGCGGCTCTCGAAGACCACCTTGGCGCGGACGATCCCCTGGATGTCCGAGATGAACCGCTTGGGGTGGAACTTCACCTCGCGGGCGATGATGTACATGTCGTCGCCGGGGACCACGATCCCGCGGAACACGGTGTCCTCGATGCGCGTGAAACCCGCGAAATTGCGGTGGTCCATCCGCGCGAAGTACATGATGCTCGCGACCTGCGCCCCGGCCTCGACCATCAGCACGCCGGGCAGGATCGGCCGGCCGGGGATGTGCCCCTCGCACCAGAACTCGTCGTCGCGGACGCGCTTGAGCGCAACCGCAGCGGTGTAGTCGTCGCGGTGCCAGATCACCCGGTCGAGCTGCAGCATGTGCCCCCGGTGCGGGATGAACGTGCCGATCTTCCGCTGGTCCATGGCGACGGCGGTGAGATCGATCGCGTTCAGGTCGACCAGCGGCGTCGCCGCCGCGCGGACGGGCCCCGCGCCGACCAGGGCGCCCGTCTCGGTCTCATGTTGCGCGCTCACACTGCTCATGATCCTGATCCGTCCTCCGATGTGCGACGCCCGCCCGCGATTCCCCGCGTCCCGGCCCTGCGAAGGATCATTCCTTCTCGTCCGGACCCCGCAACTCAAGAATCTTCCCGCGCACCGCCTGGGCCGCCTCCTTGATCTCCTGCATCATCTTCCGCGCCCGCGTGCCCGCGGCCTTGTTCCCGCCCTCGGCCTTGCGGATGTCGTCCTCCGACTCCATCACCAGACGCTTCAGCGTTTCGTACTCCTCCACTGGCGACTCCGATTCCCGGGCCTCGCCGGCTCGTGCCGGCACGCCCGTTCATGCAAGGGTGCGACGGAAACGCCCCTCCCCGTAGCGGGAACGGCGAACCCGGGCATCTTGAGCATATTCAGGCCGGCCGCAACCCCGGGGGCTGCGCGGCCCGCGGATCCCTATCAGATTCCGATCACGAGCGAAGGGGGGCCGCCCCGAAGGTGATCGTGTTCTTCCCCTGACGCTTGGATTCCAGCGCCAGCTCGTCCGCCTTGACGAGCAGGCCGGGGCCGTCCCCTGCATCCCAGGGGAATGTGGCCATGCCTCCGGAGACGGTCAGACGCCCCGGGAAATCCGCCCCGAGTTTGGTGAACCGCTGCTGCCGAACCTGATGCTGGAACCGCGCGATGATCGCGGCGATCGACGCCGGGTGCTGGCTCGACGGGTCCCGCGGCCCTTCCAGGCCGTAGAACACCACCGCGAATTCGTCGCCGCCGATGCGGCAGACGCGGTCCTCGGGCCTCACCGTCGCGCGGATCAGCCGCACCGTCTCGGCCAGGATGTCGTCCCCCACGCCGTGGCCGTGGTCGTCGTTGAACCGCTTGAAATCGTCGATGTCGAAGACCAGCAGCGAGAGTTCGTGCCGCGCCTTCCGCGCGTGCTCGATGGCCTGCGGCAGGTATCTGTCGAAGTAGCGCCGGTTCCAGGCTCCCGTCAGGGGATCGATGAACGCATCGGCGCGCAACTGGGCGTGCTGGTCGCGCAGGGCGAGCCACAGCCCGAGCCAGTCCGCCGCGGCCCGCGCCTTGGGAGGCGCCGCCCCATCGCCGACAAGCCACCCGAAGCGCCGCCCGCGATGCTCGACGGGCTCGGCCCATCGCGCGGGCGTGGGGCTCCGCTCGGCGAGATCGAGGCGCAGCGTCGCATCGCCGAGCCGGGCGCGCAGAGCACGCACGCAGGGGTCGGCCACGTCCGCGCCGGCGAGGACGGCGCGGAGACACGCGAGATCGTCCAGTTCCTCGCGCTCAACGCCGCGCGCGTCCAGGAGGCCCTCCGCGGCGGCGGCTTTCGTCCGCACCGGGGAGTCCGGCGCGGCCGCGGCGGCCGGGCGCGCCGCCGCCAGCCGGCGCAGCGATGCGCCGTCGATGGTGTCCGGGTCGGCGCGGACCGCATCGCCCCACGCCGGCGGCACGCCGTTGGCGCTGAGGACCACCACCGGCGCCGCGGCGTCGGCGCGGGCCAGCGCCGCGAGAAACTGCCCCTCCTCGCCGGAGGGAACAGCCGACGGCTCAACCAGCACCACCGCGCGGCGCGCGTCGGCCGGGCCCTCGCCGTCGGCGCCGGTGATCAGTTCCGCCGCCGCGTCCAAGGGCTCGCGGGCGCGGATGAGCTCGATGGATGTGTCCCGCCGCAGCGCGCCCGCCGCGGCGCTGCGGCCGACGAGGATGACGCGCAGCAGCGGGCCTTCCTCGCCGCCGACATCGCCGTTCTGCCGCCGCGACTTGTTCATGATGCGCCCGCCTCCGGCGCATCGTCGCGGGCCAGCAGCATCGCGAGTTCGTCCTCTGACAGCATCGCGCTGGGCGCCGCCGGAGGGGCCGGCGATGGCGCGTGAAGGAGCGCCGCGTCCAGCGACTCGGGCGCGAGCCGAAGACGGGGGGGAGACGCCGGCCGCGCGGGGATCTCGGGCCTCGGCGCGTCGACGGGTGTCTCCGGTGCGCGCCGGGTCACGTCGAACGCGCCGAGCCTGGGTTCGGGCTGCGTGTCGTAGCGCCACACGGTCACCCCGTCGACGTGGCGCGCCAGCGCGCCCAGCAGCCGCTCGGCCATCGCCCCGGGGATGCTCCGCGACGGCTCAACCACGATCAGAGCGATCGGGACCCCCGGCCGTTCGCGGCGACACAGGCAGACCTCGGCCAGGGCGGCATAGGGCCCGGCGGTCAAACGCGATCGGAGCCCGCGCCGCTCCAATGCCCCGAGCAGGTCGTCTGGCGCGGAGGTCGGGCCCGACCCATCGCGGCTCAGAGGCAGCAGGAGCACGCAGCGAACATCGCCCGTGGAGGGCTTGGGGCACGCGCCCGTCATGGTCTCCAACTCTAGCAATGGGGCCTCTCCACCAACCCGACACCGAACGCGGAGCCGAAACTGTCAGCCTCCAATACGCGGAGAGCCCGAGCAAGGCTGTTCCCGGGATTTTCTTGCGGCGGAGCGCGTTTCAAGCGCCGGTCGCGCCGAGCCTGGTCAGCAGAGCCTCCGCAACCCGGTCGGCGCCGTCCGCAGGGCCAAGCGAACGCAGCGAGGCACGCATGGCCGCGAGCGCCTCCGGGTCGCGCGAGAGCCGGTCCAACTCAGGCTCCAGCGCCGCGGCGTTGGCCGCCGGATCAACCTGGTCATCAACGATGACCGCGCCGCCGACCCTCGCCAGCGGCTCGGCGTTGCGCTTCTGGTGCTGATCGCGGTGGTACGGATAGGGGAGGAAAAGGCAGGGAGTGGCCGATGCCCAGGCCTCGGCCACCGACCCGGCCCCGGCCCGGGAGATGGCCAGATCGGCGGCGCCCCAGACCTCACCCATGGCGCGGTGGAACGGCGTGACGACGGCGGCCATACCGGCGCGCGCATACGCGTCCCTGAGCGCCTGGTCCCCCTTGTCGCCGCACTGGTGGAAGACTTGCCATCCCTGGAGAAGGGCGGGCCGGCGCACGAGCAGGGCGAGGATTGCGTCGTTGATGGTCCCGGCGCCCTGGCTGCCGCCGCTGATCACGAGCGTGCGCCGCTCGGGATCGAGTCCGAGCCGCCGCCGGCACTCTTGGGGCGGGCCCGGGGGGAGCGCCGTGGCGCGCACGATGGGCGGCACGCGCGTCCACCAGTGCGGGGCGTCGCCGATGGCGGCGGTGAGACAGGCGTCGGCGGAGCGGGCGATGAGGCGGTTGGCCTTGCCCGGGGCGGCATCGAGATTGACCAGGACGATCGGGACGCGGAGGGTGCGCGCCGCCCTGACCGCGGGCGCCGCGACGAAGCCTCCCATCGCCACGACGATGACGCGGCCGCCGGCGGCGTCGCGCTCGCGAGCGATCAGGTCCGCGGCGGTGCGCACCGCGCTGGGCCAGGCGCGGAGGAATCGGAGCAGGGCCCGGGGCTTGAGGCCGGCCGGCTTGGCGCTCAGCGGCGCGAAGGTCGCGCCCTCGGCGCGGAGGATGGCCGCGTCGATCGGCCGATCGGAGCACAGGAAGAGGGTGCGGACCGTGATCCCGGGCGCGGTGGCGCGGAGGCGCTCGGCGACGGCGAGGCCTGGGTAAAGGTGCCCCCCGGTGCCGCCTCCTGCGAAGACGCATGCGATCGTTCCGCTCACGACGGGGCCGTGGCGAGCGGCGGGCTGGTTGCGGCGAGCCCGCGCGAGGGGGCTGTGTCGGGATAGGCGCGGTCCATGGCCATGAGGACGCCGAGCGAGGCGGCGGTGAGGACCCAGCCGGTGCCGCCGGAGGAGAGCAGGGGGAGCGCGATGCCCTTGGTCGGCGCGAGGCAGGTGACGACGGCGAGGTTGATGACCGCCTGCAGGCCGAAGGTGGCGAGCACGCCGATGCCGAGGAGCTTGGGGGCGCCGTGGGGCGCGCGGCGGACGATGGCAAGCCCGGCCCAGAGGATGGCGAGGTAGAGGGCGACGACCACCGAGGCGCCGGCGATGCCGAGTTCTTCGCAGATGATGGCGAAGAGGAAGTCGGTCTCGTCCTCGGGGAGGTAGCCGAACTTCTGGAGGCCGAAGCCGAGGCCCCTGCCCCAGCCCTCGCCGTGGGCGATGGCGACCATCGACTGGATCATGTGGTAGCCGGTGGTCTCGGGGTTCTGGTAAGGGTCGAGGAAGGCGAGGATGCGCTCCTTGCGGTAGGGGCTGGAGAGGATGGCGTAGACGATGCCGGCCACAGCCGGCGGCGCGAGGATGAGCATCTGCCAGATGCGCCCGCCCCCGGCGGCGAGGATGATGGCGGAGGCGGCGAGCATGAGCGCCCCGGTGCCGAGGTCTTCCTTGATGACCAGGGCGGCGAGCGCGCCGGCGAGGCCCAGGCCCGGAAGGAGCCTCCAGAAGGACCGCATGCGCTCCGCGCCCTGCCAGGCGCAGTAGCCCGCGAGGACCAGGAGAACGCCCCACTTGGCGACCTCGGAGGGCTGGAACTGCTGTCCCCCGGGCAGGTGGACCCACCGCCGCGAGCCGTTGACCTCGCGGCCCAGGCCGGGGACATACACGAGCAAGAGCAGGCCGAGGAGCGCCCCGGAGGCGAGGAGAAGCAGGGGATGAACCGGGCTGCCCAGGCGCCACCGCGGCGGGCCCATGCGCCGCGCATCGAGGATCGAGGCGACGGGCAGCCGCGAGGCGACGACCATCGCGATGGCTGCGGCGGCGAGGAAGGCGGCGCTTTTGGAGAGGAGGATGCGGTCGACGGTGACCGCGCCGGCGCCGACCGACATCAGCGCCGACTGCACCATGACGACGCCGAGGCAGAGCAGGGCGAAGGCGGCGAGCCCGATGACATGGCCGGCGCGGAGCATGGCGATGCAACGGTATCGGCCGGCCCGGGCCGAGGGCACGAAGGATGCCGCGCGCGGGCGACCGCCCCCCGGGGGAGCGGGTCAGTAGTCGCGGCCGGTGAGCCCCCCCTCGGTGTCGTGGTAGAGGATCGCCGCATTCCCGCGCAGAGGGTTGGGGAAGGGGGCCTTGGCGTCCTTGTCCCACCGCGGCGCGGCGGCGCCGTCGGCGGCGAGGACGAGCCTGCGGCCTCCGGTCTTCTTGATCTCATCGGGCTTGCGGCGGTCGCGCTCGAACATGATGGCCTTGTTCGAGGGCGAGGCGAGGGTGGCGGAGCGCTGGGGCTTGATGTCGGCGAGGGTCGGCGCTGAGCCCTGGCGCCAGACCGTGGGCGAGGCGATGAAGGCGTTGCAATAGACGTAGGAGGAGTAGTTCTGGCCGCTCTCGCCGCTCCAGAGGGGGGGATCGGAGGGCCCGTCCTCGGGGCTGAGCCACGACGAGTAGTTCTGCGGCCAAGGGGCGACATCGTGCATCGCGACCGGCCAGAAGTACGACGCGGCCCACGGATCGGTGGTCGTCAGCCAGGAGCTGCGAGGACCGCCCGGCGGCTCCCAATAGATGCGCTCGCCCGGGGCGACGAACGGGTACTCACCGTTCTTCGCCTGGGTGAAGAGTTCGAGCGTGAGGCCGAGATTGTGGAGGTTGGCGAGGACGACGGTCTCGCGGCCTCCGGCGCGGGCGGCGCGGAGCCCGACGATGGAGAGCGAGATGAGGATCATCACAACGCCGAGCGTGATCAGGAGTTCGACGAGGGTGAAGGCGTTGCGGCGGATGGTCGGGCCTCGCGGACCGGTTGAGGAATCAGAAGGGCATCGAGGGGGCGATGTTGTCCGAGCCGGACGGGTCGATGACGCCGCAGCCCATGGGCTGCCAGACCGAGCGTGTCTGATCCCACGCGAACGCGAAGGCGAGATAGGCGCGCATGGGCTTGCGCGTGCGGACGTCACGGACCTCGGCGGGTATCAGGACGTCGACGACGGTGAGGCGCTGTTTCGCCGGGTCGGTGAGGCGGCCGTAGCCTTTCCCGAGCGTTGTGCTGTTGCTTCGGCCTTGACGGGAGGAGATGAGCCTGCCGTTGTCCCACCGCACGACGATCCGGGCCTGATCGATATCGAGAGGCGTGTCGGCGAAGCCCGAGGCCGTGCCCAGCCAGAGATCCCGATCGGCATCGGTCGCCGGAACGACATCGCTCCCGCCCCATGCGCGGAGCAGTTCGCGCAGCCGGTCATAGTCGGGTTTCAGCAGGAGGCCGAGGCGTTGGCTCGCCTGATCGGCGAGGGCATGGCGGAGGGAGTCGGTCATCGGCGAGGGCGCGCCTTCGGCCGGAGCGTCGGCGAGTCTCGCACGGAGCAGGCTCGCCGCATCCGCGCCCGAGAGCGGCGATGGCGCGGCGCGGCCGAGAAGCACGGCGTCCGGAGAGGGCTCGACCCGACGCGCCTCAGGCTTCTTCGAGCGGGAAGGGACGAGCGAGAGAAGGGCCGCGCCGCCGGCGACAAAGACGAGCAGTGCGAGGGCGAGGTGAACGCGGTGATTCAACATTTCAGGCCCGGCAATGCTGCATTCAGACGCATCTGCTCAGCGACACAATCGGGATCGCGGATGCGATACGGAGAAGCATAGACATCAAGTGCGGCTCACATCCACAGTATCACCATCGCTTCCGTCTCCGAATCGGGATCGTTGAAGGTGACCCGCCAAGGCTGCCATGCGCCGGTCGTCACGTTCCATGCGTAACTAAAGATCAGCCACCCCGGCCGCTCGCGATCGATTGCGCCGTCCTTTGTCCGCATGGCGATCGACCACGGC
>CANJRL010000113.1 GCA_947476675.1 Phycisphaerales bacterium
CCGTCCATCCGCGCCTCGAGCGAGATGACGCCCCCGAGTTGCGCCACGATCTCCTTGGCCAGGGCGAGGCCGAGCCCCGCGGAGCCCTGCTTGGTCGTGAACCCGGCGCGGAAGACATCGGCCTTGTCGCCCTCGGGGGGGCCGACGCCGTCATCGATGATGTCGATGTGCGCCGATGCGCCGGTCGGCGCGACGGGGTCGGGGACGACGACGGCCTCGAGCCGCACCGCCCCCCCAGCGCCGCAGGCCTCGATCGCGTTGCGCAGCCCGTTGCTCACGACGGTGAATAGCGGGCCGGCCTGGGAATGGGCCACGGCCTCGGCGCAGCGGGCGCTGACGCTCACCCCCCGATGGTCGGCGAGGGGCTTGAGCGCCTCCACGGCATGATCCACGGCCTCGCGGAGCGAGCGCGGGGAAGCGAGGTCATCAGCGAACGTCCCGGCGTGCGGCCGCATCGCCGCGGCGACCAGCCCGGCCATCCGCTCCAGCGCGTGCGTCGCGGCGGCGAGCTGCTGCGCCGCGGCGGCGGCGGTTCCTGCGGCGGCGGCGCCGTCGAGACCCGCCCGGGCCAGCGAGACGTACCGCATGGTCCCGTCAACGAGGCTGGCCAGTTCGTGGGCGAAGACCGCGAGGCGGTCGGTGGCGCTATCGGCCGCGGACGCCGCGAGTTCCCCCGGCGAGCGGGGCGCGCCGTGGCGCCCTGGCCTGATCGGCCCGGCGCCCTTGGGCCGGCCGATCGGCCGCGCCCGGCCGGGCTGCTTCTCGGACTCTGGGCGAGGAGGGTCGGCGGCGTCGTCGCTTCGGTGCGCGTCCATCTCGTCCGCTATCGGCGCTCGGAGGCCCGGAATCCACGTCCCTGTGGCGTTCTCGCATCATGCCCCCGATGCCTCCCCGCAACGCCGGTTCAGGCGAGTTCGCGCAGCGCCGCGATGCGGTCCTCGGTGGGGGGATGGGAGGCGAACATGCGGGTCATCGTCCTGCCGCAGAACGGCTCCACGATGAAGAGGTTGTTCTGCGCCGGGTTGGGTGAATGCATCGGGATCCGCTCGGCCGCGGCCTCGAGCTTGGCCAGGGCGCCGATGAGCCCGAGGGGCGAGCCGGCGATGGCCGCTCCGTCGGCGTCGGCAACGAACTCGCGCGAGCGCGAGATCATGGCCTTGATCAGCGATGCGCCAGCCGCGGCGAGGATGATCACCAGGAACGAGACCAGCGGGTTCGCGCCCTCGCGGTTCTGCCCGCCGCCGAGCAGCATGCCCCACTGGGCGAGGAAGGCGAGCACGCCGGCGACCGTCGCGGCGATGCACGAGGTCAGGGTGTCGCGGTTCCTGATGTGGGCCAGTTCGTGGGCGATCACCCCCTCAAGTTCCTCCCGGCTCAGCATCCCGAGCAGGCCCTGGGTCACCGCCACCGCGGCCTTGCTCGGCGAACGGCCGGTCGCGAACGCGTTGGGAGCGTCGTGCGGGCAGATGTACACGCGCGGCATCGGCAGCCCGGCGCGGCGCCGAAGGTCGTCCACCATCCGGTACAGGTCCGGCGCGGACCGCTCGTCCACCTCGCGGCCCTGCATGCTCCTGATGGCGATGGTGTCGCTGAAAAACCACGCGACCACGTTCATCAACCCGCCGACCACGAGGCCGGCGATGAGCCCCTGCTGGCCCCACTGGGCGCCGACAACGACCACCAGGGCCATCAACCCGCCCATCAGGGCGACCGTCTTCAGATTGTTCGTGAGCCGTGTCATCGTGACATATCCCTCGGAGCGCGATCTCCGGAAATCGCCGGGCGTGCGGCGCCGGCGCAAGGCGTGCTGCGTGGCAGGAGGTCAGATCTTCGCCATCTGCCATGCGGACAGCAGGAGCAGCAAGATGAGCGCCGCGCGCACCACCGTCACAGGGAGCATCTGCGTGAGCCCGGCGCCGAGACGCCCGCCGACGACCGCGGTGGGAGAGATGACTGCTGCCAGAATGACTGCCGACCACGGGGAATACCCGTGCCCGGGGAGCGTCGCGGTCTTGAGCGTGGCGCCCGCGACGGCGGTGAGGCACATGACCGCGGAACTCACCCCGATGCACTGCTTCAAGGGGAGGCGGCACAGCCGCTGGACGAGCGGGATGCCGATCACGCCGCCGCCGATGCCGAGCAGCCCCGCGGCCAGGCCCATGACCACCCCGGCCGGCGCGGCGCGCCCGACGGTGACCACCGCTCCCTCCGGGGGAAAATCGGGCTGGCTGCGAGCGAAGCGGAGGATGTCGACGAGGGCGGCGTACACCAGGAACGCGGCGAAGACTCGGCGCAGCCACTGCCCGGGAAGGAGATTCGAGAGCAGAACGCCGGCGACGATCGCGCAGGCCGCCGAGGCCAGGAGGATGCGGAAGAGATCGCCCCGGATCGTGCCGGACTTCCTGTGCCGCAGGGCCGCGGGGACGGAGACTGCGATGTTGACGAACATCGCGGCGGCCTGGAAGAGGTGCTGGGACTCCGGGTTCGAGTCGCGCACCAGCATGGTCGTGCCGGGGATGAGGATGACCGAGCCCCCGATCCCGAGCAGCCCGCCAAGGACGCCGGCGAGCAGGCCGAGCGTGGCGGCGGCGAGGAGATGGGCGGTGTCGAGCGTCATGCGACGGCGCGGATGGTAAGGTCGGCGCGCATGGCGAGCGGCGCGCAGGGGCATCGGATCGTCACGCTCACGCTGAACCCGGCGGTGGAACTGGTGCTGGAGTCGCCCGGGTTTGCACGCCAGCGGAGGCCGGACGCGGCGGCGCGCACGATCGCGCGCCTGCCCGGGGGCAAGGGCGGGAATGTTTCGCGGGCGCTCGCGGACCTGGGCGTTGCGTCGGTGTCGTGCGGGCCGGTGGGGCGCGAGGCGGCCGAGTTCTTCCGGGGTGGGCTGGCCGCGCACGCCGGGGGGTTGGCACGGAGCGGGCACACGCCGGCGTCGGCCCGGGTGCGCACGGCGGTGACGATCATCGACCCGGAGTCCGGGCAGGACTTCCACGCGCGCGAGGCCGGAGAGGCGCCCTCGGCCGATGAGGTCGTCTCGCTGGGCGAGGATGTGCTGGCGCTGTGCGCTCCCGGCGTGACCCTGGCGCTGTGCGGGTCCGCCCCGCCGGGGATGGATGCGGGCTTCGCGGTCGACCTGGCCCGCGCTGCCGCGGCGCGCGGAGCGCGGGTGGCGGCGGATGTGTCGGGCGCATTCCTGCGCGCGGCGCTGCGCGAGCCGCTGTGGCTGGTCAAGGTGAACGCGGAGGAACTGGGGGAAGCCGTCGGCGGGCGGACTGTGAGCGAGACGGAGGCCGTGCGCGCGATGGTGGATGCGCTGGCAACTCCGAGCGGTCCACGCGCGATCATCGTGACCCTCGGCGAGGATGGCGCAGTGTTGATGCGGCGGGATGGCGCCGGGCTGCGCGCGCGGTGCGGGCTGGGGGCGGCGCGGGTCGTGAGCGCGGTAGGCGCCGGCGATGCGTTCCTCGCCGGGCTGCTGGCCGGACTCGGTACGCACGAGGATTGGAGCAACGGGATGCGATGGGCGGTGGCGGCCGGAGCGGCGTGCGCGGCGCGGGCCGAGCCGGGCGCTGTCGATCCGGCACTGCACCAGGAGTTGGCCCGTCACGCTGAGGTGGGGCCCCTCTGAATCGGGGGAACACCCGCGAATCGGGAGGGGGCTGTCCGATGAGGCGGGGGTAGCCTCGGGGCGTTGTGCTGCGCTATCGTCCGGCGTGCGAGAATCATCTTCGTTCGGGTTCGACGGTTCCCGGGGCGGCGGCGAGAAGCCGCGGGTCGGCGCCGCGCAGGGCGAGCCGGCCCGGGAGCACGTCGCGCACGATGATTTCGCCGAGTTGCTGAGCGCCGGCGCAGCGCTGGAGGCGGTGCGTGCGGAGTCGAAGCGGCTGGCGGGGATGCTGTCGAGCCCGATCGCATCCGAGCGGCTGAGCGCGGCAGTCGGCCTGGGCGCGGTGGGGGACGCGGGCTGCGTGCCGTCGCTGGCCGAGGCGCTGTACGACGAGGATCGCACCGTGGCGGAGGCGGCGGAGACGTCCCTGGGCACGATCTGGCTGAGGGCCGGGACGGACGAGGCGGTCGAGTGCCTGGTGCGGGGACTGAGCCGGCTGGACGCGGAGGATTGCGCCGGCGCATCGCGGGCGTTCACGAGGGCGATCGAGCACGATCCTTCGTACGCCGAGGCGCACGTGCAGCGCGGGATCGCGTTGCTGCTGAGCCCCTGCGACCCGCCGACGCCGGCGGTGGTGCGGGCGGCGCTGGAGGACTTTGAGCGGGCGGCGGCGCTGGCCCCCGAGCACTTCATGGCCTATGCGGGCGCGGGCAACTGCCTGCTCTCGCTGGGGGATCTTGAGCGGGCCGCGTCGGCGCACCGCCGGGCGGTGGCGATCAACCCGAATCTCGAGTGCTCGATGGAGGCGTTGGCGATGATCCGCAGGCGCCTGCCGCGCTGAGGGCCCGCGCGGGGGCGCAAGGCCTGCGTGTCGCCGCCGATTCTCGCGTTCAACCTTCATGGTGGGTTCGGCGCCGGGCGGTGAACGCCGCGGCCGGGGTTGCCGAATGACGGTGGGCGGTCGCGCGGGAGCGGCTCGCGAGCCCGGCGCGTCCGAGAATGCCCTCGCCGCGCGTGTCGCACGACCTGTATTGTTTATGACGGCGTTGCGAATCCATGTTTGTTTCACGGGCGTCTCAGGCGGTGGCGTGAGCCACGGGCCGGGGTATGATCCCCGCCTCACGGATGAGACGCCCTCCCTCGGTGGAGTTCGGGGTTGCGTGACGAGGGGCAAGGCGCGTTGATCGGGTATCGCCAGACGTGATTCTCGCCCAGGGAAGGGCGGGCGCGCTCTGCGGAGTCGAAAGCCGTGCAAGAGATGAACGCTGATCGGCTGCGTCGCCGCGCCATGATCGCCCGCACCGCGCTGGAAGCGGGCGTGTTCTGCGCCCTCGCCGCGGTGACGGTGCAGTCCGCGGTGTGGATGAAGGAAAACGGCGCGGGCCCCTCGATGTCGGTGGTGGAGCCGGCCCCCGTGTTCGCGGACGCGCCCCCGGCCCCGGCCCCGGCCCCAGCCCCCGCCCCGGCCCTGGCCCCCTCGCTTGCGGCGGCGCCCAAGGATGACGCGACCGCCGGCCCGACGATGGCCGCCAGGTGGGACGCGCTCGACGCCTCGATCATGCCCGCGCCCGCGGCGTCGCCCTCGCCGGCGCGGAAGGAGTCCCCGAGCGTTGCCGCGGCGCCCGGGGCGCACGCGGAGAACATCCGCTTCTATGACGGCCGCCCGATCCGGCCGGTGAAGACCGTGTGGATGACGGTCACCGCGTACAGCCCCGACTGGCGCTCCTGCGGCGAGTCGGCCGACGGCATCACCGCGAGCACCAAGAGCGTGTGGACCAACGGCATGCGCATGGTCGCGGCGGACACGCGCGTGCTCCCGATGGGCTCCCTCATCAGCGTGCCCGGCTACGCGGGCGCCGAGGTGGTGCCGGTGCTGGACCGAGGCGGCGCGATCAAGGGCAAGCGGCTCGACGTCCTGTACCCGACGCACGAGCAGGCCCGCCAGTGGGGCGTGCGCCGCCTGCCCATCGTGGTGTGGGAGTACGCCGACGGCCCGGCCGAGAGCAAGGCCAAGGCCGGGCGCTGATCCGCGCCGCACGCCGTACGATTGCGGCATGCTGATCCGCGCTCCGAGGCCGGGGCCCAGGGCGATCGAGGACCTGCTCTCCGCCGCGTTCACCGCGCGGCTCGACAGGCTGGACCTCGCCTCGCGCAAGGTGTTCGCGGGGAAGATGGCCGGGGAGCGGCGGAGCAAGCAGCGCGGGCGCTCGGTGGAGTTCGCCGATTACCGCGAGTACTCGCCGGGCGACGACATCCGCTTCATCGACTGGCACGTCTACGGGCGCTTCGACCGGCTGGTGGTGAAGCTGTTCTTCGAGGAGCAGGACCTGGGCCTGCACGTGGCGGTCGACGCCTCGGCGAGCATGCTCGCCGGGACCACGGACGACCCGGCGTCGATCAGCAAGGCGGCGATGGCGCAGCGCGTGGCGGCGGCGCTGGGCTACGTGGGCCTCGCCAACAACAACCGCGTGAGCATGTCGGTCTTCGGGCCAGCCGGGGCGGCGCGGCTGGGCGAGACGCGGGGCAAGCGGAACATCCGGCGGGTCGCGGACTTCCTCCTCGAGCACGCCGATCCGGCAAGGGTCGCGGCGGGCGCCGGCGGCGGGGCGCACCTCGCCGGGGGGTTCGCGAGGGCGATGCGGGGGCTGGCCTCGACGCGCCGCGGCCGCGGGGTGCTGGTGGTGATCAGCGATTTCCTGTTCCCGGAGGGGTACGAGGACGGGCTGCGCTGGCTGGCCGCGGGGTCCGGAGGGGGCGCATCGTTCGACGTCTTCGCGCTGCAGGTGCTGGCGCCCGGCGAGGTCGACCCGGGGCTGGAGGCCCGGGGCCGCTCGGGGGCGATGCTGGGCGACCTGCGGCTGATCGATGTCGAGAGCGGCGCGGGTGTCGAGACGACCGTGACGGCAGCGCTGCTCGAGCGGTACAAGGAGCGGGTGAAGGAGTACGTGGAGGGGCTGGCGGCCTACTGCTCGGCGCGGCGGATCGCGTACGTGCGGCTGATGACCGACGCGCAGGTGGAGACGGCGGTGCTGGAGACGCTGCGCGGGCGGGGGCTGGTGGGGTAGGCGGAGAAGGCAAGAACTTCTCTCGCGGCGCGAACCGGAGGGCGGGTGCGATGGTCGAAGTGGTGATGAGGCCGCTGCGATGACCGTCGACGAAGCAATGTCCGATTGGGCCGACGAGGCGCTGCTCTCGGCGTTCGTGGGCGGCGATCGCGCGGCCATCGAAGCCCTGGCGATGCGCCACGAGGCGGCGATGGTGGGGTTCGCTTCGGGGTTGCTCAGCGGCCGCGTGGACCTTGCCCGGGACGCGGTGCAGGAAACATGGGTCCGGGTGCTGAGGCACGCGTCCGGTTTCGGCAATCGCAGCGCTGCGAAGACGTGGCTGTACCGCATCCTGATCAACTTGTGCCACACGATGCGGGATCGGGAGCGGTCGAAGGCGACGCCGCCGCGGCTTGCGGCAGAAGGAACGATCGTGGAAACGCCGAGAGTGGAGAGCCTTGTGCCCGGGTTGCGCGCGGCGGTGGACTCTCTCCCGGATGACCGGCGCGCGCTGGTGCTGCTCTGTTACCACGCCGGGATGACGCACGAGCACGCGGCGGAGGCGCTGGAGATACCGCTGGGGACGCTGAAATCAAGGCTGCACGCAACGCTGGCGTCGCTGCGCGCGTCGCTGATGCAGGAGTCAAGCCGATGAACCGGGAGATGGATGATGCGCTGGGCCTCGGCCTTCGGGAGTTGACCAGGCCCGCTGCTCAGGAGCCGATGCTGATTTCGGCTGCGTTGCAGGCGGAGAGCAAGGGTCGGCGTCTCGCCTGGCGATGGGCGAGGGAGGGCGCGGCGGCTGCGGTGGTGGTGCTTGCCGTGGGTCTTGCGATCGTCTTTTCGCCGCGCGGCGGAAGCTTGAGCGCCCCGCGGCCGGTTCAGTCTGAGCTGGCGGGGGCCAGTGCTGTGGCCCGTGTGAGCGCGAAAGGCTCGATGCCGTCGGCGCATGCGCCCGCGGAGAGCGCGATCGGTATGAGAGTGACACCGACGCCAGAAACCAACGGCGCAATGATGGCTGGTGCGCCTTTCGTTGCGTCGAATTCCGCCGCGCTCGAATCCGCCCCGGTCGATCGGCGTGTGTCGCGGATCGCTTCGATCGAGGTCCGAGTGCGCGATGTTGCCGCGGCGTTCGCGGCGGCGTCGCGGTTTCCGGAGGGCGATGCCGGGGAGTTTGTGCAGCAGGCGTCGCTTACCGGGGAGGGCGCGGCGGCGAAGGGAACGCTGACTTTGCGGGTGGCTTCGGAGCGGCTGGAGTCGGCGCTGGCGCGGATTCGGGCCCTGGGCGCTGTGGCGTCGGAATCGGCGTCGGCGGAGGACATCACCGCGCAGGTGGTGGATGTGGCGGCGCGGATCCGCAACGAGGAGCGCGTCGAGGCGGAATTGCTCGACCTGCTCGAGAAGCGGGCGGGGGCGCCGCTCAAGGATGTGCTCGAACTGCGGGCGCGGCTCGCCGAAGTGAGGCAAGCGATCGAGCGGCTCCGCGGTCAGGAGCAGCGGCTCGACCGGCTCTCGACGCTCGCCACCGTGAACGTGGTCATCACGCGCCAACAGGAGACGCAGAAGGGGGCGGCGCCGGGCGCCGGGGTGTTCTCGACGCTTTGGCCGGCCCTCGTCAATGGGGCCCGCGACGGCGTGGCGATGCTGGCCGGTTCGGTGCGGTGGATCGTCGAGACCGCGATCGGCGGCGCGCCCTGGTGGATCGCGCTGGCGGCGGCCGTGATCGGCGGCAGGAGGCTGCTTCGAGCCAGAACGGCGGCGGCGATCTCGCGGCCTATCGGGGGGGCGTGGTGAGGTCGCTCAGCCCTTGCTGGAGCCGCGGTAGGACATGACCGCGAACGCGCCCGCGAGGATGAGGCCCGGGATGGTGCCGACGAGGCTGACGCCGGCGACCCTCACCCTGATCTCCATGTCGGAGAGGAGCGTGGTGAGGAAGAAGGTGGCGACGAAGACGCCGACGGCCATCAGGACTTGGGCGATCTGACGCATGGAGGGCAGATCGGCAAGGGGGCGGATGTTGCTGCAAAGTCGGGCGTCGCCCTCACCCGGTCGCTTCGCGACCGTCCTCTCCCGCGAGGGGAGAGGGGGATCGACCGCCGTCGGGCGCCGCGTCGTTCTCACCGGCCACGCCCCCGTCACCCGCGACCACCGCCCGCGCCGCGTCGAGGTCGGGGGGCAGCAGCACGTCCTGGTTCTGGACCGCGGCCTGGGCCACCGGGACGACGCGGTACACGCCGGCGCGCTCGGTGCGCACGATCACCAGGCCCTGGCCTTCGAGCGTGGCGGCGAGC
>CANJRL010000114.1 GCA_947476675.1 Phycisphaerales bacterium
GATCGAGATGCTGCACCCGCTTATCGACTCGATGCGGAGCCTCGACGATCAGGCCAGGGCCTGGGAGGGCCTCTCGCGCGACATGGCGCGCCGACCCGACCTCGCGGCGGACGCGCTGATCTCGCTCGGCGCGGTGCGCGAGAAGCAGGGCGACACCGCCGGCGCCCTCGCCGCGTACGAGGAGGTGGTGAACCGCTTCGCGCACGTGGGCCTGTTCATCGTGCGGGCCCTGGACGAATCACGCCGGGTGCTCAAGGCCGGCAACCGCCAGAGCGACGTGCCGGCGCTCATGGAGGCCGCGTGGCGCAAGGTGCCTAAGCCCGACATGGCCGGCTACTTCTGGGGTGGGAGTTCCTGGTTCCGCGTCGGGCTCCTGTACGCCGCCGCCCTGCACGACGACGGCCGCAAGGACGAGGCCCAGCGCGTGCTCGGCTCCCTGGGGATCAAGGCGGGCCTCCCCGGCTAGGCCCCGGTCGGCGGTGCGCGCGGTAGCATCCCGCCCTCACCATGTTGCGGCTCCTGCTCCCGTTCGCGCTCGTGCTGGGCCTGCTCGTCGCGGCGGCGCTCAGCGACCGGCCCCAGCCGCCCGCCGACTGGACGTACATCGACTCGCAGCCCGCCTTCACCCTCGACCCGCTGCGCACGTCGTACGAGCAGGACATCCGCCTCAACAACGCGCTGTGGGACGGGCTGGTCCGCTGGGACACCGCGGATTTCTCGATCACCCCCGGCATCGCGGAATCCTGGGAGAAGAGCCCCGACAACCTCCGCTTCGTCTTCCGCCTTCGCGCGGACGCCCGATGGTCGAACGGGGAGACGATCGACGCGCACGACATCGTGTATTCCTGGCGTCGCGGCGTGATGCCCGACACCGCGGCCGACTACTCCAAACTCTTCTTCTCGATCAGGGGCGCGGAGGCGTTCTTCCGGTGGCGCGCGGAGCAACTCAGGGGCTACGCCGCCCGGCCCGCCGCGGAGCGCACGCGGGACGCCGCCGCGGCGCTTCGCCGCGAGGCGTGGGAGCGGTTCGAGAGCGCGGTGGGGGTCTCGGCGCCCGACGCGCGGACGCTCGTGGTCGACCTCGAGCGCCCGACGCCGTACTTCCTGGACATCTGCGCCTTCGTCCCGACCTTCCCCGTGCATCCGCCGTCGCTGGAGCGGGCGCTGAAGATCGACCCCGCGACCGGCCGCGTCGACGAGGGCTCGGCCTGGACCAGGCCCGGCGCGCTCGTGTGCAGCGGCGCGTACACGCTCGCGTCGTGGCGGTTCAAGCGCGACATGCGGCTCGAGCGCAACCCGGCCTACTGGGACACCGACCATGTCCGCGCCGACTCGATCCGCGTGCTCATCATCGAGGACCCCAACACCTCCGTCCTCGCCTTCAGGACCGGCGCCGCCGACTTCGCAACCGACGTCCTGACCGACTACATCGGCGACATGCTCCGCGAGTCCGCGAGCGCCGCCAGCGAAGGCAAGCCGCGGACGATCCACGGCTTCACCCGCTTCGGAACCTATTTCTGGTCGTTCAACTGCACGCCGACGCTGACCAGCGGCCTGCCCAACCCTCTGGCCGACCGCCGCGTGCGCAGGGCGCTGGCGCTGGCGACCAACAAGCGCGAGATCGTCGAGCGCGTCCGCGGAGTGGGGGAGGTCGTCGCCGACACGCTCATCCCCCCGGGATCCATCCCCGGGTTCGATCCCGCGCGCTCCACTGTCGGCGCTCGGCACGACCCCGAGGCGGCCAGAGCGCTCCTGCAGGAAGCCGGCTGGACGCGCGAGGCGGGCGCCTCCGGTCCTCCGGTCGACGCCTCGGGAGCGCCCTTCCCGATCATCGACATGCTCTGCTCCACCGGCTCCTACCACGTTCCTGTCGCCCTCGCGATGGGGGCCATGTGGGAACGCGAACTCGGCATCCGAACCCGCGTCGTCGCGAAGGAGACCAAGACCTACCGCCAGGACCTGCGCCGCCGCGACTACATGGTCGCCCGGGGCGGATGGTTCGGCGACTACAGCGATCCGACCACGTTCCTGAACATCCACAAGACCGGCGACGGCAACAACGACCGCGGCTTCTCCAGCCCGCGCTTCGACGATCTCCTTGGTCGCGCCGCCGCGGAGCCCGAACCCGCCGCCCGGCTGTGCCTGCTCGAGGAGGCCGAGCGCGTCACGACGGAGGATGAACTCCCGATCCTCCCGCTGTGGCACTACCGCCAGTTCTTCCTGTACGACGGCGGCCGCTTCACCGGCGTCACCACGCACCCGCGCATGATCCAGATGCTGCAGCAGATGGGTCCGAAGGACGTGCTCTCGCCGGCGGAGCGCCGCGCCGCGGCGCCCTGGAGCGGCCCGAGATGATGCGCCTCCTGCTCAACCGCTTGATCCAGGCGCCGATCGTCCTGCTCGCGGTGTACACGATCACGTTCGCGCTGGCCTGGGCCTTGCCCGGCAGCGCCGTCATGAACGACGAGGGCAAGCGCCCGCCGCCCGAGGTCATCGCCGCCATGGAGGCGCGATACAGCCTGCACGACCCGGCGGCGTTCTACGTCCAGTATCTCCGCGGCGTCATCACCCGGCTCGACTTCGGCCCCTCGCTCCGCTACACCGACTGGACGGTCAACGACATCCTCGCCGGATCGCTCCCGGTCTCGGTGATCCTCGGCCTCGCGGCGATGCTGATCGCCCTGGTCATCGGCGTCGCCGCCGGGGTGATCGGCGCGTGGAAGCCCGGTTCGGCCCTCGACTGGGCCGCCACGCTCCTGGCCCTGGTGGGCATCTCCACCCCCGCGTTCGTCATCGGCGCCGGGCTGCTGCTGCTCTTCCCGGTGACGCTCGGCATCGGCCGCGTCGCCTCCTGGGGCAGGCCTCAGGACATCCTGCTCCCGGCCCTCACGCTCTCGCTGCCGTTCGCGGCGTCCATCGCCCGCCTCACGCGCATGGGCATGCTGGAGGCGCTGCAGG
Organism: Phycisphaerales bacterium; assembly: GCA_947476675.1. Classification (GTDB taxonomy): domain Bacteria; phylum Planctomycetota; class Phycisphaerae; order Phycisphaerales; family UBA1924; genus CANJRL01. Next base: position 2,959 of record CANJRL010000114.1, read on the forward strand.
CCGACTACATCCGCACGGCGCGGGCCAAGGGCCTGCCCGAGAGCGCAGTCATCCTCAGGCACGCGCTCAAGAACGCGTTCCTGCCGGTGCTCTCCTACCTCGGGCCGGCGTCGGCGGCGGCCATGACAGGCTCCTTCGTCGTCGAGAAGGTCTTCAACGTCCCGGGTCTCGGCCAGCATTTCGTCAGCGCCGTGCTGAACAAGGACCTCTTCCTCATCATGGGCGTCGTGCTGGTCTACGCCGCCATGCTCATCGGCTTCAACCTCGCGGTCGATGCGCTGTACGGCTGGGTCGATCCGCGCATCGGCCGGGGCTGAGCCGCATCCGCTATCTTCGCGGCGATGGCCAAACAGCCGCCTCGGACGCCAACCCGACGCAAGCCCGCCCGCCCCGCCGGGGGGCTCACCTACGCGCAGGCGGGAGTGAACATCGAGGAGGGAGACCGCTTCGTCGACCTCATCCGCTCCGCCGTCCGCCGCACCCACGGCCCGCGCGTCATCGACCGGCCGGGAGGCTTCGCCGGCCTCTTCCGCCTCGACTTCAACGAGCGGCTCTTCAAGCGCAACTACGCCGACCCCGTTCTCGTCGCCTGCACCGACGGCGTCGGCACCAAGATCAAGATCGCCACCGAACTCCAGAAGTTCGACACCATCGGCCTCGACCTGGTCGCGATGAACGTCAACGACATGATCGTCGAGGGCGCCGAGCCGCTCTTCTTCCTCGATTATCTCGCGGCCCACACGATCGTCCCCGAGTCCCTCGCCCAGGTCGTGCAGGGCATCGCCGAGGGGTGCCGCGAGGCCGGCTGCGCTCTGATCGGCGGCGAGACCGCGGAGATGCCCTCAGTCTACCCCCCCGGCGAGATGGACCTCGCCGGCTTCGCGGTCGGCGTCGTCGAACTCTCCCGCGCTATCGACAACACCCGCGTCGAGCCCGGCGACGTCGTCCTCGGCCTCGCCTCCTCCGGCGTGCATTCCAACGGGTACGGCCTCGTCCGCGCCGTTGTCGCCGAGGCCCGCCTCGACCTCCGCAGGGTCTATCCGGAACTCGACAGGAAGATGACGCTGGGCGAGGTCTTGCTCACCCCGACGCGCATCTACGTGAAGCCCATCGTTTCTCTGCTCCGCGCCTACCGCGTGAAGCAGATCGTCACCGGCATGGCGCACATCACCGGCTCCGGCCTTGCCGCCAACCTGGAGCGAGCCCTGCCCCCCGACTGCGACGCCGTCCTCGACGAATCCGCCTGGGACGTCCCCCCGGTGTTCCCCTTCCTCCAGCGCCACGGCGCCATCGCCGACGAGGAGATGCGCCGCGTCTTCAACATGGGCATCGGGTACTGCGTCATCGTCCGCCCCGCGTTCGCGGCGTCGATCGCGCGCAGGCTCAAGCGCTCGGGCGAGCAGGTCCGGCGCCTCGGCCAGGTCGTCAAGGGGTCGGGCAGGGTCGCGCTGACCCGCGCCTGATCACGCTCACTTCACCGGCTCGGCCGCCGCAGGTCTGGCGGCGGGCGCCGCCTCCCGCTCGGCCGCCGCGTCGCGGAGCAGCCGCCCCAATTCGCTCACGTCGGGCGGGCCGTTCTCGATGACGAAGGTGTAGGACGCGTCCGTCGCCGGCGGCGGCTCCGCGATCAGCCGCACCGCGCGCACCAGGGGAGAAGGGTCCGCCGCCGCCGCTCCGAGGACCGGCCTCGCCGCCGCCTTGTTCACGCCCGAGGTGAGCACCGCGAGGGTCAGCACGCGCTCCAGTTCGGTCATCGAAGGCAGCCGCGCCGCCAGCGCCTCCTCCAACGGGGCCACCGCGCCGGTCAGCGCCTCATCCTTCTCCGGCGACAGAACCAGCGACGCCAGCCCGTGCACGTACAGGACGGCCCGCGCCAACCCCTCGCCCTGCGCGTTGGCGATGTACGCGCCGCCTTCCTCCGCCTTCAGCGCGATCGACTGCAGAGGCCCCCGCGAGGCGATCCCCGTGTCCGCGGTGGCGCTCTGCGGCCCGGCCGTGAACCGGCCGTCCGGCGTCACCACGAAGTTCGTGGTCGCGCGGAGCCTCACCGTCATCGGGGGCAACACCGCGTCGACCGCGTCGCCGAAGACCCCCTGCCCCGCCCACACCGTCGCCTCGAACCGCTCGCTCGGGAGCAGCCGCAGCCGCTGGCCTATGTCGGCGATCTCCTGCTTGACCCGCGCCTCCGGAGGCGTCCCGCGGCCCTGCACCTTGATCGTCGGTGTGATCAGCACCCGCGAAGAGAGCGCCGAATCAGGCCCGATCGACACCGGCGCCCGCCCGATGTTCTGCACGGTGATCTTGAGCTCCACGGGGTCGCCCGGCGGCATCGCCTTCCGAGGATGCTCCGCCGCGACGAACAGGGAGGCCTTGAACTCCGTCACAGCGCTCTCCAGCCACGGCGGCAGCGCTTCGGCGTACGCCTCCAGTTTCGTCGCGGTCTCGGTCGGGGCCAGGGGCTCGTCGCGCAGCGTCTCGATCCGCCGCCGCCCGTACGCGCCGAGCACCGACTCGGGGCGCTCCAGGGCCAGCCTCGCGTACGCCGCGATCGCCTTCGCGAGTTCCCCCCGCGATTCCCACATCGTCGCGACGCCGAGGCCGGCCTGAAGGTCCTCATCCGCGATCGGGAGCAGCGCCGCCTCCGCATCCGCAAAGCGGCCCTGCCGCAGGGCCAACCACCCGTCGAACCGCCGCAGCGCGTCGGCGTCCAGATCGTGCTTCTCGCGGATCTCGGCCAGCGCCGCCTCGGCCTTGTCGATCTCCGCGCCCGCCCAGAGACGCGCCCACAGCCCGCCCACGCGGGCGTTCTTCTCGCGAACCTCGCGATCCTCGGGGGAGACCGGCGCGACACCCTCCGGCCCCGGCCGGTCCGCGTCCGCCACCACTTCCTCGAGTTCCGAGACAACCGACCGCATCGACGCCTCCGCCGCTTCGCGCCGCCCCGCCGCCAGATTCAAGGCCAGCCGGATGGTCTCAACCTCCGTCGGCAGGTGAACCTTCTCCAGGGGCCGGCCGGCCGCCTTGCCCGCCGACGCTCCCGAGGTGGCCGACGACTCGCGGCTTCCCCGGAGCGCCTGCTCGAACTGCCCGATCTCCTTCATGACGGCCTCGTTGCCGTCGCGCTGCCACAGCATCACCAGCGATTCGGTGAGCGAGGACGTCGGCAGCCGCACGCCCGCCGCGTTCGACAGCCGGTCCCCGTACCCCGTGAATCGCAGCGCCGCGCGGAACGCCCCGTGCCTCGCGAACTCGCGCCCGACGTCGCGGTGAGCGGCGGCGTCGAGCGGATCCGCGAGCAGCACGTTCACCAGCATCTCGATCCGGCCCATCGGGTCGTCCGAGCGCGAGTTGTAGAACGCCGCGGCAAGGACCGCCGCCTGCTTGTTCGTCGAATCCAGCTGCGTCGCCTGCGTGAGCCGCTCCGCGAAGCCCCGATCGTCCCCCCGCTCGCGCACGAGCAGCGCCGCGTCCAGCGCCAGCCGGCTCCGCACCGAAGGGTCGAGCGACTTGCCGCCCTCGCCGAGCAGCCGGTCGTACGCGGCGAGGCGCGCCTCGATCTCCTGCAGCCGCGACAGCCGCGACGAGATCAGCCGCAGCTGCGCCACCGTGTCCGAGGGGTTCAGCCTCACCAGCGCCGCGGTCGCCGCCAGGGTGCGCTCGGCGTCCCCGGCGTTGTGCCACGCGTCGATCGAACGACGCAGCACCTCCTCGTTCTTGGGATTCATCGCCGACGCCTGGGCGAGCAGCAGCGCGGTGATGCGGTAATCCCGCGGCGTCGGGCTCTCCAGCCCCCGCAGCCAGAGCAACGAGAACCGGGCCAGCCGCCAGCACGCCTGCTCCCGCGTCGCGTCGGCCTCGCGCGGGAACGCGTCGGGCGCCGCGGCGTCGGCTCCGGCTGCCGGCTGCGCCGTCGCGGCCGGCGGCGACGCCAGCCCCGCCGCCATCGCGAGCAGCGCCGCTTTCCCCCATGACGTCGTTCGGGATCCGTGCATCAGCGCGTCGCTCCAAGGGCGGCCGCGGCCGCCGTCGCAATGCCCAGGGCGATGAACGCCGCCCCGCAGACCAATTCCCACGCCGCGACCGCTCGCGCGGCGCCCGGGAACATCCGCCCGCACACCAGCGCGGCGAACACAAACTGCCCCATCGCGATCATCGTCAGCCCGCCCAGCACCACTGCAGGCCCGGGCAGCAGCGCCGGCGGACTCGCCCACATCGCGGCCTTCCAGCCCGCCACCACCAGCACCAGCGACCAGGCCAGCCCCACGAAGACCACCGGTGATCGGCTCCATGATCCCGCCACCGTCAGGCTCTCCTGGCGAATCGGCCCCGGCCTCCGCCCCCCGGGTTGCGCTTCCCGATCCAGAGGGCTGATCAACGGTCGTTATACCCACCCATACGCCCACCGGCCAGCAAGGTTTGACGCCCCCCGCCAGGCCCGATACCGTCCCCGTCCGTTCGTTCGGGAGCAACGGCGTCGTTCGCGCCCCGATCGAACACCCTTCCCAGAGCCGCGATGATCTCCAGATCCTTGGCGACCGGTTGTGCCGCTGGCCTGATGGCGCTCGCCGCTTGCACGGTCCCCTGCGCCGCGGCTCCCCTCCCCGACGCCGTCATCCAGAAGAGCGACCTGTCCCCGGCGGACAAGGACGTGGTCGCGGCGTTCATCACGGCGCACCTCGACGGCGTCGCCTCCGAGGACCCCGCGGCCAACCGCGCAGCCCGCGATGAGATCCTCGCGGCCATCGCCAAGGGCGTCTCCGTCGCCGTGCGCCTCGAGATGAGCAACGGCCTTCAGGCGGACCTCAGGCGCCTCGTCGCCTCGCCCAATGAGCGCATCGCATTCAACGCGGCGCGCATCGCCGGCGCTCTCGCCACCCCTGGTTCCCTCGACATCATCACCGCCGCCCTCGCCGACAGACGCCCGCCGGTGCGCTACGGTGGGGTCGCCGCCGCTCGCCGCACGCTCGAGGAGCAGGCCGCCAAACGCTCCCCGCTGGACGCCGGCCAGGGCCGCAATCTGGTCCGCTCCCTCGCCCAGGCCCTCCGCACCGACAACGATCCGAGCGTTGTCGACGGCCTCATCACCGCGTTCCAGGCCGCCGGGCCAGATCTCCGCGGCGAAGCGATCACCCTCATGGCGTCGTCCCTGGCCGAGCAGGGCGCCACCTTCGCCCGCAACGGCAGGGGGGGCGACCCCGACATCTGGGCCCGCGCGTTCCGCCGCGGCGTCCGCGCCGCTCAGGCTTCCCTCCTCGATCAACTCAAGACAGGAAAGCCCGACCCTCAGTTCGCCAAGGCAACCGCGGAGATGAGCGGCGTCATGATCGCCCACGTCATCCGCCGCCTCGACCAGACCCGCGCCGCCATCCGGTCCGACGCCGAGATGGAAACCCTCCGCGACCTCGTCGCCGACGCCGAGGGC
>CANJRL010000115.1 GCA_947476675.1 Phycisphaerales bacterium
AGCCGCGCGCGAGCAGCCCGACCGCCGCGGCGCACCCCGCCGGCCCGCCCCCGATGATCAGCGCGTGCGGCGCGCTCACCCGTGCGCTCCGGGCTTCTCGGAAGCCAGCGTGAAGCGGTGGAGCAAGGGCTCGCGCCGCCAGCGCACCCGGGGCAGGCCCACGCGCCCCGCCATCGCCAGCGCCTCGGCCCGCGTGAAGCCGGCGCGAACGCTGGCCACCGCGTCGTGCCGCACGATCAGCGGCTGGCCGATCACCGCGGCCCGCGCCACCAGCACGCACAGGGGCGAGCGCACCAGGTCGTTCCAGACCACGGCGCGGCTCGCAAGGCGGTCCATGATCCGCAGCGCCGTCATCGCCTCGACGTCCTGCAGATGGTGGAGGAAGAGCCCGGCGTGCGCATAGTCGAAGGCGCCGTCCGCGAATCTCTCGGTCAGGCGGAGCGCGTCGCCGCGCTCGATGCTGATCCCGCGCCGCACGTCCGCCGGCTGGCCACCGACGTACGCCTCCGCTTCCGCCAGCGTCGCCTTGTGAATGTCCACGCCCGTGATGCGCAGGTCGTACCCCGCGCCCAGCGCCCATCGCCTGGCGGCAACCGGGATATCGGCAGAGCCGGTCGCCACGTCGATCATGGTCACGAAGCCCTGCCCAGCCTTCGGCCAGGCGCGCGACCAGCGCTTCAGGTGCGAGAGGAGCGCTCCCGCCCCGCCGAGCCGCGCGTTCACGAAGCGGAGGTACCCGAGGGAGCGGGCCAGTTGGTCCCTCGGCACGTCGGGCGCATCCATCATCTCGCCGACCAGGACCCGGGGCATGCCGCGATCCTAGAGCGGGATCACTCCTCGGAGGCGAAGAGCGCCGGGTCGGCGCTCGGGTCGCGGGTGATGACGGGCGGGGGCGCGCCGATGTGCGCCGCACCGGCCCGCGTCAGCATCCGCCCCCTCCGTGTCCGGGCCACGAACCCGATCTGCAGCAGGAACGGCTCGACGACGTCCTCGAGCGTGCCCACATCCTCATTCAGCGTCGCCGCGACCGCTTCGAGCCCGACCGGCCCCCCTTGATAGGTCCGGGCGATCACGCGCAGGTACGAGCGATCCAGTTCGTCGAGGCCCTGCCCGTCCACCCCCTCGAGCGCCAGGGCCTCGTCGATGACCGTCGAAGAGAGGGCGCCCCCGGCCCTGACCTGGGCGTAGTCGCGCACGCGGCGGAGAAGGCGGTTGGCGACCCGGGGCGTGCCGCGCGAGCGCTCGGCGATCACCCCCAGGGAGGCCGGCGGCGCCCCGGGCATGCCGAGCAACCGGGCGCTCCGCCCGAGGATGGTCAGCAGTTCCTCGACCGAGTAGTGCTTGAGATGATGGGCGATGCCGAATCGCGAGCGCATCGGCGAGGAGAGCAGCCCGGCCCTCGTCGTCGCGCCGATGAGCGTGAATGGCTTGATGCTCACGCTCCACGCCTCGGAGAAGTTCCCGCGCTCCTGCGGGAAGTCCACGCGGAAGTCCTCCATCGCCGGGTAGATGAACTCCTCGACCGCCGGCGGCAGGCGGTGGATCTCGTCGATGAACAGCACGTCGCCGTGGTTCAGCCGGGTCAGCGTGCCGACCAGGTCGGAGGCCTTGGTGACCGCCGCCCCGGAGGCGACGTGGGCGACGGCGCCCATCTCCGCCGCGATGACGTGGGCCAGGGTCGTCTTGCCCAGCCCCGGAGGCCCGTGGAGGAGCACGTGCTCGACGGGCTCCCCGCGCAGGCGCGCCGCCGCGACCGCGATGCGGATCCGCTCGACCAGGTCCTGTTGCCCGACGTACTCCTCGAGCCGCGTCGGCCGCAGGGACCAGTTCTGCTGTTCCTCCTCCGGGCTCTGCGCCGCCGCCGAGATGATGCGCTCCGTCGCCATCGGCTCGGGCGAGTGTACCCTCGGGGCGAGGAGGCGGCAGGCATGAAGGAGGCGCACTGGAGTTGGAGGCTGCTGCGTTCGGGCGCGTTCCGGCTGGACGGCGGCTCGATGTTCGGCGTTGTCCCCCGCGTCGTGTGGGAGAAGGCCGTCGCGCCCGACGAGCGCAACCGCATCCCCGTTCAGTCCAACACCCTGCTTCTGGAGCGCGAAGGGCGCCTGGTTGTCATCGAGGTGGGGTGCGGCGACAAACTGGGCCCCAAGGAGCGCGACCTCTACGCCCTCGAAGACCGCTCCGTGCTCGACGCGCTGAACGAGGCCGGCGCCGACCCAAGCGGGGTCTCCACCGTCATCGTCACCCACCTCCACTTCGACCACGCCGGGGCACTCACCAGGCGCCCACGCGCCGGCGAGCCAGACCGGCCGATCCTCACCTTTCCGAACGCCGAGATCGTCTGCCAGCGCCAGGAATGGGACGACTCCAAGGCCAACCGATCGACCATGACCCGCACGTACCTCAAGGATCACCTCACGGAAGAGGTTGCCGAGCGGCTGCGGCTCATCGACGGGGCCTCGCCCGTCACCCAGACCGGGCCAGGGGGTCCTGTCGCCTTCGGCCAGTTCGTCTTCACCCAGGTTCTGCCGGGCATCGAGGTCTTCCGCGTCCCGGGGCACACCTGGGGTCAGCAGGCTGTTCGGTTCACGGACCGGCGCGGCCGCGTGATCGTCTACACCCCTGATGTCATGCCGACCGTGCACCACGTTGGCCAGGCGTACAACATGGCCTACGACGTCGAGCCGTTCGTCAGCGGGCAGATGCGGGCGCGGCTGCTGGACGCCGCGGCGTCACTGGGGTGGCTGCTCGCGATCGACCACGAACCGGGGAATCCGATCGTTCGGGTGGAGCGGGACCGGGAGAAACCCGGCGTGTTCCGGCTGGCCGCTGTGGATGAGTAGCAATTCGCGCCGATTCCAGAGCGGGGCGTATACTCCGCCCCTCCTCGGGAGCGACCGAGGACCTCCCACAGGCTGACGACGTGAGCGATGTTCCCGCCCATGCCATGACCGCAGCGACGGCGGGCGCCGATGCCCGGGCGGAAGTCACGCGCGCCCCGACGACGGCGGTGATCCGCGAGTCGTCGACGCGCGAGGTCGCCTCGGTCGCCGAGGCGCCCCCGATGCCGATCGGCTCGGGTGTCGAGCAGGCGCCCCCGGCGGCAACGCCGATCGAGGCGGGGATGATGGCTCTGGCCGTCGGCGCGGGGTCGATCGCCAGCCACCCCCACAGCCGCGCGTTCATGGACCGGGTCGAGGCGTTCCTCGCCCGCATGACCGTGGGCAACAGCGTCTGGCAGTGGATCAGCAGCCGCATCTGGCTGCCCATCGCGTTCAAGAGCGGCATCCGCTTCAAAAAGATCGACGCCGAGACCTTCCACGCCGTCCTGCCATTCAAGCGGTTCAACCGCAACTGGTACAACGCGATGGCCGGCGCCTCGCTCCTCGCCAACAGCGAGATCGCCGGCGGCATGTACCTCTGGGGCCGGCTCGGGGGCGACTACACGGTGGTGTGCAAGAGCCTCTCGTACCGCTTCCTGCGCCCGTGCTTCGGCCCGGCGCTCTACCGCGTGAAGCCCAAGCAGGACCTCGACACCCTGGTCAAGGGCGGGGGCGAGTTCAACATCGATATCGACCTCGACGTGGTGCAGCAGATCGTGCCCGGGAAGCACGACGTCGAGCGCCGCGTCGGCGTGAGCCACGCGACCTTCCACATCACCCCCAAGGCCCACCACAAACGCAAGCGCGAACGCCGCAGGGCCCGCGCCGCCCGCCGCTGAACCCTCCGGTACAGTCCGCGCGTGCACCACGGCGGCACAGCCAGAGGGGCCTGGACGGCGGTCTCGCGCGGCGCGTTCCTCGCCTGCTCGTGGACGTGGTGCATCGGGATGTGGCTGCCGGTGATCCTCCTCCGCGAGTTCGGGTGGGCCGGGTGGGCGGTGTTCGCGGCGCCGAATGTCGTCGGCGCCGCCGCGATGGGGCTGGTCCTGCGCAGGCCGGGCGCCAGCCAGGCCTTCCTCCGGGGCAGGATGGGCGCGGCGCGGTGGTTCAGCCGCGTCACCATCGCCTTCCAGATCTTCTTCTGCGTGTGGGTGTGGACGGTCGCGTTCGGCAGGTCGCAGACGCTCCCGGCGGCGTGCTTCGCGGCCGGCGTCATGTTCCTCGCGGCCGCCTTCGCCGGGCTCCGGCGATGGGATGCGCTCAGCGTGGGAGTCTGGATCGCCTCCGGAGGCCTGATGCTCGCTGCGTTCCTGCGCGGCGCAGACCACCTGGCCCCGCCCCCCCCGACCGGCGACGCCCAGGCCCTTGACGCGATCTACCTCGCGGCCTCGTGCGTCTTCGGCTTCACGATGTGCCCGTTCCTCGATCTGACCTTCCACCGCGTACGCCAGCACACGCCCGGCGCCTCGGGGAACGCGGCGTTCATCCTCGGCTTCGGCGTGCTCTTTCTCGCCATGATCACGGGGACGCTGGTGTACGCCTCCGCCCTCCTCCGGAACCGCTGGCTCCCCCCGCTGATCCTCGCCCATATGGCGCTCCAGGCCGCGTTCACCGCCGGGGCCCACGCCCGCGAACTGGCCGAGGTCGGCCCGCGCCGGCTGGAGGGTGCGCTGTGCATGGCCGTCGGGCTCGCTCTGGGCGTCGGCTTCGCCTGGCTCGAACGCGGGCGCATGCCCGTCATCGCCGAGGACGGCTACACGATCTTCATGGCCTTCTACGGCGTGATCTTCCCGGCCTGGGTGTGGATCGTCGCGCGCCCGATCGGCCCGGGCGCGAGGGCTCAGCGCCGAGTGTGGCTCGCGGCGGTTGTCCTCGCCGCGCCGGCATTCGCGCTCGGCTTCCTGGGCAAGCAGTGGTGGTGGCTCGCTCCGGGCGTCGGAATCGTGCTGATCGCGCGGCCGCTGGCGGCGTCCGCCGCCTCCCGGAGGCCGCCGCAGAGCGCGCCCAACTGACCGTGTCCGAGCCTCCGACACCGCGCGGGATCGCGACCGCGGCGCTATACTTTCGCCGCGGATTTCCGCGGCTTTTCGCGGCGCGCCCTCGGAGCACTCCTCGGCATGGCAGACGCCACACTCCCTCCCTCATCCGACAGCGAGCAGCCCGCCGACCCCGCCGTCCCCATCGGCGCTGGAGGCCATGTCGTCGACACCCAGATCGAGCGCGAACTCCAGGATTCCTACCTCACCTACGCCATGAGCACGATCATGGACCGGGCCCTGCCCGACGTCCGCGACGGGCTCAAGCCCTCCCAGCGCCGCATCCTGGTCGCCATGAACGACCTCAACCTCGGGCCCCGCGCCAAGCACAGGAAGTGCGCCAAGATCTGCGGCGACGTCTCGGGCAACTACCACCCCCACGGCGAGGCGGTCATCTATCCCACGCTTGTCCGCTTCGCCCAGGACTGGGTGATGCGCGTTCCCCTGGTCGACAAGCAGGGCAACTTCGGCTCCATCGACGGCGATCCTCCCGCGGCCATGCGCTACACCGAGGCCCGCATGACCGAGGCCGCCGCCGACCTCCTCGACGACCTCGCCCTCGACACCGTCGACTTCCACCCCAACTACGACGACACCCGCGAGGAGCCCTCCGTCCTCCCGGCGCGGCTCCCGAACCTGCTCATCAACGGCTCCACCGGCATCGCCGTCGGCATGGCGTCGTCCATCCCGCCGCACAACATCGGCGAGATCCTCGACGCCGTGGTCGCCGTCATCGACAACCCGGCGCTGGGCTTGGGCGACCTCATGCGCATCGTGCCCGGGCCCGACTTCCCCACCGGCGGGATCATCCGAGGCCGCCGGGGCGTGGCCCAGGCCTACGCCTCCGGCCGAGGGAAGGTCACCGTGCGCGGGACCGTGCAGGTCGAGCCCATCCCCGGGGGGGGCAAGGACCGCCAGCAGGTGGTCATTACCGCGATCCCCTACCAGCTCAGCGGCGAGACGCTGATGGAGAACATCGTCGACGCGATCCGCGAGGAGAAGATCAGGGACATCGCCGACGCGCGCAACGAGGCCGACATGCGCAACCCGGTGCGCATCGTCTGCGAACTCAAGAGGGGCGCGGACCCCGCGGTGGTCGAGCAGCAGCTCTACGAGTTCACCCCGCTCCAGCAGACCTTCAGCATCATCAACATCGCTCTGGTCAATCGCCAGCCGCGCACGCTCAGCCTGCGCGAGATGCTGCAGCACTACATCGACCACCGCGAGGAGGTCATCCGCCGCCGCACCGCGCACCTGCTCCGCGAGGCCCAGAAGAAGGCCCACGTCCAGGAGGGCCTGATCTACGCGGTGTGCGACATCGACGAGGTGATCCGCCTGATCCGGTCCTCCGCGACGCGCGAGGACGCCATCCGCGCGCTCATGGCCCGGCGCTTCCGCATCGCCGAGAGCCACCGCTTCGCTCCGCTGATCCCCCGCCGGCTGCTCGACGCCGCCGCCGCGGGCGAGGGCGCCGCCCTGACCCGCGTGCAGGCCGAGGCCATCGGCGCCATGCGGCTGCTGCAGCTGGTCGGCCTCGAGATCGAGAGGCTCGCCGCCGAGTACCGCAGGCTGGTCGAGCAGATCGAGGAGTTCGAGGCGATCCTGGCCAGCCGCGAGCGCGTGCTGGGCATCATCCGCGCCGACTGCGCCCGGATGCGCGAGCGCTACGCCGACGCGCGACGCACCCGCATCGAGGACGCGGACACCGACATCTCGCTGGAGGACCTCATCCAGGAGCGCGAGATGGTCGTCATCATCTCGCACGAGGGGTACGTCAAGCGCGTGGCCCTCGACGCCTACCGCCAGCAGGGCCGCGGCGGGACGGGGGTCATCGCCGCCGATTCGAAGGAGGAGGACTTCGTCGAGCACCTCTTCGTCGCCGGCACCCACGACGACCTGCTCTGCTTCACCAACACCGGCCGCGTCTTCCGGCTCAAGGTCTACGAACTGCCGGAACTCTCCCGCACCAGCCGGGGCCGCGCCATCGTCAACCTGCTCGACCTCAAGCCGGAGGAAAAGGTCCGCGCCTTCCTGACCATCCGCGATTTCGAGAGGAGCAGCGACTTCCTCGCCTTTGTCAGCGAGCAGGGGGTGGTCAAGCGCACGCCCCTCAAGGACTACCGCAACGTCAACAAGTCGGGGATCATCGCCGTCGGCCTCAAGGAGGGCGACGCCCTGCTCGACGTCGCGGTCACCAAGGGCGACGACGACCTGCTCCTCGCCACCGCCGAGGGCATGGCCATCCGCTTCGACGAGAGCGACGCCCGACTCATGGGCCGCGCCGCCGCCGGCGTCAAGGGCATCGAACTCTCCGACACCGACCGCGTGATCGGCCTCACCACCATCCGCATGGCCCGCGATCGGGACAACGATCGGGTCACCGCCAACCCCGCCATGGACCTGCTCACCATCACCGAGAAGGGCCAGGGCAAGCGCACCCCGGTCGACGAGTACCGCGTCCAGCCCGAGCAGGGCAAGATGCGCAGCCAGAGCCGCGGCGGCAAGGGCCGCATCGATATCGACGCCGGCGACAGGTCCGGCCGCGCCGTCGCCGCCCTGGGCGTCAACGCCGCCGACGACGTGATCGTCATCACCCAGGGGGGCATGCTGGTCCGCATCCCCGCCGCCGAGATCCGACAAACCGGCCGCGGCACGCAGGGCGTCCGCGTGGTCAGGCTCAAGGAAGGAGACCGGGTCATCGCCGCCGCCCGGGCGCCCGGGAGCGAGCCCACGCGCGCGGATTCCCCGGCCGACAGCCCGCCCGCGCCCGAATCCGCCTCCTGACGCCGGCGGGCCGCCTTGGTTCTGCTACCCTCCGCGACCGAAGGGGCCCCTCATGGCGACCAACTGGTCCGAACACATCGTGATCGCCGAACTCGCCGACGAGCCTGCGCTCTCGGAAGAACTCAACAGCGTGCACACGCGCCTGGTGTCGCTCCCGCCCGCCAAGATGCCCCACGTCATCCTCAACCTCGCCTCCGTCACCTACCTCAACTCCTCGAACATCGCGCAACTCCTCCGCCTGCGCAAGCGCCTGGATGAGTGCGGCAAGCGCCTCAAGGTCTGCTCGGTCTCCGACCATGTGTGGTCCGTGATGCTCGTCACCGGGCTCGACAAGGTCTTCCGCTTCGCCCCCGACACGGCCAGCGCCATCGCCTCCGTCCAACTCGAGGATGCCGCCGCCCGGCCCGGGGGTTGAACCGGGGTCGAACCGGCGAGCGCAGCCCGGGCACGCGCACCGCAAAGAAATTCTCGCCCCTTGCGAGATGTCTTGACAGGACGCGACCCGGACGCGACATTCGCTTCCGCACACCCGTCACAGGGTCCGCGGCGTCACCGCCGCAGCAGGTTGGGTAAGCACAATCGGGAAAGCACCGGGCCCGCGGTTCGCGCGCGGGCCCCCGCGG
>CANJRL010000116.1 GCA_947476675.1 Phycisphaerales bacterium
GCCGTCGCCTTCGCCCGGATGTCGTCCACCCGCTTGTTGTTGTCGGCGATGGTCGTCCCGGTGCGGGCCCGGAACGACTCGACCTCGGCGCGATACTTGCCCAGTTCGTCGTTCATCGAGGCGATCGTCGCCTGCTGATCCGCCAGGGCCTTGGTCACCCGGGCGACCTCGTTCTGCAGGTCGTTCTGCGACGCCGCCGCCGACGCCTTGGCGTCCTCGGCTTCCTTCTTCCATTGCCCCGCGGCGCGCTCCCGCTCGGCCAGGATCGCGAGCAGGGGGGCCGCATCCGCCCCGGCGACGCCCTCGAGCGCCTTGCCCAGCGTCGCCGGCGTGTCGCGCTCGTTGCCCGTCACCCTGCGCATCGTGCCCTGGAGAGACTGGCTCAGGAACGACACCAGGCTCTTCCGCTCCGCGCGGGCCTGCTGGACCAACGCCTGCACCGCGTCGCTATTCCGCTCGGCCGGGGACACAATGTCCTGCGCGTCGCTCTGCGCCTGCGTCAGCTCCCCCTGCAGCCGCTGCGACCGCGCCACGAACACCACCGTCGTCACGAACAGGCCCACCGACACCACCGTCAGCGTGACCACGGTGACCAGCGACCCCGAGCCTCCGCCAAACTTCGCCATCGGACTCTTCTCCAAAGGAAGGACCGGCGCTCGCCGCCGGCAGACCCGGTACGGCCCGTTCGCGCGCCGGATGCACCCGCCGCGCAGCCGCCGAACGTTCGCCCTTCGGTCGGGTGGCCGAGGCGGGCCGAGAGTGTCCCCCGACTCGCCCGCGCCGTCAACTCACCTCCTCCGGCGCTCACTCCCGAAGAACGAACGACCGTTCCGCGTACAACCGCTCCATCCTCGCCGAAAGCGGCTCGGCATCCGCCAGCCCCGTGCCGCACCCCGCCAGCGCGTCCACCAGCCCCTCGAAATCCGCCACGCTCACCACCTCGCGCGCCGCCTTCGCGATCGACGCATCACCGGCCTGCACCGCATCGAGGCTCCCCATGTTGTGGTAGTTCCCCAGAGGCAGGCACAGGCACGTCGCGTTCAGCCCGTACGCGCCGTAGCAGGTCGCCTCGCACGTCCCCCCCGGCATCAATCGTCGCTGCCACCGGAAGGGCCTCGCGCCGCCCTTCCGCGCCGTCTCCATGCTCTCGCACACCTTCGCCACCGCCCCGGTCAGCGCCGGGCTGAACGTCCAGGATCGGTCCCCCACGCGCACGATCGGCCCGCCCCCGATGGGCGATTCGGCATAACTCCGCGAGGTCTCCAGCGCCAGCACCCGCGCATCCGGCGGGATCGTTCCCTGCTTGCACGCCGCGATCGCCCCCACGAACCCGATCTCCTCCGCCCGCGTCAGCAGCACGCCCACCGGCGCCGGCGTCTCCACTCCGAGCAGCACGTCCAGCGCCGCCAGCGCAGCCGCAACCCCCGCGAGGTCGTCGCACGCCGGCGCGTGCGCCAGCCCCTCGATCACCTCCGGCCCCGGCAGGTCCCACGTCGCGATGTCCCCGGGCGCCACCGCGCCGGCGTCGATGCGCCCGTCCAGGTCCGCCACGCAGTCGCGGAACCCCGTGGTCGGGCTCTGCGGCCCCGAATCGACCAGCGTCGCCCGGAGCCGCCGCCCGTCCCGCGCCCAGACCGTGATCCGCCCGTCCTTGAAATACGGGTCCAGCACCCCGCCGCGGAACGACAGCCGCAACGCCGCCTCCCCGACAGTCTCGCCCAGCGCCTCATCGTCGCGCAGCACCGCCTCGACGACAAAGGCCGGGTGGTCCATGTGGGCCGTGAACAGCACCGGCCCCGACCCCGGTTCGCCCGGCTCGCCCTTCCACAACAGCAGGTTGCCCGCGGCGTCGCTCGAGAGCGTCACCCCGGCCCGCGCAGCGCACCAGCGTTCCACCCACGCGACCACCCCGTGCTCGCGCCCGGTCGCCGTCGGCACGCCGGTGAGTTCCAGCAGCCACCGCAGATGCTCCCGCCTCGCCCCATCGGTGATCTCATGCATGAACCAAGCCTACCTCTTCGCCGGCGCCCCCCGCCGCCCCGCCCCTATCCTGCTCGCCATGTTCTCCCCGATACCCGACATCCTCGCCGACCTCCGCGCCGGCAAGATGATCGTGCTCACCGACGACGAACGCCGCGAGAACGAGGGCGACCTCGTCCTCCCCGCCGAAAAGGTCACGCCCGAGGCCGTCAATTTCATGCTCACCGTCGCCCGGGGCTACATGTGCCTCTCCCTGACCGAGGAGGACTGCGACCGCCTGCACCTCCACCCCCAGGCCGCGAACAACACCTCAGTGCGCGGCACGCCCTTCACCGTCTCCATCGACGGCGCGCCCCGCCACGGCTTCACCACCGGCGTCTCCGCCTCAGAGCGCTCCAAGTGCATCCGCATGGCCATCGATCCCCGCTCCACGCCAGATGACTTCGTCCGGCCCGGCCACATCAACCCCCTCCGATCCCGCGCCGGCGGCGTGCTCGTCCGCACCGGCCAGACCGAGGGCTCCATCGACCTCTGCCGCCTCGCCGGCCTCCACCCCTCCGCCGTGATCATCGAGATCATGCGCGACGACGGCCAGATGGCCCGCGTCCCCGACCTCGAGATCCTCTGCGCCAGGCACGGGCTCAAGATGTGCTCCGTCGCCCAGATCATCCAGCACCGCCTCCGCGACGAGAGCCTCGTCCGCCGCATCGCCCCCGCCGAGGGCACGCCCCTGCGCACCGCCAGCGGCGAATTCCGGCTCTTCGCCTTCGAAAGCGTGGTCGACGCCCTCCCGCACGTCGCGCTCACCGCCGGGGGTGTCGGCGCGCCCGACCGCTCCGGCCGCGCCGCGGAAACCGACCAGCCAACTCTCGTGCGCATGCACCGCCGCCACCTGCTCGGCGACGTCTTCGGCGACCTGTCGTCGTCCCCCGAGGGCGCCACCGGCGACGCCCTCCGAGCCTCGATGCGCGCCATCCAGCGCGAAGGCCGCGGCGTCATCGTCTACATGCGCCCCGAGGGCGTCATGGAGGGCGGCGCCTCCGCCTCGGCCACCGCCGACACCATCGAGCAGCGACTCCAGTCTCCGCGCCGCAGGCAGGACGACCTTACCAACATCGATCTCACCCATCCGGAGGGCGCCGCCGCGCAGGCGATGCCCATGGGCCAGCGCGATTTCGGCATCGGCGGCCAGATCCTCCGCGACCTCGGCCTCCGCAAACTTCGCGTGCTGACCAACCACCCCAAGGCCATGCCCGGGCTCGAAGCCTTCGGCCTCGAGATCGCCGAGCACGTCCCGCTCCCGAGCCCATGACCCGCCTCAGCCGCCGCCGGCGCTCGGCGCATCTCGCATCGCCCGCATCAGCTCGCGGATCGCCTCCCGCTTCTGCTCCTCGCTCATCCCTCCGTAGACCCTCAGCACCTGGGCCTCCAGGGGCGCCGCGCCCGGGAGTCTCACCGCGGCCTCGCTCATGGCGATCTCCGACGCGTACCTCGCCGGAGGCCAGAGCCACACCCTCGCTGTCAGGAACACTACCCCGAACGCGATCATCGCGAGATACGCCCCGTTCTGCCCGCCGACCAGCCGCCGGTACCCGCGAACGAAGGTCCCGAGGATCACCGAACCATCGAGCGGAGGCGCCGGGATCAGGTTGAGCAGCAGCAGCGCCACGTTCAGGTACACGCCCTTCCGAAGGAACATGTCGACGAGGAACCACACCCGCGAGGGGACCGCCTGCGCGCCCGTCGCGTACGCCTGCCACAGCATCCCCAGCAGAAAGCACAGCAGCGCCAGCCCCAGGTTCATCGCCGGCCCGGCCGCCGCCACGATCGCATCGTCGATCGTCCGCCGAAACCGGCTCGGGCTCACCGGCATCGACCCCCACGCGATCCCGACCAACGCGAACAGCAGCAGGCTCATCGGACCCATGTGCACCACCGGGTTCCACGTCATGTGCCCGGTCTCGATCGGCGTGCGATCCCCGGCCCGGATCGCCGCCCAGCCGTGGCCAAGCTCGTGCAGGGTGATCGAGAACACCACCCAGAACACCCAGAACAGCAGCCCGGCCGGGTTGCTGTGGAACTCTCTCGCCATCCACCAGTCGGTCATGCGGCCCTCGGCTCAGACGCCGCGGCAGGCGGCGCACCCCGGCAGGATACTCTCGCCCCCATGGCCAGAATCCTCTACATAGTCACCGCCACGCTCCCCGACGACCCCGCCGCACACGAGTACACCGCCTGGCTCGAGGACGGCCACACCGACGAAGTCATCCGCGGAGGCGCACACTCCGCCATGATCGTCCGCCTCCTGCCCGAACCCGGCGCCGACCACACGCCGCGCGTCATGACGCAGTACGTCTTCGCCACCCGCGAACTCTTCGATCGCTACCTCGAGCGCCACGCCCCCGGCCTCCGCGCCGAGGGCCTCAGGCGCCTCCCCCCCGAGCGCGGCATCTCCTTCCAACGAACCGTGGGCGAAATCCTCTGATGCCTCCCCACCCTCTCCCCATGTGGGAGAGTGCCGTCGCGAAGCGACGGGGTGAGGCGCCGCCTCAGCAGTTCTGGCCGAACGCGCCGAGCACGATGTTCAGGTCGGAGAATGTCACCTGGCCGTCGCCGTTGACGTCGCCGGCCAGCGTCGACCCGGCGGTCGCGCTCGAACCGAACTGCCCCAGCACCGTGTTCAGATCGGCGAAGGTGATCTGCCCGTCGCCGTTGGTGTCCGCGACGCAGGGCCCCGCGATCCGGAAGTTCCCCGCGCTCATGTCGCTGCCGCTGTTGCCGTCGGCGTCGATCGCGGTGACGCGGATCCGAGCCTGAGGCGTGGTGACGACGGGGACGCTCCAGCTGAACGACCCGCCGTTGCCCAGCGAGCCGTTGCCGAGGCCCGTCGCCAGGGTCGTCCACGTCGCCCCGCCGTCAACGGACAGCGCCAGGTTGACGCCGGTGACGATCTTGTCGTCGTCGGTGTTGTAGTTGATCGCCACGCTCGCGCCGGGGAAGACCGTCTGGCCCCCGCGCAACGTCTGCAAGTACGCCGTCGGCGACAGCCCGTTCACACCGGGGCCCCCCCCGTGCAGCGGCACGTGCATCACGATGCAGTGCATCACACCGGCCAGCCCCACGATGTTCTCGCACGGGATCTGCACCACCGCTTTGCCGGGAAGCGCCGCCTGCACCGTCGCCAGCGCTCCGGCGTTCAGCCCGGAGACGCTCGCGTTGGTGTACGAGGGCAGCAGCACCAGGTTGTTCACCATCACCATATTGGTGTACGTGTAGTGCACGCCCCCGATGAGCCTCGCCGGCAGCCTCACGACGCTGTACCCGAGCGACGCCATGTACGCCGCCGCGTTGTCGCAGATAATGGCCTGCGTCGAGCCGGGATTCGCGTCCCAGTTGCTGATGAACACCCTGCTCGGGCCCGCCACCTGCATCCACATGTCGATGTGCTGCGTGCTGTCAACCGAGGTCGGGAACGGCGTGTACAGCGTCGTGTTCGTCCGCCAGTACTGACTCCAGATATCGATGATCTGCTGCGGGGTCAGCGCGGGGTTCTCGTTCGCGATCAGCAGCGTCGCGTTGCCCTGACCGACCTGGTTGAGGTGGTAGTTCCCCCCGCCGTGGATCAACGGCGCCTCGTAGTACGCGTGACCTTTGAACGTCGAGAATCCCTGCGAGAACACGTTGTCGTTCGCACGGGGCCGGTTGTACGTGTGCGCCACGATCGCCCGCGTGGCGCCCTGGTAGATGTACCGGGGACCATAATCACGCATCCAGATCGAGTCCGTGTTCCGCACCACGAACTGCACCCGGCCCATGTTCGCCCCGGCCGCCTGCAGCGCAGCCTGCGCCGCCGCCTGCGTGCTCGAAACCACCGCCACGTACAGGTTCGCGTTCCCCGTCGTCGTGATGCTCGCCGCCATCTGCGCCAGGATGTTCGTCAGCGACGTCCCCCCGCGCCACGAGATGATCAGCCCGTCCATCGGCTCGTACTCCGCAACCGCCCGCACAGCCCCCGCAGGCGGAGGCGTCACCGCGCGAAGGTTCACCTCCAGCGGGTTCAGCCGCAGATACTCCCGCTCCTGCTCCGTGAGCCCGCGCGGCAGCGGCGTCTCGTCTTGCGCCATCGCCGCGCCGGCCAGCACCATCGCGAACACCGCCGCCGACAGGGTCTTGTTCAGCATCCTTCGTTCTCCCTTCGTTCCCGCTTCCGCGGGCGGTCGATCACAGGCAGGGCGCCACCGCGCCGCACGGCATGGACATGCAGTATGCCCGGTTTTCGACCGAATGCGAGCGTCCGGGAACCGATCACGCCGAACTCGCGGGTTCTCCTCCCAGACCCGGGACTGGCGGCCCCCCCGCGCCCCCGCTCCCGCCGCCGCCTTCGGATCCTCGCCCCGCGCTCGCCATCAGTTCCCGGGCCTCCTCGCGGCTCCCGCACATCACCGACGTCACCTGGAACTTCCGCGGCTTCTCCTTCGGCAGCCGCTTTCCGTGCTTCGACCAGAACCTCTGTGCCGCCTGCTCCCACGCCGGCTCCACCCCGGTCTTCAGCGGGATCAACGCGTGCATCTCCATGCTCACCCCGAGCGACAGCCCCGCCAGATGCGCCGAGAAGAAGAAATCCGCGTCGAACAGGTGCTCCGTCGGGAACCGGGCCTCGTCGAACCGAACCTTCCCGAACACCCCCCGACTCGCCGCGAACATGCAGCCGTCCAGCGCCTGCATCCCCAGCACCAGCGGCTCCGGGGCCGGCTGGTACAGCATCACCATCACCGCGCCGGTCAGCGCATTGGCGTTCGCGATCTGCCCGTACAGGTTCGGAGGCCCGCCGTGGAACCACCCCGGGCTCACAAGCCGCGCTGCCCCCGCCACGCCCACGATGTCGCACTGCTCCAGCGCCCGCCGCGCCGCCCCGGCCAGATCGGGCGAGAGCGTTTCCGCGTCGTCGCGCACAAAGAGGATCACGTCCCCCCGCGCACGCTCCGCGGCGGCGTTTGCCCCGGCAGCGATGCTCACCGCACCCACCGTCGTCAGCACCTCGTGCTCGACCCCCCCGAGCGCCGCCATCGCCGCACGCTCCGCCGCCCGCGCCCGCGACGCGCTCGCCGTCAGCACCACCGCCGTGATCACGGGCGCCGCCTCACTCGCCCCCCTGCGCCGCCCAATGGGGGGGCGTCATCAGCGCCACGGCCTCGGCGCGCGTCAGCGCCTCGGCGCCGCCGACGTGGAACATCCGAGGCCGCATCGGATGCAGCGACCCGCCGTGCTTCTTCACGAACCGCTCCGCGTACTTCTCCCACCGCGCGTCGTACGCCCCACGCGAAACATGGATCGGGTAGAGGTCCGTCCGCACCGCGACGCTCAGCCCCGCCAGGTGCGCGCGGAACGTGAAATCAAGGTCGTACAGGTGAAACCCGTCGAACGTGTCCTCGTCGAACCGCACCGTCTCCCACGCCTCGCGCCGGCACCCGAACCACAGCCCGTCCAGCGCCTGCATCCCGCCCACCCGACGCGAGGGCGCCCCGAACAGCGCGATCTCGAACGTGCGGCCCCCGAACGCCGAGATGTGCGCCACCTGCCCGAACACCCACGGAGGGCCGGCTTTCGCCCACCTCGCCGAGATCAGCCGGCTCGTCCCCGCGACCCCCACCACATCGTCCGTCTCGAGCGAGCGCACCACCTTCGCCGCGAAGTCCGGCGCCAGGAACTCCACATCATCGTGCGAGAACAGCAACAACTCCCCCCGCGCCTTCGCCGCCCCCCGGTTGTACCCCTCGCACAGCCCCCGCGCGTCATGGATACCCACGATCTCGTGCGGCTCGGACGCCAGCAGACGCCCGTAGCAGCCGCTCGCCGCGCGGAACTTCGCCGCATCAACGCTGCAGATCACGACCGAGATCACGCCGCCGATGTTACTCGTCGCCCCGCGCCCAGTGGGGGGGCGACATCACCCCCAGCGCCTCCTCCAGCGATCCGCAGTCCACGTGCCCCACCCGGAACACCCGCTCCGGGAGCCGCGGCATCGCCTTCCCGTGCTTCGCCACGAACGCCCCGGCCCACTGCCTCCACGTCCCCGGCATCGACGCCGCC
>CANJRL010000117.1 GCA_947476675.1 Phycisphaerales bacterium
CGCGGCCACCTGGGCCAGACAGAGGGCGCTCTCGACGGCGGCGCTGGCTGTCGCCGTGCTCGCGGCGGGGGCGGGCGCCGGGTGGACGGCATACGTCGCCCACCTCGGCGGCACAGCGGTGTACACCTACGGCGCCGGGACGCCCAAGCCTCTCACCGAGGCGGATCTGCACCCCGCCGCAGCGCCGAGGATCGCGCTCGCCGACCCTCGCGCGGAGTTCTTCCGCGACGAGGTCAGGCCGATCCTGGCGAGCAACTGCGCGGTCTGCCACGACGCCTCCAAGGACGCCGCCGCAGGGCTCGACCTCACGACCATCGCCGGGGCGCTCCGCGGCGGCGAGTCCGGCCGCGCGGTTGTTCCCGGGCGCTCATCCGACAGCATCCTGTGGCAGTCGGTGAACCACACCCACCCGAAGATCCGCATGCCCAAGTCGTCACCGAAACTCGCGCAGGAGCAGATCGACAAGATCGCCCGCTGGATCGACGACGGGGCGGTCGGCGCGCCCGAATGAAGCGCCACGGGGGGGGTCTATCCGCCGCGTGAGCCCCCTCTCACGCTGGATCGGCGGCGGGCCGGATGGCTATTGTCCGTGCAACAGGGACCGGACGGCTCCGGTTCGCGCTCGGTTCTCCGACGGTTGACGCACAGGGCCCCGCTGCGATGTGGATCGTCCGACTCGCGCTCCGCAGGCCGTACACCTTCGTTGTCGCGGCGCTCGCGCTGATCCTGCTCGGCGCGGTCACGATCCAGCGTATGGCGATCGACATCTTCCCCGAGATCGACATCCCCGTGGTGTCGGTCATCTGGACCTACAACGGCATCTCGCCCGAGGAGATGGAGCGGCGCATAGTCACCATCTCCGAGCGGGCCATGACCACCACGGTCAACGGGATCGAGCACATCGAGAGCACCTCGCTCTCGGGCGCCGCCGCTATCCGCCTGTACTTCCAGCCCGGGACCAAGGTCGAGGCCGCGGTGGCGCAGGTGACCGCGATCAACCAGACCATCCTGCGCATCATGCCCACGGGCACGACGCCCCCCCTGATCATCCGCTACTCCGCCTCCAACGTGCCCATCCTCCAGGCCGCGCTCGGTTCCTCGACGCTGAACGAGCAGACGCTCTACGACATCGGCCTCAACTTCATCCGCACGCGGCTCGCGACCGTGCAGGGCGCCCAGGTGCCGCTCCCCTTCGGCGGCAAGAACCGCCAGGTGATGGTCGACCTCGACACCCAGGAGCTCACGGCCCGGGGCCTCTCGCCGGCCGACATCTCCCTCGCGATCAACGCCCAGAACGTCATCCTCCCGGCCGGCGCCGCCAAACTCGGCGACACCGAATACTCCGTCCGAACCAACTCCAGCCCCGATGTCCTCGACGACCTCAACCACATCCCCATCCGCCAGGTCGGCGCGACCACCGTCTACCTCCACGATGTCGCCAACGTCCGCGACGGATTCTCGCCGCAGACCTCGATGGTGCACGTCGACGGCGCCCGCTCGGCGCTGCTCACGATCCTGAAATCCGCCGGCTATTCCACGCTCGACATCGTGGCCCGCGTCAAGGCCGCCCTCCCCAACATCCTCGCCACCATCCCCCCAGGGGTCGACGTCAAACTGATGCTCGACCAGTCGATCTTCGTCCGCGCCGCCATCGACGGCGTGGTCAAGGAGGCGGCCATCGCCGGGGGGCTCACCGCGGTCATGATTCTGCTCTTCCTCGGCTCGTGGCGCTCGACCGTCATCGTCGCGGTCTCGATCCCGCTCTCGATCATCACCTCGATCATCTGCCTCGACGCGTTCGGCTACACGCTCAACACCATGACGCTGGGAGGGCTCGGCCTCGCCGTCGGCGTGCTCGTGGACGACGCCACCGTCGAGATCGAGAACATCCACCGCAACCTGGCCATGCGCAAGCCGCTGCTCCAGGCCATCCTCGACGGGGCGCAGCAGATCGCCGTTCCGGCCTTCGTCGCGACGCTGGCCATCTGCATCGTCTTTGTCCCGGTGCTGTTCATTGGGGGCGCGGCCAAGTTCCTCTTCGTGCCGCTCTCGCTCGCCGTGGTCTTCGCGATGCTCGCGTCCTACGTCCTCTCTCGCACCCTGGTGCCCACCATGGTGCGCTTTCTCCTCAAGCCGGAGGTCGGTATCTACGCCCAGGGCGAGCATGGCTCGGGCAAGGGGCCCATCTGGGCCGTCCACCGGGTCTTCAACGCCGGCTTCGACCGCGTCCGCGCCGGCCACGAGGCCGCGCTCGCGTGGGCGCTGCACAACCGCGGCGCCGCCGTGCTGGCGTTCGTGCTGCTCCTCGCCGGCGCCGGCGCCGCCTCGACCCAGCTCGGACGCGACTTCTTCCCCGCCGTCGACGCCGGGCAGATCCGCCTGCACGTGCGCTGCCCTCCGGGCACGCGCATCGAGACCGCGGAGCAGGATTTCCTCGCCGTGCAGCAGGCCATCCGCGAGATCATCCCGGCGTCCGACCTGGCCGCGATGGTTGACAACATCGGCATCCCCGCCGGAGGCGTGAACCTGGCGTTCTCCGACTCCAGCACCGTTTCCGCCGCCGACGGCGAGATCCTCATCTCCCTGACGCCCCAACGGCGGGGCGACACCGAGGGCTACATCAGGGCCATGCGCGAGCGGCTCCCCCGCAGGTTCCCCGACATCGTCTTCTACTTCCAGAGCGCCGACATCATCTCGCAGATCCTGAACTTCGGCCTCTCCGCTCCCCTCGACATCCAGATCACCGGCCCGGCCCGCGACGACAACCTCCGCCTGGCGCAGTCGCTCATCGAGCGCCTCCGCGAGGTCCCCGGCGCCGTCGATGTCCGCCTCCAGCAGGTCCCGGCCGCGCCCTCCATCCGCGTCGAGATCGACCGCACCCGCGCCCTCCAACTGGGCCTCACCCAGCGCGACGTCGCGTCGAGCATGCTCACCTCGCTCAGCGGCTCGGCCCAGGCCGCGCCCAACTACTGGCTCAACCCCCGCAACGGCGTGAACTATTCGATCGCCGTGCAGACCCCCCAGACCAAGATCACCACCCTCGAAGAACTCAACCTCACGCCCATCAACAGCGCCGCCGGCGTCGACCGCCTGTTGCAGCAGGTCGCCACCATCTCGCGCATCTCCACCCCGGTGTCGATCAGCCACTTCAACGTCCAGCCGGTCTACGACGTGCTGCTCTCCGTGGACGGGACCGACCTGGGCCGCGCCGGCGCGGCGGTCGAGCGGGTCGTCGCCGAGGTCGGCCGGGATGCCCCCCGCGGGACCACCATGCGCCTCCTCGGCCAGTACCAGTCGATGCGGACATCGTTCACAGGCCTCGCCCTCGGCCTGGTCGGCGCCGTCATCCTGGTCTACTTCCTGATGGTGGTGAACTTCCAGTCCTGGCTCGACCCCTTCATCATCATCTTCGCCGTCCCCGGCGCCCTCGCCGGGGTCGTCGCGACGCTGCTCATGACCCACACCACCCTCAGCGTGCCCAGCCTCATGGGCTCGATCATGTGCATCGGCGTCGCCACCTCCAACTCCATCCTCCTCGTCACCTTCGCCAACGACCACCGCCGCGAGACCGGCTGCTCCGCCCTCGTCGCCGCCTTCGAGGCCGGCCGCACGCGGCTCCGCCCGGTCATCATGACCGCCGCCGCCATGGTCATCGGCATGGTCCCCATGTCGCTGGGCCTGGGCGAGGGAGGCGAGCAGAACGCCCCCCTGGGCCGCGCGGTGATCGGGGGGCTCCTGGTCGCCACCGCCGTGACGCTCACCGTCGTCCCTGTCATCTATTCTCTTCTGCGCACGAAGCAGCCCTTCGGCATCGAAGAACTCGAACGCGAGGTCGCCGGACTGTGATCACCGCCCCAGCCCCACCGCCGCACCGCGACGCCGCGCCCCGCACGCCCGCGGAGCCGCTCGCCGCCCCGCCCGAGGTTCCCGAGCCTTCGCCACGCTCGCGCGTCGTCGTGCCCATCGCCGTCGTGCTCTGCCTCGCCTCCCTCGGCGCCGGGGTGTACAGCCTCGGCGTCGCTCCCATGCTCGCGGCCCGCGCCGACCTCCGCGCCCAGACCCAGGACCGCGCCGCGGAGAACCCCTCCGTTCCTGTCGTCCGCGCCGCCCCCGGCAAGGCGCTGAGCACGATCCGCCTCCCCGCCCGCCTCGTCGCGCTGCAGGACACCTCCGTGTACCCCCGCGAGGGCGGCTACATCCGCGAGATCAACGCGGATATCGGCGACGCCGTGGCCGAGGGCCAGGTCCTCGCGGTCATCGACACCCCGGTCCTCGATCAGCAGATCGCCGAGGCGCTCTCCGCCATCAACGTCGCCGAGTCCCGCCTCGCCGAGGCCGTCGCCCAGGCCGCCCAGTCCGACGCCCAACTCCGCCGCCTCCTCAGCGTCCAGGACGCCCGCGCCGTCTCCGCGCAGACCATCGACGACGCCAAGGCCAAGTCCGACGCCGACCTCGCCTCCGTCGGCGCGGCAGAGGCCACCCTCCAATCCGCCCGCGTTTCGCGCCAGCGTCTCGAGGAGCAGAAGGCCTTCGCCACCATCCGCGCCCCCTTCAAGGGCGAGATCACCTCCCGCGATTTTGATGTCGGCGCCCTGGTCATCGCCGACAAGACCGACACCGCAAGGCCCCTCTTTCGCATCACCAGCCGCGACGAACTCCGGGTCTTCGTTGACGCCCCGCAGTCCGCCGCCCTCGCCGTCGCCCCGGGGCAGGACATCGCCGTCACCGTCGCGGAGATCCCGGGCAGGAAGTTCCTGGGCAAGGTTGTCCGGGCCTCCGCCGCCCTCGACGCGAACCAGCGCACCCGCCTGGTCGAGGGACGCCTGCCCAACCACGACCACGCCCTGCTCCCCGGGATGTTCACCGAGGTGACCTTCGACGTCCCCCGCCCCGACGCCCCGGTCGTCCTCCCGGGCGAGGCTATGCTCATCCGCGACGGCAAGCCCGCCATCGCCGTCGTGACCTCGGACGGCACGCTCGAATACCGCACCGTCGACGTCTCGCGCGACCTCGGCGCCACCGTCGATATCGCCCGCGGAGTCGAGCCCGGCGAACTCGTCGTCATCAACATGACCCGCCAACTCGACCCCGGCGCCAAGGTGCGGGCGGTGGAGAGGAAGTAAGCGAACGACGGGCGCTTGTATGCCTCATGCGATCATGTCTCGATCGCGGCCAAGAATGACCCCGACGGGATTCGAACCCGTGTACCCACCGTGAAAGGGTGGTGTCCTGAACCAGGCTAGACGACGGGGCCTGCGCCGCGCTCCGCCGCCGGCGGCGGGGCACGCGGGCCGCAGTATACGGCCCCCGGCCCGGCTTCGGCCGATACTCCGTCGTCCGCCGCGATTCCTCGGTGGTCGCGGGGCTCCATCCCGCGCCGCGCCGCACTCTCGGAGAGAGCCGCCTTGCCCCCGCCCCGCGTCATCGTGCTCTGCCCGCTCGCCATCGAGGCCGCCGCGGCAACCGTCGCGGTCGGGGGCCGCGCCTCGGTCATCGCCGCCGGCCCGGGCAGGCGCATCGCCGACGCCGTGCGCGCCGCCGCGGCCGACCCCGGAGGGAGGCCCGGGCTCATCATCCTCGCCGGGCTGTGCGGGGGCCTCTCGCCCACTCCCCGGGCGCCGCGCATCGGCGCTGTGATCTCCATGACCGCCAAGCGGTGGACCGCGCCGGTGATAGTGCCCGCCGCCGCGGACGACCCCGTGTCGCCGCCGCGCCCCGCCGCCGCGGTCAACCCGCTCGCGCCCTCCAACCGCCCGCGCCGCCTGTACGACCAGCCGGAACTCGATCAGCCCTCCGACGGCCGCGTCACGCTGCTCGGCTCCGACGCCGTGATCCGCTCCCCCCGGGCCAAGGCCGCGCTTGGCGAGCGAACCGGCGCAGACCTGGTCGACACCGAGTCGCACCACTTCGCCCCGGCCTGCGAGGCCGCCGGCCTGCGCTGGGCCATCGTCCGCGCCGTGTCCGACGGGCCGGGCGACACCCTGACCCGCGGCGTCGAAACCTGGGTCGACAGCCAAGGCCGCACGAAGCCCAACGCCGTCGCGCTCGCGTGCCTCACAAGGCCCTGGATCATCCCGAGCCTGATGCGTCTGCGCGCCAGCACCGCCGCGGCCCTGGACGCCATGGCCTCCCGGCTCGTCGCGGTGCTCGACGCGGAAACTTCGCCCGCGGCCTCGGCGCCATCGCGTCCCGCTCCCTCGGCCGTCGGCGCCTCGCGATGACCGCGCTCCCTCCGACACCCATCGGCCGCCTGCCGGTCCCCCCGGGGGCGCGAAGCATCCTGCTCGTCGGAGGCACGTTCGACCCGCCCCACACGGCGCACGTCTCGCTCGCGGTCGAGGCCGCCGCCGTCCTCGGCCTCGAGCGGCTGCTCTTCATCCCCGCGGCCCGCTCGCCGCACAAGCACGCCGGGCCCGAGGCATCGGATCGGCATCGAATCGCCATGCTCGCTCTGGCACTGGAAGGCGTCGCGAACGCCGGCATCAGCACGATCGAGATCGACGCCGCCCATGCCGCCCCCGGCTCGCCCTCGTACACCGTCGACACGCTCCGCGCCCTCAGCGCGAGCGCGCCCGGCGCCTCACTCCGCCTGCTCATCGGCGCCGACCAG
Organism: Phycisphaerales bacterium; assembly: GCA_947476675.1. GTDB lineage: Bacteria > Planctomycetota > Phycisphaerae > Phycisphaerales > UBA1924 > CANJRL01. Next base: position 6,611 of record CANJRL010000117.1, read on the forward strand.
GCCGCGGCGTTCCACCTCTGGCGCGAGCCCCGCGAGGTCATCGCCCTTGCCGAACCCGTGGTGGCCCTGAGGGCGCCGCACCAGACCGCCGACCTGCTCCTCGCCGCGATGGCGCCGCACTGGCCCGCGTCGGACCTCGACGCCTGGCGCAAGCGCATCCTCGGCCTACCGACCGTCGACATCAGCGCCACCGCTGCCCGCGACATCCTGCGCACCCAAGGCCCCGATTCGCCCGCGCTCGCCGGCCTGCTGCACCCGGCCGTCCGCGAGTACATCAGGGTCAACCGGCTCTACGGCCCGCCGGCCCCGCACCGCGCGCCCGCCTAGGGATTCAACCCCGCTTCCGCTCCTACACTCCCCGCCCATGCCCCGCGCGCGGAACACGCCCAAAGCCCCGGATCTCTCCGCGGATTCCCCCGTCCGATCCGTCGCGTTCGTCTCCCTCGGCTGCCCCAAGAACCTCGTCGATTCCGAGAAGATGCTCGGCCTGCTCGCCGAGGACGGCCTCCTGCCCGTCTCCGCCGAGGCCGAGGGCGAGGCCGACGCCATCGTCGTCAACACCTGCGGCTTCCTCGAAGCCTCCAAGGAAGAGTCGCTGGAGGTCATCCGTGACGCCGTCCGCCGCAAGGAGGCGGGCGAGATCAAGCGCGTCGTCGTCGCCGGGTGCCTGGTCCAGCGCCACCGCGCCAAGATGCTCGAGTGGGTCCCGGGCATCGACGCCATGATCGGCGTCTTCGACCGCGACCACATCGTCGACGCCGTCCGGGGCCCGACCCTGGTGGAGCGCAAGGCGCTCCGCGAGGTCTCCGACAACCCCCGCTACTGGATCGCGGGCAACGCCCTCCAGGCCGCCAAGGCCCGCGGCATGAACACCGTCGGCCTCACCGTCAACGGCAAGGACGGCGCGGGCCTCGGCTACTTCGAATCCGACGCCTCCCGCCTCCGCCTCACCCCCCGACACTACGCCTACCTCCGCATCTCCGAGGGCTGCAACCAGAACTGCGCCTTCTGCACCATCCCCTCGATCCGCGGCAAGATGCGCAGCAAGCCCCTCGATGCCATCCTCGCCGAGGCCCGCGAACTGCTCCGCGACGGCGCCGTCGAACTCAACCTCATCGGCCAGGACACCACGTCCTACGGCGACGACATCGGCGCCGGCTTCGCCCGGGCTTCCGGAGCCGCGGATTTCGAGTCGATGGGGGGCCTGCCCCGTCTCCTGAGCGCGCTCAACGCCGTCGTGGACGAGGAG